>NZ_JBJHAD010000009.1:0-162391 GCF_054050875.1 Blastococcus sp. SYSU DS0541 | reverse complement strand
CCCCCCCCCCCCCCCCCCCCCCCCCCCCCCCCCCCGCCCCCCCCCCCCCCCCCCGCGCCCCCCGCGGGGGGGCCCCCCGCCCCCCCCCCCCCCCCCCCCACCCCTCGGCGGACGTATGATCAACAGCGCCGAAACGCAAGCTCCCCCGCCGGGCGCCCGGGACGGGGTGGCCCTGGCAGACGAGGGGACGCAGTGGCGGAATCCGTGGCGGTGCGCGGCAGCATCGGCAAGAAGGTGCTCCGGCCACGCCAGCAGGTCGAGGACCAGATCAAGGCGGCCATCCTCTCCGGCTCGCTGCGCCCGGGCGACCGGCTGCCCGGCGAGGTCGAGCTCGCGCGGCAGTTCGCGGTCAGCCGCACCACCGTGCGCGAGGCGCTGCGGTCGCTGTCCACGCAGAACCTGATCACCACGACCCCCGGCGCCGGGGGCGGCAGCTTCGTCCGCCAGATCGACCACTCCGCGCTGCGCAGCGCCCTCGTCGACTCCGTGCACCACCTGCTGGCGCTCGGCGGGATCGAGTTCGAGGAGGTCGCGCTGGTCCGGCAGCACCTCGAGGTGCCGGCCGTCCGGCTGGCGGCCGTCCACCGCACCGAGGAGGACCTGCAGGAGCTCCGCGACGTCGTGGCCCTGCAGAAGTCCATCTCCGTGGAGGACCCGCGCGTCCCGGCGCTGGACGAGCAGTTCCACGGGGCCATCGCCCGGGCGTCGGGCAACCGGGTGCTCGCCTCGTTCGTGAGCGCGCTGCACCTGGAGACCGAACCGGTGCACTACCTGGACCTCTCCCCCGAGGTCGGGCGGACCACCGTCCGGCAGCACCAGCGGATCGTCCGCGCGCTCGCCGACCAGGACCCCGCCGCCGCCGAGGAGGCGATGATCGAGCACCTGACGTACCTGCGCGGGCACCTGCTGGCCTACCAGCAGCGCTGAGGCGCCGACCGCACCTCAGACCGCGGGGAGCAGCAGCAGCGCGGTCGGCACCAGCAGTAGCAGGACTGCGGCGGCCAGCGCCGCCGCGCGCGCCGCGGGCGGGAGCGGGTCGGCCGGCTCCAGCAGCCGGACCACCCGGGCCCGGACCCCGGGCCCGGCCACCGCGAGGGCCCCGGTCGGCACCCCGCCGGCACCCCCCGCGGCCGCGACGATCGCCTCCGCCAGCGTGCGGCGCGGAGCGGAGCCGCGCAGCGAGCCCAGGGCCACGTCGTCCGCCCGCATCTCGACCAGCTCGCGGACCGCCCCGTAGGCCCGCTCGGCCGCCGGCAGCACCGGCAGCGCCGCCTTCCAGGCCACGAAGGGCAGCAGCAGCAGGTGGTGGCGCTCGCCGAGGTGGGCCCGCTCGTGCGCGACGACGGCGGCCAGCTGGTCCCCGTCGAGCTCGGCGACCATGCCGGAGGAGAGCACCAGCAGCGGCCGGGCGCCCGGGATGCAGAAGGCCACGGGCACGGGGTGCTCGAGCAGCCGGGCGTCGGGCTCGGGGGCCGGCTGCACCACCAGCTCCAGCAGCGCCCGGTGGCGGCGCCGGGTGCGGGCGATGCGCACCCACGAGAGCACCAGCACGCCGACCAGCTCGAACGCGAGCACCCCGGCGAGGGTCAGCGCGACCCAGTGGTCACCCCGCACCGCCTCCGTCGCGGCCCGGCCGTGCAGCACCGTCCACAGCGCCTCGGGCAGCGAGTGCCCCCAGGGCGCCAGCCCGTGCACCAGCAGCGCGCCGATGATCGACAGCCCGCCGGCGAGCCCGATCGCCTGCCAGCAGAGCAGCGCGACCAGCGGGTCGCGCCGGGGCCAGGTGGCGCGGGCGAGCAGCGCGGGCACCGGCCAGGCCAGCAGCGCGGCGAGGACGGCGAGGAGCGCGGCGGTGGTGGGCAGCACCGGGCGGGTCCCGGGTCAGCCCTGAGGGGCGTCGTCGGTACCGGCGGCGGCCAGCAGGTCGCGCAGCATCCGGGCCTCGTCGGCGTCGACGGCACCGACGAAGCGGGCCAGCACGGCCTGCCGGTCGGCGGCCTGCCCCAGCACCTCGCGCATCACCTCGGCGGCGTGCTCCTCGCGGCTGGTCCGCGCCGAGAAGCGGCGCGGGCGGGCCTCGTCGTGGACGACGAAACCCTTCTGCTCCAGCCTGCTCAGCACCGTGTGGACGGTGGTCAGCGCGAGCCCGCGGTCGGCCAGCCCGTCGCGCAGCAGGGTCGCCGCCACCGGGCCGTCCGCGGCCCACAGCCGCTCCATGACGGCGCGCTCCAGCTCCCCCAGCGAGGCCATCGCTCTCCTGTCCGGCAGATCACACCCGACTCTTCTACGTGTCGTAGAAAAGGTCTTCTACGAGGCGTAGAAATGACGATGTCGATAGTAGACCGCAGAAGGGACCCGGGCCGTGGACGTCCTGGACATCGCTCGCTGGCAGTTCGGGATCACGACCGTCTACCACTTCATGATGGTCCCGCTGACCATCGGCCTGGGGATCCTGCTGGTGGTCATGCACACCACGTGGGTGCGCACCGACAACCCCGAGTGGCTCCGGATGACCCGCTTCTGGGGCAAGATCTTCCTGATCAACTTCGTCCTCGGGGTCGCCACCGGCCTGGTCCAGGAGTTCCAGTTCGGGCTGGCCTGGAGCGAGTACTCCCGCTTCGTGGGCGACGTCTTCGGCTCGCTGCTGGCCCTCGAGGCGCTGCTCGCCTTCTTCCTCGAGTCGACCTTCCTCGGCCTGTGGATCTTCGGCTGGGGCCGGATCCCGAAGAAGCTGCACCTCGCGACGCTCTGGGCGGCGGTGATCGGCTCGACGGTCAGCGCGTACTTCATCATCGCGGCCAACTCGTGGATGCAGCACCCGGTCGGGGTCGTCGCCGACGACGCGACCGGCCGGCCGGTGCAGGTCGACTTCCTCGCCGTGCTCACCAACAACACCGCGCTGGCCGCCTTCACCCACACGATCGTCGCCGCGCTCATGGTGGCCGGCGCCCTGCTGGTCGGCGTCGGGCTCTACCACCTGCGCCGGCGGAAGCTGGCCGGGAAGCCGGCCGACGAGATCGACCACGGGGTGTGGCGCCGCTCCGTCCGGATCGGCGGCTGGGTGTCCCTCGCGGCCTTCGTCCTGGTCGCGGCCACCGGCGACTGGCAGGCCAAGCTGATGTACCACCAGCAGCCGCTGAAGATGAGCTCGGCCGAGGCGCTGTGCGACACCGAGGCGCCGGCGTCCTTCTCGATCTTCGCCTGGAACAAGCTGGGCTCCAACGAGTGCGACGACGTCCACTCGATCACCGTGCCGGGCCTGCTCTCCTTCCTCGCGCACGGCGACTTCACCAGCGAGGTACCGGGCGTCAACGAGCTCCAGGAGCGGTACTCCGAGGTCTACGGCGCCACCTACCCCGACGACCCGTCGCGCTTCGGCACCCTGGCCGGGGAGCCGGTGGACTACCAGCCGGTGCTCGCGGTCACCTACTGGAGCTTCCGGCTGATGATCGGCATGGGCGCGGTCTCGGCAGGGGTGGCCGCCTACGCGCTCTGGTCGACGCGGCGCGGCCGGGTGCCGACCTCCCGGATCGGCGTGTACGGCTCGCTGGCGGCCGTGGGCGCGCCCTTCGTGGCCAACGCCTCGGGGTGGATCTTCACCGAGATGGGCCGCCAGCCCTTCGTCGTCGTCCCCAACCCGGACGTGCCGGTCGACGACCAGATCTGGTTCTTCACGGCGCAGGCGGTCTCCCCCGGGGTCACCCCCGCGGAGGTCTGGACCTCGCTGGGCGCGCTGACCCTCGTCTACGGCGTGCTCGCGGTGATCGAGCTCTGGCTGATCACCACGTTCATCCGGTCGGGCATCACCGCGGGGGACACCAGCACCACGCCGCCGATCGGCACCGGCCGGGACGACGAGCGTCGCGAGGGCCCCGACGGGGACGCCGGTGGCGCCGGCGGTGGCCGCCGCGCCGACGACGACGTCCTCCAGTTCGCCTACTGACCCCCACCGGCAGACCCCGAGGAACCCGTCATGGACCTGCAGACCCTGTGGTTCGCCGCCGTCGCCGTGCTGTGGATCGGCTTCCTGCTCCTGGAGGGCTTCGACTTCGGTGTCGCCGCGCTGCTGCCGGTGCTGGGCCGCCGGACCGCCGATCGGCACCTGATGCTGCGCAGCATCGGCCCGCTGTGGGACGGCAACGAGGTGTGGCTGATCACCGCCGCCGGAGCGGTGTTCGCCGCCTTCCCCGGCTGGTACGCCACCTGGCTACCGGCGCTGTACCTGCCGTTCGTCTTCGTGCTCTTCGGGCTGATCATCCGCGCGGTCGCCTTCGAGTGGCGGCACCAGTCGCACGACCCCCGCTGGGACGGCACCTGGACGCACGTGATCACGGTCGGGTCGCTGATCGCCGCACTCGGCGTGGGCGCGGCGCTCGGCACCACCACGCTGGGTCTCCCGATCGACGGCGACGGCATCCGCGTGGGCGGCAGCTTCGCCGGCGTGGGCTGGGCGGCGCTGCTCGGCGCGGTCGCGGTGCTCGCCTTCTCGGTGGTGCACGGCGCGCTGTTCCTGGCGCTGAAGACCGACGGCGACGTCCGGCTGCGCGCCCGGGCCTTCGCCCTGCGCTGGTCGCCGGTGGCGGCCCTGCCGCTGCTGGCCTGGGCGGGCTGGGTGCACCTGCGCGCCGGGACGTCGGTCACCGCGGTGCTGTGGGTCGTCGGCGCGCTGGCCGTCCTGGTCACCTGGGCGCGCATCCGCGTCGACCGGGAGGGCCAGGCGTTCGCCGGCTGGGCGGTGATGCTCGTCAGCTCGGCCGCGACCATCTTCGGCGCCGCCTACCCCGTCGTCGTCCCCTCGACGATCGACCCGGCCTTCGACGTGACGATCGCCGAGGCGTCGGTCAGCGACTACACGCTCACCGTGATGACGTGGGCGGCCGCCGTCGGGCTGCCGGTCGTGCTGGCCTACCAGGCGTGGACGTACTGGGTCTTCCGCAAGCGGCTGACCGCCGAGCCGCAGCACGAGGACGCCCCCCGCAGCGGGGACGCCCCCGCGCCGAGCGAGCTGCCGGCATGAGTGCCCGCGCCGACGCCCCGCGGGGCCCGCTCGCCGCGCTGGCCGGGGTGCCGGGCCTTCCCGGCGCCCTGGTCCGGGCCGCGCTGGCGGCCCTCGTCCAGGCCACCGGCCTGGTGCTCCTGGCCGCCGGGCTCGCGCACGCGGTCGCCCGCGCGAGCGGGCTCGCCGAGGGCTCCCCGACCGTGCCGCTCGCGCTCGCGGCGGCGGGCGTCGCGGTGCGGGCCGCCGCCGGCAGCCTCGGCGAGGCGGTGGCCGCCCGGGACGCGCGCCGGGCCGAGGAGGTGCTCCGCCGGCGGCTGCTGGGCCGGCTGGCCACCTCGCCCGCCGCGGTCGCCGCGGCCGGCGGGCCCGCACCGGCCGCGGTGCTCGCCACCACCCGCCTGCACGACCTCGGGCCCGCGCTGGCGAGCTACCTGCCGGCGCTCGCGCAGACGATCGTCGTGCCGCCGGCGCTGCTGCTGGCGCTGGCGTGGACCGACCTGCTCTCCGCGGTGCTCGTCGCGGCCACCCTCCCGCTCGTGCCGGTCTTCATGGTGCTGGTCGGCAAGCACACCCAGGACGCGACGGCCGGCTCCGCGCGGGCGCTGGACCGGATCGCCGCCCACGTCGCCGAGCTCGTGCGCGGCCTGCCCGTGCTCGTCGGGCTCGGCCGGGCCGCCGAGCAGACGGCCGCGCTCGCGGCGCTCGGCGAGGCGCACCGCACCCGCACGCTGTCCACGCTGCGGATCGCCTTCCTCTCCGCCCTCGTGCTCGAGCTGATCGCCACCCTCTCGGTCGCCCTCGTGGCGGTCACCGTGGGCGTCCGGCTGGTCGAGGGGCACATCGCCCTGGGCGTCGGCCTCACGGCGCTGCTGCTCGCCCCCGAGGCGTTCGCCCCGCTGCGGGCGCTCGGCGCCGCCCACCACGCCGCGGAGGACGCCGCCCTCGCCGCCGCCGAGGCGCGCGCGGTGCTGGCCGCGCCCGCCGACGCCGGCGCCGCCCCGGCGCCGGGCGACGACGACCCGCGCGGCGCCGACGTCGCGGTCGCCGGGCTGACGGTCGCCTACCCCGGCCGCACCGCGCCGGCCCTGCCGCCGACCGACCTCGTCGTCCACCCCGGGGAGCTGGTGGCGCTCCGCGGGCCCAGCGGGTCGGGCAAGTCCACGTTGCTGGCCGCCCTGGCCGGGCTCACCGACCCGGGAGCCCGCGTCGCCGGCTCGCTCGCCACCGGCGGCCCGGTCGCGGTGGTGCCCCAGTTCCCGCGCACCACCGGTGCGACCGTCGCCGACGAGCTGCGCCGGCACGCCGCCGCGGAGCCGGGCGTGGACGAGATCGTCGCCGAGGCCTACGTCGTCGAGGCGCTCGGCCGGCTCGAGGCCACCGACCTGGCCGGGCGGGCGCCGGAGTCGCTCTCCCCCGGCGAGCTGCAGCGGGTGGCGCTCGCCCGGGCCCTGGTGCGGGTCCGCCGCGGCGCCCGGCTGCTGCTGCTGGACGAGCCGACGGCGCACCTGGACGACGACGCCCGCGGGCTGGTCGCCGCCGTCCTGGCCTCGCTGCGCGGCACGGTCACCACCGTGCTGGTCACGCACGACCCGGTGCTCGCCGGCCTCGCCGACCGCACCGTCGACCTCCCCGCGCCGGCGGTCGCCGGACCTCCCGTCACAACCGCCCCCCCGGTGCGGCCGGCGCGTCCCGCCGCCGCGGACCCCGTGCCGGAGGCGACGACGCCGGCCCCCGCGGCGGGCGCCCTGCGCCGCGCGGTGCTGGCCGGGGTGCTCGCCTCCGGGGCGGGTGTGGCGCTGACGGCGGCCTCGGGCTGGCTCATCGTGCGGGCGGCGGAGATGCCCCCGGTGCTCACCCTCCTGGTCGCCACCGCCGGGGTCCGCTTCTTCGGCCTGGCCCGGGCGGTGCTCCGCTGGCTCGAGCGGCTCTCCGCCCACGACGCCGCCCTGCGGGAGGCCGCCGGCCTGCGGGTGCGGGTCTGGCGCGCGTTGGCCGCCCAGGGGCTGGCCGCCGACCGCACGCCCGGATCGGCCCTGGCCCGGGTCGTCGGCGACGTCGGCGTGGTGCAGGACCTCGGCGTGCGGGTCCGGCCCCCGCTGCTGGTCGCCGCCACGGTGCCCGCCGTCACCGTCGCGGTGCTGGCGCTGGTCGACGCCGCCGCCGCGGGCCTGGTGGCCGCCGTCCTGGCGCTCACGGTCGGCGCCGTCCTGCTCGCGCACCGCGGGCTGGACGCCGGCGCCGCCCGCGCGGAGAGCACGCTGCGCGTCGCGGCGCTGCGGGAGACCGGCACCGTGCTCGAGGGGCTGGCCGACCTGCGGGCGCACGGGCTGGCCGCCCGGGCCGCCGCGGAGCTCGACGCGGCCGCCGCGCGCCAGGGCGGCCGCGCCCGCACCCGGGACCGCGCCGCCGCCGTCGGCAACGGGCTGGTGGTGCTGGGCACCGGGCTGGCCGCGGTCCTCGGCACCGTCGTCGCCTCGGCCGGTGGGCTCGCCGGGCCCGCGCTGGCCGTGGTCGCCCTCGCGCCGCTGGCGCTGGCCGAGCCGCTGGCCGGGCTGGTCGCGGCCCTGCAGCGCCGCGGCGCCCTCGCCGACGCGCGCGCCCGCATCGACGCCGTCCTCACCGCCCCCGTCGCCGCCGAGCCCGCCGAGCCGCTGCCCGCCCCGACCCACGTCCGGTCGCTGCGCACCGAGGCGCTCGTCGCCGGCTGGCCCGGCGGACCCGACGTGCTCCGCGGGATCGACGCCCGTGCGGCGGCCGGCGAGGGGTGGCTGGTCGTGCGCGGCCCGTCGGGCACGGGCAAGTCGACGTTCCTCGCCGTGCTCATGGCCTCGCTGCGCCCCCGGGCGGGCAGCTACGCGGTCGACGACGTGCCCGCCGACCGGCTCCTCGGCGACGACCTCCGCGCCCGGCTGGCCTGGCTGCCGCAGGAGGCGCACGTCTTCGCCTCCTCCATCCGCGCCAACCTGGCGACGGCCGCACCGCGCGGCGTCCTCGGCGGGCCAGAAGGCGAGGCGCGGATGCGCGCAGCGCTGACCGCGACCGGCCTCGCCGGGCTGCTGGCCACGCTGCCCGACGGCCTGGACACCCCCGTCGGGGCGGGCGGCACGGCGCTCTCCGGCGGCGAGCGGCGGCGGCTGGCCGCGGCGCGCGCCCTGCTGGCCGACCGGGACGTGGTCCTGCTCGACGAGCCGACCGCCCACCTGGACGCCCCGACCGCCGCGGCGCTGCTGCGCGACCTGCGCGCCGCGCTCGCCGGACGGGTGGTCGTCTGCGTCACCCACGACGACGACGTCGAGCGCCCCGGCGACACGGTGCTGCACCTGGGCGAGCCGGCGGCCCGGGCGACCGCCTGAGGGGTCTGCAGGGCGCTCTCCCTCTGCCCACCCCCACGGGGCAGAGGGGGAGCGCCCCCGGCACCCCACCTGCTCCCGGCGAGGACCTCGGAGGCCCGGCGGTCAGGCGACCGGCACGTCCACCGGGATCTCCGGCCCGAGGCGGGCGCCCTGGAGCAGCGGCAGGTCGTCGCCGGACCAGAAGCTCCCGGGGTCGTAGGCGTTGAGCGGGCGGTCGCCGGGCAGCAGCCCCATCGCCGTGTAGGTGGCCGCCACCAGCTCGGCGCAGAAGACGGTCTCCGCCGCGGTCCGCCGCCGCAGCCGGCCGTTCACCCAGCCGCGCACCAGGCCGCGGGTGGTCGGGAACGGCCGCCCGTCGAGGCGGGCGATGGTCCGCAGCACGGCATCCTCCATCGCCGGGGTCACCCCGCCGTCCTCGGCCGGGCCGACGAGCTGCCGCAGCCACGCCCGCTGCCCGTACCGGCCGCGCCAGGTGAGGACGGCGTCGCGCAGGTCGTGCAGCTGGACGCCGCGCTGGTGGGTGCCGCTCCACGCGTCGGGCAGCGATTTCCCGAGCTCGGCGTGCCACAGCAGCGGGGGCAGGTCCTCCAGCACCACCGCCATGCCGACGTGGTTCACCGGCGCGTTGGTGACCGCGCGGATGGCGCGGTCGGCGAGCGAGGGGCCGCGGAAGACCCAGACGTCGCCGGTGCGCGTCAGGTCGACCGCGGCGTCCAGGGAGAGATCGGGCACGGGCCGCTACGTTACGGACGTGCGCCTCTGGAAGCTGCTCGGACTGGCCGGCCTCGCGGGAGTGACCGCCGGCGGCGTCGTGCTCGCCCGCGACGAGCGGCAGCGCCGTGCCTGCACCCCGGACGACGTGCGGGCCCGGCTGCACGAGCGGGCCGCGGCCGCCCCCGAGCCGGAGACGCCGGCCCCGGCCGCCGCCGAGCTCACCGCGGGCCGGAAGCACCGGCTGGCGCGCGTGCTGCGCCGCCGCTGAGCGTGGAGCCGCCGTGGCCGGGCCGGTCGTGCACGACCGGCATGCGGCCGGGTGCCGGGGGTAGGGACGGCGGACCCACCGCCAACTCCTGAGGAGCCGACATGGCCCGCAACACCCTCTCCCGCTCGCTGCACGACCTCGGCCTCTCCGCCTGGTTCGGCGGAACCCTGGCCAACGCGGTCGCCTTGAACGCCGCCGCGGGCGAGGCCGGCGACGACGCGGCCACCGGGCGCGTGGCCAACGCGGGCTGGGACCGCTGGACCCCGGTCAACCTCGTCGCCATCGGCGCCCACCTGGTCGGCAGCGTCGGCCAGCTGCAGGCGAACAGGCAGCGCGTGGCCGCCCAGGAGGGCGTCGCCGGGATGTCGACCCTCAAGACCCTCGTCACCGCCGCGGCGCTGGGCGCCACCGCGTACAGCCGGGTGCTCGGGCAGCGCATCTCGGACGCGGGCTCGGTGCCCTCGAAGTCCGGCACCCGGCCCAGCAAGCTCACCAAGGCCGCGCGGGCCGACCTCGCCGCCGCCCAGCAACAGCTCGACACGCTGCAGTGGGTCATCCCGGCCCTCACCGGCGCGCTCGTCGCGATCAGCTCCTACGCCGGTGAGCAGCAGCGGCCGAGCGAGGTGGCCAGGGGCGTCTCCGCCCGCTGACCGGAGGTCCCCGGCCGGCGCGGCACCCTTCCCGCGCCGGCCGGGGACCGGCCTGCTCAGGACGCCGCGGGAGCCTCGGGCAGGACGACGATCCCGTCGCGGTCGGCGCAGAGCCACTCGCCGTCACGGAACACCACACCGGCGAAGGCCACCGGGACGCCGGCGCGGCCCGAGTGCAGACCTCGCTGGCTCTTGCGCGGCATGGCCGCCAGCGCCCGGACGCCGAGCGGCTGCCCGGCCAGCTCGTCGGCGTCCCGGATGCACCCGTTGACGACGATCCCGGCCCAGCCGTTGGTCGCCGCGGAGACCGCCAGGTTGCCGCCGACCAGCCCGCACCGTCGCGACCCGCCTCCGTCGACGACCAGCACCCGCCCCTCGCCCGGGCCCTCGACGGCCTCCTTGACCAGGGTGTTGTCCTCGAAGACCTTCACGGTCGCGATGCGCCCGCTGAAGGCGACGGCCCCGCCGAAGATCTGGAAGACCGGATCGCAGACCTGCGCCTCCGGGTGGGCGTCGGAGACGTCGGTCGTCGCGGGGTTGCCCGTCGGGTCGGTCATCTGGTCGCTCGCTCTCGGGTCGGCGTCATGGGACCTCTCGCAGCACCGTTATAGCCTATAACGCAACGAGAGGAGACCGATGAGCGACGCCGGCGCGGAGTACGCGACCAAGAGCGACCTCGCCTACACACGGGTCCGCGGCTTGATCCTGTCGGGGGAGCTGGCCCCGGGGGACGTCCTTCCGCAGGCCGCGCTGGCCCGCACGATCGGGATGAGCACCACTCCCCTGCGCGAGGCGCTGCGACGGTTGAAGCAGGAGGGGCTGGTCGAGCTCGACGCGCACCGGGACGCGCGGGTGCGGCCGCTGGAGGCCGCCGAGGCCCGCGACCTGCTGGAGCTCCGGCAGACCCTCGACCCGCTCGCGGCCTCGCTGGCCGCCCGCCGCCGCACCGACGAGGACCTGACTGAGCTGCGGGCGGCGCTGGACGGGCTGGAGACGCTGAGCGCCTCCCCCTCGGTGGGCGAGCTGGAGAGCCACCACCGATTCCACGCCGCCATCCACCGCGCCTCGCGGAACGCGCTGCTCGTGCAGACCCTCGACGGGCTCTGGGTGAAGACGGACCGCTACCGCAGGCACGGCCTCGAAGCCGGTCGCAGCGACGAGGAGCGCGCCGCCCGGGCCACCGAGCACCGGCTGCTCTACGAGGCCGTCCGCGACGGCGACGCCGAGGCCGCCGGGGAGCTGATGCGCCGCCACGTCGACACCAGCCTGGGCGCCCGGTCGCTGGGCCGCCTGGGCAACCCCGAGCCGCCGCGGTGACCGCCCCGGGGCGCCGCGTGCTGGGCCTGCTCCTGCTGCACTCCGCACTCACCCAGGTCATCACCTTCGTGCTCCGCCCGACCTCGGCCTACCGCGCCCTCGAGCTCGACGTCCCCACCGCCTGGCTGGGCGCGCTCACCGCCTCCTTCGCCGTCGTCCCGCTGCTCCTGGCGGTGCCGTCCGGGCAGGCGACCGACCGGTTCGGCGAGCGACGGGTGACGCTGGTCGGCGCCGTGCTCCTGGCGCTCTCCGGCGCGGTCTTCGCCACCGGCCGGGGCGGCGCCGCCGGGCTCGTGCTGGGCAGCGTCGTGCTGGGCACGGGCCACCTGCTGTCGGTGGTCGGCCAGCAGGCCGCCGTCGCCAACACCGCCGGGCCCGGCCGCTTCGACACGGCCTTCGGCTACTACACCTTCGCGGCCTCGCTGGGCCAGGCCATCGGTCCCGCGCTCATCACGCTCATCGGAGGGGACGGCGCCCTGCCCGACACCACCCCCATCTTCCTGACGGCCACGGCGCTGGGGGTCGTCCTGCTGCTCTGCACGGCGTTCCTGCGCCTGCCTGGCCGGGAGATCGCCGGCGGCCCGGCCGAGAACGGCGGCATGGCGACCCTGCTGCGGCTGCCGGGGCTGCTCCGCGCGCTGCTGGTCAGCTGCGTCGTCCTGGCCGCCGTCGACATCACCCTCGTCTACCTGCCGGCCCTCGGTGCCGACCGCGGGCTGGCCGCCGGGGTGGTCGGGCTGCTGCTCACGCTGCGCGCGGTCGCCTCGATGACCTCCCGGTTGTTCCTCGGCCGGCTCGTGGCGCGGGTCGGCCGCCGCCGGCTGATGGTCACGAGCGTGGCGCTCTCCGCGGTCTCGATGGCGGTGCTCGCCGCGCCGCTGCCGGTGGTCGCCATGACGGTGGTGGTGGTCCTGCTCGGACTGGGCCTCGGGGTCGGCCAGCCGCTCACCATGTCCTGGCTCGCCGAGGTGGCGCCGTCGGGGCTCCGTGGACGCGCGATGTCCCTCCGGCTCACCGGCAACCGGCTCGGCCAGGTGCTCATCCCCAGCACCGTGGGGCTCGTCGCCGCGGGAGTGGGTGCCGCCGGCGTGCTGTGCGCGACCGCCGCAGCGCTCGCGGTGGTGGGGGTCGCCGCCCGGCGGCTCGCCGTGGACGGCGGCCGCAGCACGTGAGGGCGGCCGCGGGGTCAGCGCGCGGGCGGCCCGGCGACCCGCACCACGACGTCGTCGGTGAACTCCTCGGTCGAGGCGCCGCCGCCGAGGTCGCGGGTGCTCACGCCCGCCCGCACGGCCGCCCGGACGCCCTCCTCGATCCGCACCGCGGCGTCGGCCGCCCGCTCGTCGCCGTACCGGGTGGCCAGCCAGTCCAGGAGCATGGCGGCGGACAACATCATCGCGACGGGGTTGGCCAGTCCCTGACCGGCGATATCGGGCGCTGAGCCGTGCGCGGCCTGGGCCATGCACCGGTCGTCCGAGGCGTTGACCGACGGGGCGATGCCGAGCGAGCCGGCCAGCTCACCGGCCAGGTCCGACAGGATGTCGCCGAACATGTTCTCCGCCACGACGACGTCGAAGTCGGCCGCCCGGCGCAGCAGGTGCACCGTCATGGCGTCGACGTGGACGTCGTCGACCTCGACGTCGGGGTAGCCCTCGGCCACCTCGAGGCAGACCTGCTTGAACAGGCCGGAGCTCAGCCGGAGCACGTTCGCCTTGTGCACGATCGTCAGCCGCTTGCGGCGCCGGCGGGCCAGCGCGAACGCGGTGTGCGCGATGCGCTCGATCGCCGGCCGGGTGAAGACGCCCATCGCGATCGCGACGTCCGCCGTCGGCATGTACTCGCCGGTGCCGGCATGCGTGTTGCGGTCGGCGTAGAAGCCCTCGGTGTTCTCGCGGACCACCACCAGGTCGGTGTCCGGTGCGATCGCGCGACCACCCTCGAAGGCGCGCGCCGGCCGGATGTTGGCGTAGAGGTCGAAGCGCTTGCGGATGGCGCCACTGGGATTGAGCGCCGACCGGTGCGGCTCGGGGTAGGCGGCGCTGTCGTGCGGCCCCAGCAGCCAGCCGTCGAGGCCCGCGAGCGCCTCCACGGTGGCAGCCGGGATGGCGCTGCCGTGCTGCTCGATGGCCGATGCCCCCAGGGGCAGCTCCTGCCAGGCGACGGGCTCGGCCCCGGCGGCGGCCAGGGCCGCGTCGACCACGCGCACCGAGGCGGGGACGATCT
This sequence comes from Blastococcus sp. SYSU DS0541, assembly GCF_054050875.1. NCBI lineage: Bacteria > Bacillati > Actinomycetota > Actinomycetes > Geodermatophilales > Geodermatophilaceae > Blastococcus > Blastococcus sp. SYSU DS0541. The sequence goes on along the minus strand of NZ_JBJHAD010000009.1, from coordinate 148,870 downwards.
CCGGACCGATGCCGTCGCCGGGCATCAGGCCGAGCCGGTAGGAGCGGCCGGCGGTCACGACCGGCTCGCGCCGTCGCCCGGGCGCACGGGGCCGGCGCCGCGGTCGCTGTCCGACAGGTGCTCGAAGGTCTCGCCCGTGGCGGTGACGGTGCGGGTGACGTCGCGGCCGCCGTAGACCCAGTAGATGGTCATCGGCCCGTCGCCGCGGTTGCGGAAGCAGTGCGGGACGCCGGCGGGGACCCAGGTCGCCTGGCCGGCGACCAGGTCGAACTCGTCGTCGCCGACGACGGCCGTCGCCTCGCCCGCGAACACGAGGACGGTCTCCTCCACGTTGTGCGAGTGCAGCGGGATGCCCGTGCCGGGCGAGAAGACCGTCATCCCGGTGGTGACGCGGTTGTGCTCGCAGTTCCACCTGCCGACGAACGGAATCGTCGCGACTCCGTTGCCGCGGTCGAAGCGCTCGATGTCGTCGGGGCGCAGCACCATCGACGGCGGGACGGGCTGGGCGCGGTCGCCCCCGGCGCTCACGCCGCCACCTCGGCGCTGTGCGAGACCAGCAGCTGCCCCGGGGTGTTCACCTGCTCGGCGAGCACCTCGCCGGCGATCATGCGCCACTGCGCGAAGTGCGGCGCCCGCTTGTGCGCCTCGAACGCCCCCGCGTCGGTGTAGAGCTCGTAGAGCAGGAAGCGGTGCTCGTCGCCCTCGACCGCGCAGACGTCGAATCGCAGGCAACCCGGTTCCTCGCGCACCGACGCCTCCGCGTTGGCCGCCATCCCCGCGAGGAACTCCTCCCGCTTCCCCGGCCGGACCTGCATCTGCACCACCAGGCTGAACATGCGCGCCTCCTCGTCGTCCCGCTGTATACAGCTTGTATACAGTACGGCCAGCCGAGGAGAGAGGGGCACGCGATGACCGACCGGATCCACCCCGGGGACCTGCGGACGTTCGGCACCCGGGTGCTCGCCGCGCTCGGCGTGCCCGAGGACGACGGCGCCCTGGTGTCCGACAGCCTGGTGCAGGCCGACCTGTGGGGTCACCAGTCGCACGGGTTCCTGCGGCTGCCCTGGTACGCCGCCCGGCTGCGCTCCGGCGCGATGCGCGCGGTCACCGATCCGGCCGTCCTCTCCGACACCGGCCCCCTGGTGCTGCTCGACGGGCGCGACGGCATCGGCCAGGTGCTGGCCGACCGCGCCCGCGCCCTGGCCACCGCGCGCGCCCGCACCCACGGCGTCGGTGTCGTCGGCGTGCGGAACTCCAACCACTTCGGTACGGCCATGTACTTCACCCGCCGGGCCGCCCACGACGGGTTCGTCGCCCTCCTCACCACCAACGCCAGCCCGGCGATGGCCCCGTGGGGTGGCCGGGAGAAGGTGCTCGGCACCAACCCGTGGTCGATCGCCGCACCCGCGCCGGACGGGCGGGTCGTGGCCGTCGACATCGCCAACACCGCGGTCGCCCGCGGCAAGCTCCACCTGGCGCAGAGCCGTGGCGAGGCCATTCCCGACGACTGGGCGCTCACCGCGGACGGCGCGCCGACGACGGACCCGGCGGAGGGGGTGCTCGGCGTGATCCTCCCGATGGCCGGCCACAAGGGCTACGCGATCACCTTCCTCGTGGACGTGCTCTCCGGTGCCCTCACCGGGAGCGCCGTGGGCACCGGCGTGCACGGCCCCTACGAGCCCGAGGCGCGCAGCGGGTGCGGGCACCTGTTCCTGGCCCTCGACCCGGCGGCGTTCGGTGACCCCGCCGGCTACGAGGAGCGGGTCCGGCAGCTGATCGGCGAGGTGCGGTCCGTACCGCTGGCGCAGGGCGTCGACGAGGTGTTCCTGCCAGGGGAGGTCGAGGACCGCGCCGAAGCGGCGGCCCTCGCCGCCGGGGGCGTGCAGCTCGCCGACGGCGCGCTGGCCGGGCTCCGGGAGCTGGCCGGCGCGACCGGCGTCCCGGTCGAGGGCCTGCCGTGACGGGCCCGGGCCCCGGCGAGGCCAGCAAGGCCGACCTGGTCCACCGGCAGCTCAAGGAGGAGATCGAGCTGGGCGAGCTCGCCCCCGGCACGCCCCTCTCGGAGCTGTGGCTGGTCGAGCGCACCGGTGCCTCCCGCACCCCCGTCCGGGAGGCGTTGCGGCGGCTGGCGGCGGAGGGGCTGGTCGACCTGGCACCGCGGCAGGGCGCCCGCGTCTCGCGGGTGTCCCTGCAGAGCGTCCGCGACCTGTTCGACTTCCGCGCGCTGCTGGAGCCGGCCGCGATCCGCCAGGCCACCGAGGCGGCGGCCGCCGACCCCGAGCTGCGCCGGGTGTTCACCGGGATGCGCAACGAGTTCGCCCGCACGGTGCGCCGGGTGCCGTCGCTGGCCCGGTCCCGGGCCTTCTACGCGCTGGCCGACCGGTTCGACTGGGCCATCATCGGCGCCACCCGCAACGAGCACCTGCGGCGCACCATCGCCGAGCTGCGGCCGCACACCGCCCGCCTGCGCAACCTCTCCCACGTCGATCCCCAGCGGGTGGAGGTCTCCGTCACCGAGCACCTGCGGATGTGCGACGCGCTGCTGGCCGGCGACGCCGACGAGGCGGCGGCCGCCGTCGCCGACCACCTCGCGCAGAGCTTGGCGACGATCTTCCGCAACCTCGGCCGGGGCCCCGCGGAGGGTGTCGAGCTGCTCGGCGAGACCCTCAGCGGGCGGCCTTGACCGCCAGCACCGGGCAGTTGGCGTCGAGCAGGATCCGCTGCGCCTGGCTGCCGGTGATGAGCTTCCCCGTGGGGGTGCGCCGGCGCAGGCCGATGACGATCATGCTGGCCCGGAGCCGGTCGGCGGTCTCCACGAGCTCCTCGGACGCCTCGTGGCCGCCCACCTGCTGGGCGATCTCGTAGACGCAGCCGGAGCGCTCCAGCTCCGCCCGCACGGCGGCCAGCGCCTCCGGCGAGGCGAACCGGTTGTCCACCAGCGAGTCCCCGCGGGAGGTGTTGACGACGTGCAGCGGCTCGTCCCGCAGCCGCGCCTCGCGGATGGCGGTGGCCAGGGCTGCTTCGCCCTCGGGGGTCGGCACGTAGCCCACGACGATGGTCATGGGCGGAGCCTGCCCGATCCGGCGGCGCACGTCTGCATTGCGCGCCTAACGGTCCTTTCGGTCGTTGCGTCAGCACAGGTCGTTGCGTCAGCACAGGTCGTTGCGTCGGCACAGGTCGCTGCGTCAGCACAGGCGGTTGCGTCAGCGCGGCCGCGAGGTGAAGCGGCGCTCCGGCCGCCCCGCCGTCCCGTACCGCTGCCGGACGACGGCCTCCTGCTGGGCGACGAGCTGCTCGAGGTAGCGGCGGGCGCTCACGCGGGCGAGGCCGGTGCGCTCGCTGCACTCGGACGCCGAGAGCCCCTCGGCGTCCGCGGCCCGCAGCGCCGACCGCACCAGCTCCAGCGTCTCCGGGGCGATCCCCTTGGGGGTGCGCACCGGCGCCGGTTCGGCGCCGCGGGCACCGCCGAAGACCCGGTCGACGTCCTCCTGGGCCGCGTGCTCCAGGGTGTCGATCTCCGCCCGGAGGCGGGCGAAGTCGCGCAGCCGCGTCTCGAAGGCCCGCCGGTCGAAGGGCTTCACCAGGTAGTGCAGGACACCGCCGTGCAGGGCGCTGCGGATGCTGTCCACGTCGCGCGCCGCGCTGATCACCATCACGTCGACCGACGACCCGGCCGAACGCAGGCTGCGCAGCACCTCGAGGCCGGTCATGTCGGGCAGGTAGACGTCGAGGAGCACCAGGTCGGGGGCCAGCTCCGCGACGGCGGCCAGGGCGTCGGCGCCGGTGGCGGCGGTGCCGACCACCTCGAAGCCGTCGACCGCTGCGACGAACCCGGCGTGGACCTTCGCGACCATGAAGTCGTCGTCGACGATGAGGACGCCGATCACGGGGCGACCAGCGCCGGCTCGGCGGGGAGGCGGGCGGTGAAGGTGCTGACCCCGTCTGCGGTGGCCGTCACGCCACCGCCCCGCCGCGCGCAGGCCAGCTGCACGACCGACAGGCCGATGCCCCGCTCGCGCGAGCCGGCGGACTTGGTCGACACCCCCCGGCGGAAGACCTCGCGCTCCATCCCGGCCGGGACACCCGGGCCCGAGTCGCGCACGACCACCTCCACCTCGCCGTCGACCAGGCCGAGCGCGACCTCCACCCACGGGGAACGGGACCCCGTGGCGGCGTCCAGGGCGTTGTCCACCAGGTTGCCGACCACGGTGGCGACGTCGGCGCTGAGGTCGCCGTCGAGGACTGGGAGATCGGAGTCGGCCGCGATGCGGAGCTCGACGCCCAGCTCGGTGGCCTGGCTGACCTTGGCGATGAGCAGCGCCGCCACCGAGGGGTCGTGCACCGCCTCGGTGACCGCGCCGGTGAGCTCCGAGCGGCTGGAGCTGATCCGGTGGACGAACCGCACCGCCTCGTCTGCCTCCCCGAGCTCGATCAGGCCCGCGATCGTGTGCAGCCGGTTGCTGAACTCGTGGGCCTGGGCGCGCAGCGTGTCGGTGACGTGCCGGGTGAGGTCGAGCTCCCGGCGGAGCTCGAGCAGCTCCGTGCGGTCGCGCAGGGTCGCGACCGAGCCGATCGGCCGTCCGCGGCTGGCGATCGGCAGCCGGTTCACGACCACCACGCGCCCCGCGCTGGCGACCGCCCGGTCGCGCTCCACCTCGCCCGACAGCAGGGCGTCGCGCATCTCCTCCCCCACCCCGAGCTCCTCGAGGGTGCGGCCGAGGGCGTCGCCGGGGATGTGCAGCAGCCGGATCGCCTCGTCACTGACGAGCGTGACGCGGCCGCGCAGGTCCAGCCCGACCACGCCCTCGCGGATGCCGTGGAGCATGGCGTCGCGGTGCTCCACCAGGCCGGTGATCTCGGCCGGCTCGAGGCCGAGGGTCTGCCGCTTGACCCGCCGGGCCACCAGGAGCGAGCCACCGATGCCCAGGGCGCTGGCCAGGCCGAGGTAGGTCAGCAGGTTGGGGGCCGCGGCGGCGAGGCTGTCCAGCACCGAGGGGTACTGACGGGTGACCGCCACGAACCCGGCGACCTCCCGGCGCGGCCCGGCGAGCACCGGCGCCATCGCGACCGCCGCCGGGGCGCCGCCGACCTCCCGCTCCCCCACCCAGGCCCTGCCCCGGAGCACCGTGCTGTCCCCGAGCGGGAAGCGGGCGCCCAGCTGGGCGGGGTCGGCGCTGGCCAGCACCGTGCCGTCGGCGTCGGCCACCACGACCGAGGCCGAGCCCGAGACGCTGCGGGTGCTCTCGGCCGCCACCCGGACGTAGGCCACCGCGCCGCCCTCGACCGCCTCGCGGAAGATCCGGGCGTTGGCCAGCGTCTCGGCGACCGAGAGCGCCCGCCCGCCCTCGACCTCCTGCGCGCGCTTCGCGGACTGCGCCACGGTGACGGCGGTGACGCCGACGAGGACGACGCAGATGATGACCACCTGCAGGGCCAGCAGCTGGCCGGCCAGCGAGAGCCGCCGGGGCACGGTTCCTCCTGAGGGTCGGGTGGGGCGCGGACGGCGCCCTGGGGCACCCCAGCACGTGTCCACCGGCACGGTGACCGTGGACACAACGACCACAAAGCTCAATGCGCACGCAAGCGTGACACGGAGCACGCCGGTTCCCATCGTCCTCTCTGACGGCGTCCCCGCCGACCCCACCAGGAGGTACACATGCGTACTGCTTCCCTTCGCAGATTGACGTTCGGCGCCGTGGCTGCCGGGCTCGTGCTCACCGGCTGCGGCACCACGGCCGAGGGCGGCTCCGCCGCGGCCGGCGCCGACGGCCCGATCGAGGGGCTTCGGGTGCTGGTGCCGAACTCGGCCGGCAGCGGCTACGACACCACGGCGCGCACCGTCGCGCAGGTGATGGAGACCAACGACCTCGCCTCCTCCATCGAGGTGTTCAACCTCGAGGGCGCCGGCGGGACGGTCGGCCTGCAGCGCCTCGTCAACGAGGAGGGCAACGCCGACATGCTCATGCAGATGGGCCTCGGCGTCGTCGGCGCGCAGTACAGCAACCAGTCCGAGGCCACCCTGGACCAGACCACGCCGGTGGCGCGGCTGATCGAGGAGGCCGAGGCGATCGTCGTCCCCGCCGACTCCCCGTACCAGACGCTCGACGAGCTGGTCCAGGCGTGGAAGGCCGACCCGGGCAACGTCCCCGTCGGCGGCGCCTCCAACCCCGGCGGCCCCGACCACCTGACGCCGATGCTGCTGGCCGAGGAGGTCGGGATCGACCCGACCACCGTCAACTACGTCTCCTACGACGGCGGCGGCGAGCTGCTGGCCGGCATCCTGGGCTCGCAGATCGCCTTCGGCGCAACCGGCGTCGGCGAGATCGCCGAGTCGGCCGCGAGCGGCGACGTCCGGGTGCTCGCGGTGACCACCGAGGAGCCCGTCGAGGGCATCGACGCCCCCACGCTGACCGAGGAGGGCGTGGACCTGGTCTTCACCAACTGGCGCGGCCTGGTGGCGCCCCCCGGCCTGGACGAGGAGCAGACGCAGCGGCTGGTCGACGCGGTGACCGAGATGCAGGGCACCGAGGAGTGGCAGCAGGCCCTCGAGGACAACGGCTGGGGCGACGCCTTCCTCGCCGGTGACGAGTTCGAGCAGTTCCTCGGCGAGGAGAGCGAGCGCGTGCAGACCGTGCTCAGCGAGCTGGGGCTGGCGTGAGCTCGGCCGCCCCCCACGAGGGACGGCAGGGGCAGGGCCGCTCCGAGCTCGGCGTGGCCCTGTTCCTGGGCGCCCTCGGCGTCCTGGTCGTCGTGCAGGCCTTCCTCCTGCCGGAGAGCCTCATCGCCCGGGGCCCGGTGGGCCCCCGGACGGTGCCCCTCGTGGTGGGCGGCCTCCTCCTCGTCGTCGCGGTGGTCCTCGCCGTCGACATCCTCCGGGGTGGACGCGGCGAACCCGAGGGCGGTGAGGACATCGACCTCACCGGCCGCAGCGACTGGCGGACGATCGCCGTCCTCGTCGCCGCCTTCCTCGCCAACGCGCTGCTCATCGAGCCGCTCGGCTGGCCGGTGTCCGGGGCGATCCTCTTCTGGGGCTCGGCCTTCGCCCTCGGCAGCCGGCACTACGTCCGCGACGCCGTGATCGCCGTCGTCCTCTCGGTCGGCAGCTGGTACCTGTTCGTCCTCGGCCTGGGCATCGCCCTGCCGGTCGGCGTCCTGGAGGGGATCCTCTGATGGAGGCGTTCGGCGACCTGCTCGGCGGGTTCGGCACGGCCCTCACGCCGACCAACCTGATGTTCGCGCTGCTCGGCGTGCTCCTCGGCACCGCGATCGGCGTCCTGCCGGGCATCGGCCCGGCCATGACGGTGGCGCTCCTGCTGCCGCTCACCTTCGGCCTGGAGCCCGTCCCCGCGCTGATCATGTTCGCCGGGATCTACTACGGCGGCATGTACGGCGGGTCCACCACGTCGATCCTGCTCAACACCCCGGGTGAGAGCTCCTCCGTGGTGACCGCCATCGAGGGCAACAAGATGGCCCGGAAGGGCCGGGCCTCCCAGGCGCTGGCCACCGCGGCCCTCGGCTCCTTCGTGGCCGGCACGATCGCCACGCTGCTGCTGGCCCTCCTCGCGCCCACGGTGGCCCGGCTGGCCATCGAGATCGCCCCGCCGGACTACTTCGCCGTCATGGTGCTGGCGTTCATCGCGGTGACCTCGGTCCTGGGCAGCTCCCGCGTCCGCGGGCTGGCCTCGCTCGGGCTCGGGCTGACGATCGGGCTCATCGGCATCGACGCGACCTCCGGTCAGCAGCGGCTGACCTTCGGCATCCCCGAACTGGCCGACGGCATCGACGTCGTGGTGGTCGCCGTCGGCCTCTTCGCCGTCGGTGAGGCGCTGTGGACCGCGGCGCACCTCCGCCGTCGCCCGCTCGAGGTCATCCCCGTCGGCGGGGCGCGGATGAGCCGGTCGGACCTCAGCCGCTCGTGGAAGCCGTGGCTGCGCGGCACCGCGATCGGGTTCCCCTTCGGGGCCGTGCCCGCCGGCGGTGCGGAGATCCCGACCTTCCTCTCCTACGTGACCGAGAAGAAGCTCTCCAAGCACCCGGAGGAGTTCGGCCACGGCGCGATCGAGGGCGTGGCCGGCCCGGAGGCCACCAACAACGCCTCCGCCGCCGGCGGCCTGGTGCCGCTGCTGACCCTGGGCATCCCCACGACCGCGACCGCGGCGGTCATCATCGCCGCGCTCGAGAGCTACGGGATCCGGCCCGGGCCGCTGCTCTTCGAGAACGAGCCCGAGCTGGTCTGGGGCCTGATCGCCAGCCTCTTCATCGGCAACGCGGCGCTGCTGCTGCTGAACCTGCCGCTGGCGCCCTACTGGGCGAAGCTGCTGCAGATCCCGCGCCCCTACCTGTACGCGGGCATCCTGTTCTTCTCCAGCCTCGGGGCCTACGCCGCGAACGCCTCGCCGTTCGACCTGTTCCTGCTGCTAGGGATCGGCGCGCTCGGCTTCATGATGCGGCGGTACGGGCTGCCGGTGCTGCCGGCGATCATCGGTGTGATCCTCGGACCCTTCGCCGAGGAGGAGCTGCGGCAGGCGCTGCAGATCAGCAACGGCGACCCGGCCGGGCTGATCACGCCGATCTCCATGGTCGTCCTCGCGATCGTGGTGCTGATCCTGACCTGGCCCCTGGTCCGCCGGCTGCTCCCCCAGAAGGCCACCGTCCCCCTGTTCTCCGACGCGGTGCACGAGATCGACGAGGCGCACGGCCACCACGGGCTCACGACCGCGGTCTCTGTGCCGCGGGAGCGGCACGGGGACGACGACCCCGGCGAGACGCCCTCGCGGCGGGACCCCGGGGAGCCGGGCTCCTGACCGCACCGACCCCTCGAGGGCCCCGCGTCCCCGCCCCGCCGTTCAGCCGGCGCCGGACGGGAGCGCGGGGCCCTCGTCCTTGAGCACGACCCCGGAGGCCCCGAGCTCCCGGGCCGCCGCCAGCAGCCGCACCACCACGTCGGCCGCCTCCGCGTACCCCAGCCCGTGCGGCGGCCGGACGTTCGAGACGCAGTTGCGCTCGCTGTCGGCCCGGCCCGGCCGCGGGTCCCAGGTGAGGTAGACGCCGAGGGAGTCCGCCGAGGAGAGCCCCGGCCGCTCGCCGATGACCACCAGCACCACCCGGGCGCCCAGCGCCGCGCCGATCTCGTCGCCGAGCGCCACCCGCGCCTGCGTCGCGAGCACCACCGGGCCCACCGACCAGCCGGCCAGCCGGTCGAGCAGCGCCCGCGTCAGCGCGGCCCCGTGCTCGTGCACCGCCCGCGGGGAGAGCCCGTCGGCCAGAACGATCGCGACGTCGGCCCCCGCCGGCGCGAGCGCGCACCCCGGAGCCAGCCGCCGGCCGAGGTCGGGGCGCTGCAGGTACTCGGCGCGGTCGGCCACCGCGGAGCGCACCTCGATCACCGGCACCCCGTCCAGCCCGGCGCGCACGACCGCCGGGTCGAGCGGCGCGTGCACCGCGTCCCGGGCGACCGCGTGCGCCAGCCGGAACTCCAGCTCCCGGGCGGTCGGCAGCCCGTCGCCGGCCCGGCCCAGCGCCACCCGGGCCCGGGTCGCCGCGCGCAGCACCGCCCACGGGTCGTTGCCGGTGATGCTCATGCCCGGGCCGCCGCGAGCAGCGCCTTCGCCGCGGGGGCGTCCGGGGTCAGCGCCCGCACCCGCCCGTCGCCGTCCAGCAGGTCCATGCGGGTCAGCCACGCCTCGAACTCCGGGGCCGGTCGCAGCCCGAGCACCCGCCGGGCGGTGAGGACGTCGGAGAAGGAGAGCGACTGGTAGTGCAGCATCACGTCGTCGGAGCCGGGGACGGCGATGACGAACGAGCAGCCGGCCACCCCGAGCAGCAGGGTCAGGGTGTCGGTGTCGTCGGCGTCGACCTCGGCGTGGTTGGTGTAGCAGACGTCCACCCCCATCGGCAGGCCGAGCAGCTTGCCGCAGAAGTGGTCCTCCAGCCCGGCGCGGACCACCTGCTTGCCGTCGTAGAGGTACTCCGGCCCGATGAACCCGACGACGGTGTTCACCAGCAGCGGCTCGAAGTGCCGGGCCACCGCGTACGCCCTCGCCTCGAGGGTCTGCTGGTCCACCGGCCGCCCGTCGACCCCGCGGTGGGCGTCGGCCGAGAGCGCCGACCCCTGCCCCGTCTCGAAGTAGGTGACGTTGCGCCCGACGGTGCCGCGGCCGAGCTCCAGCGCGCCCGCGCGCGCCTCGGCGAGCAGGTCCAGCGTCACGCCGAAGCCGCGGTTGGCCGCCTGCGTGCCGGCGACGGACTGGAAGACCAGGTCGACCGGCGCCCCTTGCTCCATCGCCCGCAGCGTGGTGGTCACGTGCGCCAGCACGCAGGACTGGGTGGGGATCTCGTAGCGGCGGATGACCGCGTCGACCAGTTCCAGGAGGGCGACCGTCCGGGCCGGCGAGTCGGTGGCCGGGTTGATGCCGATGACCGCGTCACCGGAGCCCTGCAGCAGCCCGTCGACGATCGACGCCGTCACCCCCACCGGGTCGTCGGTGGGGTGGTTGGGCTGCAGCCGGGAGGCCAGCCGCCCGGGCAGGCCCAGGGTGCTGCGCAGCCCGGTGACCACCCGCGCGCGGCGCCCCACCGCGACCAGGTCGGCGTTGCGCATCAGCTTCGAGGTCGCCGCGACCATCTCGGGGGTGAGCCCGCGGGCCAGCGCGCTGATGGAGGTCTCGTCACCCTCGGCCGCCCAGGTCAGCAGCTCGTCTCGGAACTCCCCCACGGTCAGCCCGGCCACCGGGGCGAACGCGACCCGGTCGTGCGTGTCGAGGATCAGCCGGGTGACGTCGTCCTCCTCGTAGCCCACCACCTGCTCCTCCAGGAAGGTGGCCAGGGGCAGGTCGGCCAGCACCACCTGGGCGGCCACCCGCTCCGCGGCCGACTCGGCGGCGCACCCGGCGAGCACGTCACCGGAGCGGGCCGGTGTCGCCTTGGCCAGCAGGTCCGACAGCGAGCGGAACTCGTACGTGTGCCCGCCCAGGGTCGTGCGGCGCACGGTCATCGCACCTCCTCCTCGGCCGCGGCGAGCAGCTCGAACTCCTCCTCGGGGGCGGAGGCGACGAGGTGGTGGCGGCTGTAGAGGGCGAAGTAGCCGAGGAAGACCGCGTAGGCGCCGAGGGTCCACAGCGCGGCGACCTCGTCGACGAGGAAGGTGGCGACGACGGCGGCCGCCGCGAGCACCAGCGCGACGCCGGTGGTGACCGTGCCGCCCGGCGTCCGGTACGGCCGGGGCAGGTCGGGCTCCCGTCGGCGCAGCACGATGTGGCTGACCATCATCAGCACGTAGGAGACCGTGGCGCCGAAGACGGCCATGTTGAGCAGCATCGCCCCCTGGCCGCTGAGCGAGAGCACGAAGCCGATCGCACCGGGCACGAGCAGCGCCAGCACCGGGGCCTTGCGGCCGTTGGTCACCGACAGCGCGCGGGGCAGGTAACCGGCGCGGGAGAGCGCGAAGGTCTGCCGCGAGTAGGCGTAGATGATCGAGAAGAAGCTGGCCACCAGCCCGAAGAGCCCGGCGTAGTTCACCACCGTGACCAGCGTCGACGCCGAGCCGGCGATCTGCAGCGCCTCGACCGGCGGGTTGCCGCTGGCCGACATCGCCTCCGACCCCCCGGCGCCCGCGGTGAAGACCAGCATGAGCAGGGCCAGCACCAGCAGCAGGCCCATGGCGGCGACGATGCCGCGCGGCATGGCCCGGGCCGGGTCGCGGGCCTCCTCCGAGGCCAGGGGCACGCACTCCACCGCCAGGAAGAACCAGATGGCGAACGGGAACGCCGCCCAGATGCCCATCAGGCCGAAGGGCAGGAAGTCCGAGGCGCCGGCGGCGTCGGTGGGCGCGATGTCGAGCAGGTTGGCCGGGTCGAACGCCGGGATCGCCCCGAACAGGTAGACCACCAGCCCGGCGACGGCGATGCCCGCGATGACGAGCATGACCTTCAGCGCCTCGCCCACCCCCATGAGGTGGATGCCGATGAACAGCGCGTACACGGCCAGGTAGACCCACCAGCCGTCGGTGATCCCGAACAGCCCGAGGGACTCCACGTAGGCGCCGATGAAGGTGGCGATGGCAGCCGGGGCGATGGCGTACTCGATGAGCACCGCGACGCCGGTGGCGTACCCGCCCCAGGGGCCGAGCGCCCGGCGGGCGAAGGTGTAGCCACCGCCGGCGGTCGGCAGGGCCGAGCCCAGCTCGGCGAGGCCGAAGACCATCGCCGAGTACATGACCGCCATGAGGAGGACGGCGATCAGCAGCCCGCCGAAGCCGCCCTCGGCGAGGCCGAAGTTCCAGCCCGCGTAGTCACCGGAGATGACCGCGGCGACGCCGAGCCCGGCGAGCAGCACCCAACCCGCCGTCCCGGTGCGCAACTGCCGCTTCTGGTGGTAGCCGGCGGCCACCGTCTCCGCCTCCACCCCGTGCCGGGTGACGGGCCGGGCAGGGCGTACGCGTGGTTCAGCGGTCATGGCCGGCCTCCGGGTGAGCCCCCGCAGGTCGGGTGGGGTCAGCCTGGCCCGGCGGCCCTGCGAGGGCAATGCCCTGCGACGGGACGGAACGCGCTGTTCACGCGCCCGCCTCAGATGCTGCGCCAGCGCCCCTCGGTCGCGTTGCCCTCGGGCCGGGACCGGAAGACGTTGCCCTCGGTGGGCGGCGTCTCGTCCCCGGCGAGCGCGAAGGTCTGCAGCAGCGGCTCGACGAGGACGTCGTACAGCCCGGGGAGCAGCCGGAAACCTGCGGTGACGACGTGGTTGAAGGCGCCGGCCTGCACCATCCGGCGCGGCCGGTCCACCGTCGCGAGCACCCGGCGGGCCACCCGCTGCGCGGAGTAGACCGGCGGGGGCGGTCGCCCGGTGGACCCCGCGTAGGAGGCGCCCTGGTAGTAGATCGGGGTGTTCACGCCCCCGGGCTGGACCACCGAGACGGAGATCCCCGGCTCGTCGCGGGTCTCCTGCTGCAGCACGCGGGCGAGGGCCAGCTGCCCCCACTTGGCGACGGCGTAGCTGCCCAGCACCGGCGTCGTGACGGTGCCCAGCAGCGAGTTCACGATCACCAGGTGGCCGGCGCGCTGGCGGCGGAAGACCGGCAGCACCTGGCGGGCCACGGTGGCGGTGCCGTGCAGCGAGGTGTCGACGACGCGCTCGTAGACCTCCTTGGGCACGTCCTCGATCCGGCCGTAGGCCATCACCTGCGCGGAGTGCACGACGACGTCGAGGCGGCCGAACTCGCGGACCGCGGCCGCGACCGCCGCGGCGACCGCCTCCTCGTCGAGGATGTCGGCGGGGCACACCGTCACGGCTCCCGCACCGGCGGCGCGGAGCTCCTCGGCGGTCTCCTCGAGCGGCGACCGGCCGCGGGCGACCAGCACCAGCCGCGCGCCGCGGCCGGCGAGCCGCACCGCCGTCGCCCGGCCGATGCCGCTGGACGCGCCGGTGATCAGCACGGTGAGCGGCGACCCGCTCGGGTCGGGGATCGGCACGGGGAACTCCTCGTTCGGGCGGCGCCGGCTGCCGGGGCACCGGTTGTCCGCAACCGACTACCCGACCGGCCCGGCGGTCATGCGGTGCGCCGGTCGAGCTCGGCGAGCAGCCAGCCGGGCCCGGTGGTGGTGACGCCGTCGGGCAGCCGGGCGCGCAGCCCCCGGTCTGCGGTCACCACCAGCACCTCCTCCCCCGCGGCGGCCAGGTCCGCCGCCGTCGCGGCCACGGCGTCGTCCCCGCTCCCCGGGGCGCGCACCACGCGGACCCCGTCGGGCGCGGGCACGTCCCGGGCCCGCCCCTCCACGACGGCCACGACCGCGCCGCAGGCCAGGTCCTCGCCGTCCGGGCCCGCGGTCCGCGTCCCGGCCAGGGCGGCCAGGCGATCGAGCAGGCGGGTCGTCGCCCCGGCCCGGTCCCGCCACCAGCCGTCGGGGCGCGCGCCGACCACGTTGGCGACGTCCACCACCAGCACCGTCATCCCGCCCTCCTCGTGCCGTGCTCAGCACCCGTCCCAGCCGGTCCGGGCGCACCTACGCTGCCCGGCATGTGCCGGAACATCCGCCCGCTGGCCAACTTCGCACCCCCGGCGGCCGACGACGAGATCCACGCCGCCGCCCTGCAGTACGTGCGCAAGATCAGCGGCACGACGAAACCGTCGCGCGCCAACGCCGAGGCGTTCGAGCAGGCCGTGGCCGAGGTGGCCGCCGCCTCGGCCCGGCTCCTCGACTCGCTGGTCACCACCGCGCCGCCCAAGGACCGCGAGACCGAGGCCGCCAAGGCCCGCGCCCGGTCCGCCGCCCGCTACGCCGGCTGATCCCGGGCCGGGTGGGTGTCGCGCCACCCGGTTGCCCACCACCGGCATGACCGGGTGGGCGACCGGGTAGTTCCCGGGGCACCCGTCCACCGAGGAGCCGCCTCCTCGCCGTCCCGAGAGGCACCTCCGCCGTGGGAGCCCCCCTGCCGTCCACCCCGTCCACCACCCGCCCCGCCGACCACCGGTTCGCCGGGAACCGCGCGGTCGAACGGCCCGCCGGCCGGGGCAGCACCCGGTGCGCCCACTGCACCGACGGGCTCGGCCGCCCCCGGGAGGTGCAGCCGGGCTCCTTCCGCGAGCGCGTGCACCGCAACCACGGCGTCGCGATCGCCTACCGCGTGGCGGTGTTCACGGCCGGCCTGCTGCTGGTGCTCATCGGCCTCGCCCTGACGGTGCTGCCGGGGCCGCTCACCATCCCCCCGGTGCTCGCCGGTCTGTGGGTGTGGTCCACGGAGTTCGACTGGGCGCGCCGCTTCTTCACCGCGTTCCGGCGCAAGGCCCGGGAGGCCTGGCAGCACGCCCGGCAGCACCCGGTCAGCTCCCTGGCCGTCACCGTGGGCGGGCTGGCGCTGGCGGGCGTCGCGTTCTGGGCGGTCGGCCACTTCCAGCTGGTGGACCGGGCCGTCGCCGCGCTGGGCGGCTGACGGCCCGACCGGTCAGCTCCCCGACGCCGGCCCGATGTCGCGTGGGTCCGGCGTGCGGAAGGGCGGGTCCTCCGGCGGATCGGCGTCCTCGCCCCCGGCGCCCGTCCCGGGGCGGTCGGTCTCGGGGGCGCGGTCCGGCTCCTCACCCCCCACGCCGAAGCCCTCGGCGGGCTGAGGGGCACCGGCTCCGGGGTCGGCGGCGGGGATGCCGTCGTCCGGCCGGCCGAGGTTGGGTTCGAGGGGGCTCGTCATCGACATGGGCGCTCCCCTACCCCGGCCCGGGGTCGCCCTCCCCTCCGATCCGCTCCGCGCGGGTCGGCGAGAATCGGCGGTATGACCTCCGGCACGACGCCCTCCACCGACCTGCACCTGCGCCGCGCCGCCTTCGCCGACCTGACCCCCTTCGAGGTCTACGCCCTGTGCCGGCTGCGCGTCGACGTCTTCGTCGTCGAGCAGGAGTGCCCCTATCCCGAGCTCGACGGGCGCGACGTGGAGCCGGCGACCGAGCACCTCTGGTTCGAGGAGGCCGGAGAGGTGCTGGCGACGGTCCGGGTCCTCGACGACGGCGCGACGCGGGCCATCGGCCGGGTGGCGACCGCGGAGCGGGCGCGCGGGCGCGGGCTGGCCGGGCGGCTGATCGGGGAGGCGCTGGCCACCTACGGCGGCGGGCCGCTCACGCTGGGGGCGCAGGCCCACCTGGAGCACTGGTACGCGCGGTTCGGCTTCCGCACCAGCGGGCCGGGCTACGTGGAGGACGGCATCCCGCACGTCCCGATGCGCCGGGAACCGGGCTGAGCCCGGCAGGCGACACCGGCCGGCCACCGCGTGCGGTGCCCGGAGGCCCGCACAGGGTCACCTAACCTGCAGGGGTGACGACGGCGACGGAGCTCCCCCTGCCGGCCGCCTCACCGGGCGGCCGGGACCGGGACACCGCGACGACCGCGCGCTGGTCGCCGGTGGAGCTGCTGCCCGCGGTGCTCGTCGGCCTCCTCGGCGGCTGGCTGCTCCTCCCCGGCCACGGCCTGTGGTTCGACGAGCTCTTCACCGCCGAGGTGGCCCGCCTCCCGCTGGGCGACATCGTCGGCGCGATCACCAGCGGCGAGGGCACCGCGAGCTACCTGGCCGGCGTGCCGCCGTCGTACAACGCCCCCTACTACCTGGTCACGCACCTGTGGGTGTCGGTGCCGGGCCTGGCCGGTGACACCTCCCTCCGCGTGCTCTCCCTCCTGGCGACGGCGGGCGGCCTCGCGCTGATCACCCGGGCGCTCACCCGCCTCGCCGGCCGGGGCACCGGGGTGCTCGCGGGGCTGGTGCTCGCGGCGAGCCCCCTGGTGCTCGAGCAGTCGGTCGAGGCCCGCAGCTACGGGCTGGCCGTGCTGGCCACCGGGGCGGCGGCGCTGGGGCTGGCCCGCTGGCTGCAGGAGCCGCCCCGCGGCCTGCTGCTGTTCGGCCTGGCCGGGGCGGGCATGGGGCTGGCGCACTGGTACGCCGTCACCGTGCTCGCGGCCTTCGTCGCCGCCGCGGTCCTGCTGCGGCGCCGGCGCGCCCTCCCGGTCGTGCTCACCGGCGCGCTGGCCGCCCTCCCGGCCGTGGGCTTCGTGGCGCTGGCCGTCCTGAACGGGACGGGTGCGCGGAACGCCGAGCACCTGCGCGACACCGACGGCCGGCTGGTCGCCCTCGCCGCCGAGGCCTGGGCCGGGGGGCGCACCCCGCTGCTCTACCTCTCGGTGGGCCTGGCCGTGGTCGGGGCGTTCCGCGCGGCCGGTGCGCGGGTGGTCGGCACCTGCTGGCTGGTCGCACCCCTGCTGCTGCTGGTGGCCGCCGAGGTGGTGCGGCCGGTCTACCTGCCCCGCTACCTGCTGGCCGGGCTGCTGGGGCTGGGTGTGCTCGCCGCGGCCGGCGCCATGGCGCTCCCGCGGCCCGCGCGGGTGCCGGTGGGCGCCCTCCTGGTGGGCTGCTCCCTGCTGGCCTCGGCCCCGCTGGCCGACCGGGGCCCGCGCGAGCGGGCCGACGACCTGGTCGCCGCGCTGGCCGAGGTGCACCGGCCCGGTGAGCCGGTCGTCGCGGCCGACCAGCGGTCGGCCACCGGCCTCGACCACTACGTCCGCATCCTGGCTCCCGAGCTGCGCCCGGACGTCGTCCTCCCCCCGGACGACGCGCCGCCGGGCGAGGACCGGGTCTGGGTCGTGCGCCGGCTCCTCGACGGCGAGCCCGAGCCCACCGACGACGACGCGATCCTCCGGGCGGCGGGGCTGCGCATGGTCGACCAGAGTGAGTTCCCGGCGAGCAAGACCCACCTCGTCCTGCAGCTCTGGAGCCGCTGACCGCCTGCGTCAGCGGCGGGCCCGCGCCGCCCAGGTCAGCGACCGCAGCGACTGCCGCACCCGGGCCCGGGCCGTCCAGGCCGACCGGCCCGAAGGGCGCCGGTGCCGCACGACGGGCACGCTCGCCACCGGCCGGCCGGAGCCGCCGACGGCGAGGACGACGCTCGGCGCCCCGCGTTCCTGCACGGCAGGAACGACGGCCGCCCGCACGTCCGGGCCCATGGCGAGGAAGGCCCCGGCGTCCGGCGGCAGACCGGTCAGCCGGCCCGCCACGCGCCGGTGCAGCGTGCCGGTGAACCGCCGCAGGGGCGACTCGTAGCGGCCGCGCCGCCCGGCGAACACCGCCGCCACGTCCCCGGTGGCCAGCCGGTCCAGCAGCAAGGGCACCGCCTCGGGCGGGTCCTGCAGGTCCGCGTCCAGGCACACCCAGACGTCGGCGGCCGCCTCCTCGGCGAG
The DNA here is from genome assembly GCF_054050875.1 of Blastococcus sp. SYSU DS0541. Lineage (NCBI taxonomy): Bacteria > Bacillati > Actinomycetota > Actinomycetes > Geodermatophilales > Geodermatophilaceae > Blastococcus > Blastococcus sp. SYSU DS0541. The sequence goes on along the minus strand of NZ_JBJHAD010000009.1, from coordinate 131,168 downwards.
CCCGCGCGCCAGCGCCGCGTGCTGCCCGACGTTGACCGCCAGCTCGGTGACCGCGATCCGGCCGTCCCCGGCGGCGAGGGCCCGCGCCACGGCGGTGCTGTCGTCCGGGGAGGCGTCGACGACCAGGCGGAGCCGCCACGACCGGCCGGCGAGCGCCACGGCCAGCCGCTCGGCGAGCTCCGCGAGGGTCGCCTCGTTGCCGTACACGGGGACGACGACCGCCACCTGCGGATCCGCTCCCCTACCGGCGATCACCCGGCCGCCCAGGTCCGGGCCAGGCCGTCGGCGAGGTCCACCGTGGGGGCCCAGCCCAGCAGCCGCCGGGCCAGCGACGGGTCGCAGACCCAGTCGGCGGTGTCCCAGCCACGCCCGGGGTGCGCGCCCGGTGCGATGGCGATCGGGCGGCCGGTCACCCGCTCGGCGGTGGCGACCAGCTCCTCGGTGGCGGTCTGCACACCGGTGCCGATGTTCAGCACCACGCCGGGGGCCAGGTCGCCGTCGACCGCGGCGCGGACGCAGGCGTCGACGACGTCACCCACCCACACCCAGTCCCGCCGGCTGACGTGGGCGGGCAGGGCCACGGTCCCGCCGGTGCGGGCGGCGGTCATCACGACCGGGACCAGCCGCGTGGGGTGGTCACCCGGCCCGTAGACCTGGAAGGCGCGCAGCACCGCCGCCCGGATCCCGCGCTCGGCCGCCGCCGCCTGCAGGAGCAGCGAGCCGGCGGCCTTGGTGGCGCCGAAGAAGCCGCGCGGCTCCAGGGCGGCGTCCTCGGCCAGCGGGTGCGGCGCGGCGGCGTACTCGGTCGACGAGCCCAGCCTGACCACGGCCGAGCAGCGGTCGGGCAGCGCGTCGACCAGCCACGGGCTGGTGTTGACCGCGGTCGTCGCGGCGCGTTCGGCGGGCGTCGCCTTCGCGCGGCCGGCGGCGAGCGCGAACACGACGTCCGGGTCCGCGGCCCGCACGGCGGCCGCACCGGCGACCGGATCCGCCAGGTCGACGTCGCGGCGGGTCAGCCCGGTGACGTGCCAGCCGTCCTGCTCCAGCCGCGCCACCAGGTGCCGGCCGACGAACCCCCCGGCTCCGGTCACCAGCGCCCTCACGCCGGCTGCGCCACCCGTGCCGCGTGCTCCTGCGCCATGGCCGCGACGGCGGCGACGAATGCCCGGCGGGACTCGACGGCGCGCTCGGCACCGGCCCGGCGCAGCTCGTCGAGGCCTCCGAGCAGCCGCGGCACCTCGACGAAGGGGTCGCGGCCGGCCATGTCCGCGGTGAAGGAGCGGCGCAGGAAGGTGAAGTGGGTGTCGATCCGGATCAGCTCCGCGGCCAGCAGGTCACCGGGCACGGGGAACCCTCCACCGGGGAGCGTCAGGCCGCCCACCCCGAACGGCACGGGCACCTGCGACCGCACCGCGTCGACGGTGCCGTCCACGAGCGGGGCGAACAGGGCGGTGGACCCGCGGTCGATGCGCAGGTCGTTGAGGCCGACGTAGATCCGCGAGAGCGGCCGTCGCGCGAGCTCCGCGACCCGGTCGACCGCGTCCTGGGTCTCGACCAGGATGCCCAGACCACAGCGCCCCGCGACCAGGTCGAGCGTCCGGTCGACCTCCTCCGCGGAGCGCACCATGGGCAGCAGCAGCTCGTCGGCACCGCGGTCGACCGCGTCGTCCACCTCGGCGGCGGTCCACGGCCCGAAACCGTTGACCCGGCAGAGCAGGCGACCGGAGGTCGCCGCGCGCATGCGGCTCAGGTCCCCAGGGGTGTCCTCGTTGACCTGGGTGCCCTCCCCCGCCTGGCGCCGCAGCTTGCCGCGGCGCTCCCAGTCGACGACGATGCCGGCCGCACCGGCAGCCACGACGTCGCGCCCCCAGTGGGGGTCGACGGTGAAGAGGAACAGATCCATGCGCGGTAGCTTAGGCTTTCCTAACCTGTTCGCGCCGCCGGGTTGCGGTGGGTCTGCTCAGAAGGCCGGATCCGCGACGACGGGGCGACCGGCGCGCCCGGCGGCCGGGAAGGTCAGCGCCGCGCCGGCGACCTCGATCGAGACCTCCTGCCCGACCGCGGGCAGCTCCGCGCCCTCCAGCCGGGCCGTGACCGTCCCGCCGTCGGCCAGGGTCAACCACACGCGGGAGTCGTGCCCGTAGAAGTCCACCTCGCGCACCCGCGCCCGGGCTCCCGTCCCGAGCGGTGGCCCCAGCCGGAGCTGCTCCGGCCGCAGCAGGACGCGGGCCGGCCCGTCGGCCACCGCGCCGGCGACCGGAAGGTCACCCAGGACGCAGAGCGCGCTGCCGTCGCGGACCTCCGCGTCGAGGACCACCGACTCGCCGACGAACGCGGCCACGTCGAGGTCGGCCGGGCGCCGGTACAGCGTGCGCGGGTCGGTCAGCTGCACCAGCCGGCCGTCCCGCAGAACCGCCACCTGGTCGGCCATGGACAGCGCCTCGGCCTGGTCGTGGGTGACCAGCACGGCGGTCGCGCCGGCGACGCTGAGCGCTGCGGCGACGGCCCGCCGGGTGTCCTCGCGCAGCGCGGCGTCCAGGGACGAGAACGGCTCGTCGAGCAGCACGAGCCCGGGCTCGGGAGCCAGCGCCCGGGCCAGGGCGACCCGCTGCTGCTGGCCGCCGGAGAGCTGGTGCGGCGACCGGTCGGCCAGGTCGGCGTCCAGGCCCACCAGGGCCAGCAGCTCGGCCACCCGTCCGCGATCGCCGCGCCGCCGGCGGGGCAGGCCGAAGGTGACGTTCCCGGCGACGCTGAGGTGCGGGAACAGCCCACCCTCCTGCGGCACGAAGCCGATGCCCCGCTGCCGGGCCGGCACGCCCCGCCCGGCGCCCGCGACGGTGCGGTCGTCGAGGGCGACGGTCCCGCGGTCGGGGTCGTCGAACCCCGCGACGAGCCGCAGCAGCGTCGTCTTGCCGCAGCCCGAGGGGCCGAGCAGCGCGGTGAACCCGCCGGCCGGCACGTGCAGGTCCACACCGGCGAGCACGGGGGTGGCGCCGAAGGCCTTGGTCAGGCCGGTCACGGTGAGGGAGCTCATGGGGTCGGACCTCGTCGGATGTCGCGGGACAGCAGGACGGTGGCCGGCGCGGACAGCAGCACCATGACGGCCGCGTACGGGGCGGCGGCCCCGTACGAGAGCGCGCTGCTCGCCGACCAGAACGCGGTGGCGAGCGTCGCCGTGCCGGTGGGGGCGAGCAGCAGGGTGGCGGTGAGCTCGGTGACCACCGCGAGGAACACCAGGGCCGCGCCCGCCCCCAGGCCCGGCGCGAGCAACGGCAGGGTGATGCGGCGCAACCGGTCGACGCCGGAGGACCCGAGGGAGGCTGCGACGTCGTCGAAGAGGGGCGGGGACTGCTCGACCGCCGCACGGACCGGGACGATCGCCCGGGGGAGGAAGAGGATCGCGTACGCGGCCAGCAGCACCGGGACGGTCTGGTAGAGCCACGGCGTCGCCCGGATGCTCAGCGTGACCAGCGCCAGCGCGACGACGATGCCGGGCAGCGAGCTGCCCAGGTACGTGGCGCGCTCCAGGAGCGTCGCCGTGCGCCCCCGGGCGCGGACGGCCAGCCACCCGGTGGGCAGCGCCATGGCGGTGGTGACCGCGGCCGCCCCGGCGGCCAGGGCCAGCGTGGTCCCGGTCGTCCCGGCGAGGCCGGCCCAGTCGAGTCCGGCCGACGCGCCCCCGGCCAGCCAGTGGGCGAGCGCCCCCAGGGGGACCAGCAGCGCCAGGCCGACGAGCCCGGCGAGCGCCAGCAGCGCGGGGGTGGTCAGCGCCCGCAGCTCCACCGGCCGGACCGGACGGGCCGCACCCCGCCCGCTGCCGGCGTAGCCGCGGTGCCCCCGCAGCCGGACCTCGGCGAGCAGCAGGAGCAGGCACAGCAGGATCAGCACCCCGGCCAGCACGGTGGCCGCCGGGCCGTTGAAGGTGGCCCGGTACTGGTCGTAGATGGCGGTGGTGAAGGTCGGGTAGCGCAGCATCTGCAACGCCCCGAACTCGGCCAGCACGTGCAGCGCCACGAGGAGGGCGCCGCCCAGCACCGCGACGCGGAGCTGCGGGAGCTGCACCCTCCGGAAGACCGCCCAGCCGGAGAGGCCCAGCCCGCGAGCCGTCTCCTCCAGCGCCGGGTCCAGGCCCCGGAAGGCGGCCACCACCGGCAGGTACACGAATGGGAAGTACGACAGCGAGACGACCAGCAGCGCCCCCGCGTAGGTGTCCAGCCCCGGGAGGAGGGAGATCCACGCGAAGCTGTTCACGAACGCCGGCACGGCCAGCGGAGCCACCAGCAGCACGTGCCACAGGCGGCGTCCGGGCACCGACGAACGGGCCACCAGCCACGCCGCGCCGACGCCCAGGACGACGCAGACCGCGACCGTGCCCACGGCCAGGCGGGTCGTGTTCCAGAGCAGCTCGGCGACCCGTGGCCGGAACACCAGCTCGCGGACGCCCGCCCAGCCGACGTCGACGGTGTACCCCGCGATGTAGGCGAGCGGCAGGAGGGCCAGGGCCGCGACGCAGGCGGCGAGCGCGAGGGTGACCGGCGACCGGCGCAGCGGTCGCCCTCCCCTGCCCGCGGACGCGCCGGAGCCCCGGACCGCCGGCGAGGCCGGCGGTCCGGGAACCGGGATGCGGAGCGCGGGAGGGGTCAGAGCAGGCCTGCTTCCTGCATCAGCTCGGTGACCTTCGAGGCGTCGAGCGAGCCCGGGTCGACGGCCGGCGCCTGCAGCTCCGCCAGCGGCGGCAGCGCGTCGGCCGAGGGGACGCCGGTACCGACGGCGTACTCGAGCGCGCTGCTGCCGGCCAGCCGCTCCTGGGCCGGGCGGCTCGTGAGGTACTCGACCAGCTCCTGCGCCTGCTCGGGCTGGTCCGAGGAGGCCAGCACCCCGGCCCCCGAGACGCTGAGGAAGGCGCCCGGGTCCTGGTTGCGGAAGTAGTGCAGGGCGGCGTCGTCGCCGATGAGGCCGTCCTGGGCCTGGTCGCGGAACCAGTAGTAGTGGTAGGTGATGCCGACCGGGACCTCGCCCTCGTCGACGGCCTTCATGATCGCCGTGTTGCTCGCGTAGATCTCGGCGTTGTCCTCGAGACCGGCGAGCCACGCCCGGGTCGCCTCCTCGCCCTCCATCTCCAGGACGGCGCTGACGATCGCCTGGAAGTCCGCCCCTCCGGCGGCGATGCCGACCCGGCCCTCCCACGCCGGGTCGGCCAGGTCGAGCATCGACGCGGGCAGCTCGTCCTCCGCGATCTCCGCCGGGTTGTAGATCAGCGTCGTCGAGCGGGCGGCGAAACCGACCCAGTTGCCCGAGGACGGCCGGAACTGGTCGTCGACCTGGTCGAGGGTGCCCGCGTCCAGCGGCGCGAGCAGCCCGGCCTGGTCCACGGCGGAGATGGCGGGGCTGTTCTCGGTCAGGAAGACGTCGGCCGGCGAGGCGTCACCCTCCTCGATGATCTGGTTGGCCAGCTCGGAGTCGTTGGCGTCGCGGAACTCCAGTTCGATGCCCGTCTCCTCGGTGAAGTCCTCGAGCATCGCGCGGACCAGGCTCTCGTGCTGGGCGCTGTAGACGGTCAGCGTGTCCGCGTCGGAGCTGCATGCGGCCAGGGAGGCCGCGAGGGTGAGGGTGGAGACGACGACGGTCGTGCGCCCGAGCCTGGTCACGTGCTTCCTCCTGGAGATAGGCGAGGCATACCTAAGCATGCGTGCGCCCGCGCAGGCGAGCCGCCCACCCCTGCGCGCCGTGCGGTGCAATGGACGGCGTGCTGCCCCCCGGCTCCCCAGAGGAGCACTCCGGCCCGCCGGCGGGCGACGCCGCGCTGCTGCGGGAGGCCGCGGACCGGGTGGAGGCGCTGGCCGCCGGTGCCGCACCGGGACGGTGGCGGCTCGGGGGGTTGCTGGCCACCCGGCCGGAGGTCCTCGCCGAGGGCCCGGGCGGCAGCACCCAGCACGTCGCGGAGGCGCGCGCCCGGAGCGCCGGGTGGATCGCCGCGGTCTCGCCCGCGCTCGCCGGGCCGCTCGCCGCCTGGCTGCGCGCAGCCGCCGCCGACCCGACGCCCGAGGCGGTCGGGGTCGCCCGCGTGCTGGTGCAGCGGCTTCCCTGACCCCGGGGAGGGAGGGCCGCTCGCGCGGGGTAGGGGACGTCGATGCAGCGCCCGCACCCTGATCCCCCTGACCGGCCCGCCGGGCCGCACGCCGACGCGGCGGAGGACACCCCGGAGCAGACCGGCCTGGCCCGCCGGCTGGACAAGCCGATGGGCGCGCTCGGGCTGGTCTTCGTGCTCGTGGTCCTCGGCCAGTCGCTGGCCCGGCAACCGTGGCTCACCACGACGCTGAGCGTCGTCGGCTGGGTGCTGTGGGCCGTCTTCGTGGCGGAGTTCGTCCACCGGGCCGTCACCGCCCGCGACCAGCGCCGGTTCTGGGCGCGCAACTGGTGGCAGGTCGTCTTCCTGGCCGTGCCGTTCCTGCGCTTCGCCCGCGCCCTGACGCTGCTGCGCGCGGCGCGGGTAGGCGGGGTGGTGTCGGCGGCGGTGCGCGGCTCCCGCTCGGCGGGGCGCCTGCTCAGCGGCCGGATCGGCTGGCTCGGCGCGGTGACGGTCGTGGTGGTGCTGGCCACCAGCCAGCTGCTGTACGTGCTGGGCGCCTACGAGTCCTACGGCACGGCTCTCTACGACGCGGCCATGGCCACCATCAGCGGGCAGCCCCTCACGGCCGACGGGAGCCTGGCGCGCGCTCTCGACGTCGCGCTGGCCACCTACTCGGTGGCCGTGTTCGCCACGCTGGCCGGCGCGCTCGGCGCCTTCTACCTCGAGCGGCGTGCCGGCGACGCCGCCCGGCAGGCGTGACGGGCCGGGCCCCGGAGCACGAGGGCCCCGCCGGTGGACCGGCGGGGCCCACGTGGGCGACCAGGGATCAGACCGGCTCGGCGCAGTAGATGGTGCCGGGCTCGGTCTCGTCGGCGCCGACCCAGATGGCGCCGACGGCGGTCTCGAAGTCGAGGCAGACGTCCTGCTCGATGAACTCGGCGTAGTCGAGCTCCTGCTCGTCGATGCCCACGATGCGCCCCTCGGCCTCCGCGGCGTCGCAGTCGACGACCTCGACCTGCTCGCCGGCGACGTTGGCCACGCAGTCGCCGACCTCGGGCTCACCGCCGCCGAGCATGCTGAACAGCAGCCCGACGGCCACGAGGGCGACCAGGACGCCGCCGACGGCGAGCATGACCTTCGTGGCCGCGCCACCCTTCTTCTCCGGCTGACCCCACGGGGTCGCACCGCCCTGCGGCGGCACCCACCCGCCGGCGGGCTGACCGGCCTGTTCCGGCTGACCGGGCTGGTCGAAGGGCTGGTACGGCCGGCCGGGCTGCGACGGCTCGCCGTACCGCCCCGGCTCCCCCGGCTGGCCGGACGGGCCGGGCCGACCCGGCTGCTGACCGGACGGGTTCTGCTCCGGGCCGTTCCCGGGGTGGCTCATGGGTGCTCCTGAGGTGACTGGACGTGGGGCGTACCTGCAGATCCTCGCCCACGGGAGGGACCTCGGAGCGCGACGCCACCCCGGGCGGAGGACGCCGGGCACCCCACGGGCACCAGCACCCCCGCCCGCGTGGCGTGCGACCGGACCGTGCGGGGTAGCGGGGCCGCCATGAGCGACGACGTGGCCACGGGCGGGTTCGCCGAACGGCTGGGGGTCCGGCCGGAGGAAGCCGGGGACGGTGCCGCCCGAGTGGGGTTCGAGGTGACCGACGAGCACCTCAACCCGGCCGGGACGCTGCACGGCGGGGTGCTGGCCACGCTGGTCGACACCGCGATGGGCCTGGCGGTGCGGACCACCACCGACGACGGCGAGGTGCCGGCGACCAGCCAGCTCACGGTCACCTACCTGCGCCCCGGCACCACCGGCCCGCTGCAGGTGACCGCCCGGCTGCGCACCCGCGGCCAGCACCTGACCGTGTGCGAGGCCGACGTGGAGCAGGACGGCAAGGCCCTCGTCCACGCGGTGGCGACCTTCGCGCTGCTCGGCTCCTGACGCCCGGCCGGTGGCGGTCAGCCGGGCAACGGCGCCGGCACCTCCAGGACGACGCCCGCGGAGGCCGCCCCCTGCCCCTCCTCGTCGACCTCGGTCTGGCCCTGAGCGACCACCAGCATGTAGGTGAAGATCACGGCGATCACCAGCAGGATGCCGAGCGGGATCAGGACCCGGCCCAGCCGCCTGCCCTTCGGGGTGCCCTCCCGGTCCCTCTCGTCGTCGGCGCTGCGGTGGTCCGGGTTCGCCATGGTCTCCTCCTGCGGCTCGGCTCGGGTGGTCCGACCGGACGGCCGGCCTCCCCCTCCATGCCCAGACCGACGGGCCTCACGCCCCCGGCCCGCGAGCGGCGTGGCGGGCGCACGAGGAGGACCATCGGGGCATGACCACCGCCACCTGGAACGGCGTCGTCGTCGCCGAGTCCGACGACATCGTCACCGTCGAGGGCAACGCCTACTTCCCCCGCGAGTCCGTCCGGGAGGACGTGCTGCGCCCGTCGGAGACGCACACCGTCTGCCCGTGGAAGGGCACCGCCTCCTACCTGACCCTGGAGGTCGACGGGCAGCAGAACCGCGATGCGGCCTGGTACTACCCGGAGCCGAAGGACGCCGCCCGGGAGATCGCCGGCCGCGTCGCCTTCTGGAAGGGCGTGCAGGTGCGCTGACCCGCCCCGGTCAGCGACCGGGACGGGCGCCGGCGAGCTCGCGGGCCTTCTCGGCGGCCTCGGCGTCGAGCTGCCGGTCGATCGACTCGGTGTAGGAGTCCCACGCCTGCTGCGGGGTGACCCCCAGCGCACCGGCGATCTGCTCCCACTCCGCGCCGCCGCGCAGCGCGGCGCGGATGCCGACCAGCTGGCTGTCGTGCGCTCGGCGCGAGACGACCTCGCCCAGCGCCAGGAGCTCCAGCGCCTCGTAGACGTCCAGCTGGGTCCCGGTGTCGCGCAGGGAGGCCGACCACGCGTCGGCGTCGTCGTCCCGGACGGTGTTCAGCGCGGTGTCGCCGTTGTCGCGGCGGCTGAGGAAGTCCAGCCGGGTCGCGGCCGTCGTCAGCGAGAACTCCGCCTCCAGGGCCTCGGGTGTGATGCTCATGGGTGCAGGCTTCCCCTTCGTCGTCGGCGTGCCAAACCCGGTCGGCACGCGATGTCACCCACGCGGAGGGCCCGCACCCCCCGTGGGGATGCGGGCCCTGCGCGTGCGTGCGGCCGCCCCCTGCAGGGCCCCGGCGCGAGCGTGCGAGCGCTGGGGGGCAGGGGTGTTTTCTCAGCTGTCGACGCCGACGGCTTCCTTGGCCAGGGCGGCGAGCTGGGTCTGCGCGGCGCTGGCCACGTTCGACCGGTTCTTGTGCGTCTCCTCGTAGCGGATGATCACGTTGATGTCGTGCGGGGTCTTCAGCTGCTTGATCGCCTTGACCGCGTCCGGCACGGACATCGAGTCGTAGCCCTTGATCGGCAGCTCGTCGGCGGTGACGTCGCCGAGCTCCTCGCGGGCGGCGCGGGCGACCTGGGCGGCGTCCTCGTTGCCCTCGCGCTGCGCGATCCGCTCGGCGCGGCGCAGCGAGGCGGCGCGGCCGACGGTCAGGGTCTCGCGGACCGCACCGGTGAGCGCGGTCGCCCGGTCACCCACCGCGGAGAACCGGTCGGAGGTCTCCTCGCCGGCGTGGCGCACGGTGTCGACGGCGTTGTTCACCGTGTTGGCCCAGAAGCGCACCGGGGCGTTGACCGCGCGGGCGACGCCACCGGCCACCTTCTGCACCGGGGTGGGCTGGAGAGCGGCGGGGCCGCCCAGGGCCTCCTCGGCGAGGACGACGGTCAGCCACTCGACGGTCGCCGTGTGGGCCTCGACCAGCTTCTCGGCCAGGCGGCGGGTGGCGGTGTCCTCGGCGGTCCCGGCGAGCACCTTGAGGTAGGTGGCGCGGTCGAGCAGCTGGTGCTCGAGCTGCAGGTCCTGCAGCAGGGCCTCCTCGATGGAGGTCGTCTGCTCGAACGTGGCCTTGAGGGCGGCGGAGAGGCGGCCGATGACGGGGGTCACGACGTCGGGCACACCGCCGAGGGCGCGCAGCTGCTCGGTGATCTCCAGCGAGCGGGCCGCGGCGTTGTCGGCGTTCTGGGTGAGCTCCCGGCGGACGGCGTCCGTGCGGGCCTGGCCGATGCGGGTGCGTGCGACCTGCTCCTCGGTCTGCGTGAGCAGGACGAGGGCGCGCAGCTGGTTGATCATCTTGGCGTTGGTGTTGTCGGTCATGAGGAAACGGCTCCAGGGGTCTCGACGGCCCCGGTGCACGGCCCCGGCGCGAGCTCGCGAGGGCCGGGGGGCAGCGGGGTCCTTCTGCTGACGGTTCTGTGTGTGCCCCGGATCCCCGCGGTGCTAACAACTGCAAGCAGATTGCTAGCAGTGAGCCTCGTCACCCGGAGGAGTGAACCGCTGCTGCGACCGGACGACGCGAGGGCGCCGCCCCCGGTGGGAGCGGCGCCCTCGGCGGCGGGCCGTCAGCCGACCCGGGCGGACACCCGCCCGGCCGCGGGCGCGCGGCGCTGCTGGACGTCGAAGCGCAGCACCGGCTGGGTCATGTCGTCGGTGACCTCGTACGGCGGGCGCGGGGCGAGCCGGACCGGGCGGGGCGGCAGCGACGACGGCGGCATGGTGGTGCCGCAGCCGACGCAGAAGCGGCCTCGCTGGTGAACGGCTCCGCAGTGGGCGCAGGTCATGACGTCTCCTCGGGGTCGTACCGGCACGGACAGGCGGACCCTCGCAGCCCCGACCCCCGGGTCGCAGCCCCGTCTGACGGGTGGGACGAGCCGTTACGCGAAAGTCATGAACGGCCCGGTTCCGGATCCATGGCCCCCAGCCCCGCCAGCGCCCGGTCCAGCTCGGTCACGTCGGCGTACTTGGCGTCGAGGTCGGCCAGGTTCGCCTCGTGCAGCCCCGGGGTCCGGTCCGCGCACGCCTGCCGGACCACCTGCGGTCGGAACCCGCAGTTCAGCGCGTCCATCGCCGTGGCCCGCACGCAGCCCGACGTCGACACCCCGCCGATGACGAGGGTGTCCACGCCGAGCGTGCGCAGGGTGCTCGCCAGGGTCGTGCCGAAGAAGGCGGAGGCGTACTGCTTGAGCACCACCGGTTCCCCCGGCGCCGGCTCCAGGGCGAATCCGCCCCAGTCCCCCTCGGCCCCCGCGGCGAACGCGGCCAGCGCCGGCACCTTGCGCACGAACAACCCGCCGTCGGCGAGGTCGGGGCCGTAGCGGACGCCGGTCCAGAGCACCGGGTGCCCGCCCGCGCGGGCGGCGTCCACCAGCGCGGCCACCGCCGCCACCGCCGGGGCGGGGTCCGGCAGGGCGAACGGTCCGGCCGGCTCGGTGTAGGCCCGCACCAGGTCGACGACCAGGACCGCCGGGCGCCTCCCCCAGCCGACCCGGCCGGAGAAGGCGGACCCGTGCGGCCCGGGCGCCGGTTCCGGCTCGCTCATCCGGCCCACACCGGGCGCGTCGGCGCCGGCAGGCCGGTCTCCTCCTCGCAGCGGGCCAGCAGCTCCTCGATCGGCGGCCCCATGTCGAACACCGGCAGCTCGGCCGGCCGGTCGGCGCGCAGCTGGTCGCGCAGGTTCTCGGTCGCCTGCCTGTTCACCGTGCCGTCCTCCTCCACGCAGACCCCGTACCGCTCGGCGCCCTTCGGCGTCACCAGCCCCCGCCGCACCTCGAGGGCGACCAGCTCGGGGTCCCGCTCGAGCGGGTCCCCCCAGCCGCCGCCGCCCCAGGTCACGAAGTGCAGCACGTCCCCGGGTGCCACCGGCACGTCGTGGCACTTGCTCGGGAGCACCCGCCGCGTGCCGTCGGCGCGCTCCAGCCACTTGGTGCCGCGGGCGCCCGGGTGCCCGCCGTTGACGCCCCACGGGTAGGTGAGCCAGCGGTCGTCGTGGATCGCGATCGTGCCCGGCTCCTCGAAGACGTAGGTGACGTCGACGCCGTTGCCGCCGCGGTGCAGGCCGGCGCCGCCGGTGTCGGGCACGGTCACCCACTGCTCGATCCGCAGCGGGTAGTAGGACTCCAGGTACTCGCACGGGATGTTGGTGAAGCTCGGCCACAGCGAGTGCCCGTCGGGGCCGTCGCCCAGCGGCCGGCCGGGGATGCCGCCGAAGCCGATGGAGTAGAGCTGGAACCACTCGCCCTTCCGCTCCCCCGACGAGTAGTTGCCGGAGTACATGAAGTGCGGCGAGGAGGAGAAACCCGCGGCGTTGAGCAGCGCCGGGTTGGTCTGGCCGAGCAGGCCGCCGAAGAGGTCGAAGACCCGCCCGATGCCGTGGTTTCGGCCGTTCAGCGCCGCGGGGAACTTCGGCCGCCAGTACGAGCCCTCCGGGATCGTGACGTCGACCAGCGGGTAGAAGCCGTCGTTCCAGAGGATCTGCGGATCGGCGACGGTGATCATGTAGATCCCGAAGAACATCCGGGTGAGGTTCTCGTTGATGAAGTAGTTGATCGGCCCGACCGCCTGGGGCGAGGAGCCGGTGAAGTCGATGTGCACCTTGTCGCCGGTGCGGGTCAGCGACATCGTCAGCTGGTAGGGCCCGTAGCCGACCCCGTCGTCGCAGATGTAGTCGGTGAACGACAGCGTGCGCCCCTCCTCGAACACCGCCGAGAGCAGCACCTTCATCGCGTCGTAGTTGCGCTGCAGCAGCGCGTCCAGCGCCGAGAGGTAGGTGCCGGTGCCGAACCGCTCGCACATCTCGACCACCCGCCGGGAGGCGGTGCGGCAGGCGGCCACCAGCCCGTTGAGGTCGGCGCGGTTCCAGTCGGGCTTGCGCACCTGGTTGAGCACGATGCGCAGCGCGTCGTCGTTGAGCACGCCCTTCCGGTAGAGCTTGAAGGGCGGGATGACCACGCCCTCCTCGAAGATCGTCGTGGCGTCCGTCGGCATGGACGACGGCGTCTTCCCGCCGACGTCGGACATGTGCCCGAACATCGACGCCCACCCGACCAGCCGCCCCTCGTGGAAGATCGGGACGACGACCAGCCAGTCGTTGGCGTGGCTGATGGCGGCGCCGCACGAGTACGGGTCCGACGTCAGCAGGACGTCGCCCTCCTCGATCGTGTCGCGGAAGCCCTCGAGGAAGTCGGGGATCGACAGGCCGAACTGGCCGACGACCATCTTCCCGTCGGGGTCGGCGATCAGCGGGAACTCGTCGTGCTGCTCGCGGATGCCGGGGCTCAGCGCCGTCCGGAAGAGCACCTCGTCCATCTCGTAGCGGGCGTTGCGCAACCCGTTCTCGATCAGGTCGAGGGTCACCGGGTCGACCTCGCCCTTCTCGATCGTGCCGGTCGCGGTCTCGAGGATCGTCGCCATGGCTAGCCCTCCAGCGGGGTGATCAGCAGGCTGCCGGCCGGGTGCACGGTGGCGACGTGGCCGGGCAGGACGAGGGTGGTGGAGTCCATCTCGGTGACGATCGCGGGACCGGTCACCACGTCACCGGCGCGCAGCTTCGCCCGGTCGTAGACGCCGGCCGGTACGTGCTCGCCGCCGACGTAGATCGAGTGGTCCTGCACCAGCGCGCCGGCCGGGTCGCCGTCGCCCTCGGGCAGGGCCACCGGCGCCACGTCCGGCTTCGGGCCGGCGACGGTGGCGCGGGCGTTGACGATCTCGTGGTCGACGTCGAGCAGGAAGCTGAACAGCCGCTCGTGCTCCGCGTCGAAGGTGCGGGCGACGGCGTCCAGCGCGGTGTCCGGGTCGTCGAGCCAGGCCGGGTCGACGTCGACCGGGATCTCGAAGCCCTGGCCGTGGTAGCGGACGTCGACCTGGTAGCCGGTGGTCTGCACCTCGGGGGCGAGGCCCTGCTCGGTGAGCCGGCGGCCGGCGTCCTCGCCGAGCCCGCGCAGGATGCCGGCGAGGTCGGCGCCGGAGAGCTCGCCGAACCGGCGCAGCACCGTGCGCGCGGACTCGTCGCGGCGGCTGGTGGTCGCGTCACCGAGCGCGCAGAGCAGGCCCGGCCCCGGCGGGACGATGACCGGCCAGGCGCCGGTCAGCTTCCCGAGCGCGTTGGCGTGCAGCGGGCCGGCGCCACCGAAGGCGACCAGCGCGAAGTCGCGGGGGTCGAACCCCTGCTGCACCGACACCAGCCGGACTCCGCCGAGCATGTTCTCGTTGACGATGTCCACGATCCCGGCGGCCGCGGCCTCCGGGGAGTCCAGCCCCATCGCCTCGGCCACCTTGCTCACGGCGGCGCGCGCGGCCTCGACGTCCAGGCTGATCTCCCCACCGGCCAGCGTCGTGGGCAGGTAGCCCAGGACGACGTTGGCGTCGGTGACCGTCGGGTCCACGCCGCCCCTGCCGTACGACGCCGGGCCCGGGTCGGCGCCCGCGGACTGCGGCCCGACCCGCAGCGCCCGGGTCAGCTCGGGGACGTGCGCGATCGACCCCCCACCGGCCCCGACGGTGCGCACGTCGACGCTGGAGACGCGCACGACGAGGTCACCCACCTTGGTCTCCCGGCCGATGCGCGGGGTGAGCCCCTGCACGAGACCGACGTCGGTCGAGGTGCCGCCCATGTCGAAGGTGATCAGGTCGCGGTAGCCCGCCTGCTCGGCGACCCACACCGCACCGGTGACGCCACCGGCCGGGCCGGACAGCAGCATCGTCACCGGGGCGTCGATCGCCTTGTCGGCCGAGGAGAGCCCGCCGTCGCTGCGCAGGATCGCGAGCGAGCCCTCGACCCCGCCCGCGCGGAGCTGCCCGGCGAGGTTCTGCACGTACCTCTTCACCTGCGGCTGCACGTAGCCGTTGGCCACCGTGGTGAGCGTGCGCTCGTACTCCCGGAGCTCGGGCAGCACGTCGGAGGAGAGCGACACCGGGATGCCGGGCAGGAGCTCGGCGGCGAGCTCGGCGACCCGCCGCTCGTGCGCCGGGTCGGCGAAGGAGTTGATCAGGCTGACCGCCAGCGCCTCGATGCCGGCGGCCTGCAGCTTCGCCAGCTGCGCCCGGACGTCGTCCTCGTCCAGCGGGCGGACGACCGCGCCGTCGCTGGCGATGCGCTCGTCGATCTCGACGGTGTTCTCGAGCGCGGCCAGCGGCTCGGGCTTGGGCCAGATGATCCAGCCGGCCAGCCCGCCGGGGACGTAGGAGCGGGCGATCTGCAGCACCTGGCGGAAGCCCCTGGTCGTGACCAGCCCGACGCGGGCGCCCTTGCCCTCGAGGATCGCGTTGGTGGCCACCGTCGTGCCGTGCAGCACCTGCGCGACCTCGGCGAGGTCGATGCCCGCTTCGGCGCAGACCCGCTCGATCCCGTGGAGGACACCGACCGCCTGGTCCGCGGGGGTGGAGGCGGTCTTGCAGCGCCAGGTGCTGCCGGTGCCCTCCTCGACCAGCAGGACGTCGGTGAACGTGCCGCCGACGTCGACTCCGAGCCGGTAGCTCATGAGGCCTCCTCTTCCTGGGGGTGCGGGCTGGCCGCCGCGCGGGCTGCCTGGGCGGTGGCGGCCCGGACCATGACGGCCCGGGCGTTGGAGATGTGCGCGGTCATCACCGCGCGGGCCCATCCGGGGTCGTCTGCCCGCAGCGCGGCGACGATCTCCAGGTGGTGGGCGAGGCTGCGGCGCAGCGACTCGGCGTCGTAGGCGTGGAAGTTCCGCCGCACGATCGGCGGGTGGATCGCGGCGGCGAGCGCGGCGGCGAGCGTGGGGTGCCCGGCGAGGGCGACCAGCCGGTCGTGGAAGGCGCGGTTGAGCGGGACGAGCGCGTCCAGGTCCTGGCCGGGTCCCGGGGTGCCGACGGCGAGCATGCGGCGGGCGAGGTCCTCGAGCGCGTCGACGTCCCCGGGGCCGGCGTTCGGGACGGCGAAGCCGGTGAGCTGCGGCTCCAGCGAGAGCCGCAGGTCGAAGACCCCCTCGAGCTCGGCGACGGTCCAGGTGGCGACCCGGGCGCCGCGGTTGGGCGCGATCTCGACCAGGCCCTCGGCGGCCAGCCGGGTGAGCGCCTCGCGCACCGGTGTCCGGCTGACCCCCAGCCGCTCGGCCAGCTCGACCTCGCCGAGGCGAGCACCGGGCACCAGGGCGCCGGCCAGGATGAGCTCGCGCAGCTCCTGCAGGACGCGCTCGGCCGACGTCGCGGGTCGTGTCACCGGTCACACCCCCTCGAAGATTGTGTGCAAACCTAGGGGCGCCGGGTTCCGCGAGGCAATGGGTCCCCGTAAATTCCGTGTGACTGCATACAACGAGGGGGCGACGGTGGCGGAGCTGCTGAGCGACGGGCGGGCGCCGAGGGCACTGCTGCGCGAGCTGCTGGACGGGCCGGAGCCGCTCATCGCACCGGGCGCCTACGACGCGCTGTCGGCGCGGCTGGTCGAGCAGGCGGGCTTCGGCGCGGTGTACATGACGGGGTTCGGCACCACCGCCTCGCTCATCGGCCGGCCCGACGTCGGGCTGCTGACCGGCGCCGAGATGGTGGACAACGCCCGGCGGATCGTCGCGGCGGTGGACGTGCCGGTCATCGCCGACGCCGACACCGGCTACGGCAACGCGGTCAACGTCGTCCGCACCGTGCAGCTCTACGAGCAGGCGGGCGTCGCCGCCCTGCAGCTGGAGGACCAGGTCTCGCCCAAGAAGTGCGGGCACATGAGCGGCAAGGCGGTGATCCCCACCGAGGAGATGGCGGGCAAGATCCGCGCCGCCGTCGCCGCCCGGCGCGACCCCGATCTGCTGGTCATCGCCCGCACCGACGCCGTCGCGGTCTCCGGTGTCGAGGACGCGATCGCGCGGGCGCGCGCCTTCGCCGAGGCCGGCGCCGACGTCCTGTTCGTCGAGGCCCCCACCTCGGCCGAGGACATCGCCCGGATCGCCGAGGAGCTGCGCGGCACCGCTCCCCTGCTGTTCAACTGGGCCGAGGGCGGCCGCACCCCGCCGCTCACCTACCAGCGGATCGCCGAGCTCGGGTTCTCGCTGGTCCTCTACCCGATCGGCACGCTGCTGGCGGCGACGGCAGGGATGCGCTCGCTGCTGGACGTGCTCAAGCGCGACGGCGTGCCCACCTCGGCCCTGGACGCGCTGCCCAGCTTCGGCGAGTTCACCGACCTGGTGGGGCTGCCCGAGATCCAGGAGCTCGAGCAGCGGTTCCGCTGACCGGCCGCGCCGGGTGGGGGCTGACCACCCGCCCCCACCCGGCGCCCGGTCACCGGCCGGTCCAGCGCGGCGGGCGCTTCTCCAGCCGGGCAGCGATCCCCTCGCGGCGGTCCTCGCTCAGGTAGGGGTTCGGGCCGACGTCGAGCCGCAGCCCCTGCCACAGCGGCAGCTCCAGCGCCTTGATCGCCGTCTCCTTCATCCGCCGCACCGAGATCGGCGCGTTGGCGGCGATCCGCCCGGCCAGCTCCAGCGCCGTGGGCAGCACCCGGTCGGGCTCGACCAGCCGGTTGACCAGGCCCCAGCGCTGCGCCTCGCTCGCGTCGACGGCGTCCCCGGTGAACAGCATCTCCAGCGCGATGCCGACCGGTATCCGCTTGGGCAGCACCACCGACCCGAAGTTGGCGCCCATGCCGATCGCGGCCTCCGGCAGGGCGAACCGGACCGCCGGCGAGGCGATGCGCAGGTCGCAGGCGAGCGCGAGCTCGAACCCGCCCGCGACCGCCGGGCCGTTGAGCGCGGCGAGCACCGGGACCGGCGTCTCGGTGACCACCTCGAACACCGACCGCGCCGGCCGGTTCATCGGCGGGCGGAACCGCTCGCCCCGCTCGTCGGCGGCGCGGATCTCCTTGAGGTCGAAGCCGGCGCAGAAGGCCGGGCCGGTGCCGGTGAGGACGACGGCGCGCACCCCGTCCTCGACGACCCGCAGCAGCTCCTCCACGAGGTCTGCCTGCAGCTCGGTGGAGAGCGCGTTGCGCCGCTCGGGCCGGTCGAGGATGAGCACGCGGACGTGCCCGCGCTCCTCGACGACCAGGCCGGACTCGTGTCGCCGCGTGGGGTCCATGACGGTCAACCTGCCTCCTGCGCCGCGCGGGCGGCAAGCCGGGCCGCGTCGCCGGGTCGTCCCTCCGGGGACCGCGCCATCGGCAGGACCGGCCCGGATCGGAACCGTCGGCGGGCCCCCCGTCTGTGATCCCCGGCAACGATCGGGCTCTCCCGTCACACCCGCCCCACCCGTCGGGGACCATGGGCGGACCAGTCCGTCCGACCCGGTAGACAGGTGACATGGAGAGCACTGCCGACATCCGGCTCGGTGATGTCATCGCGCCGCCGACGGTGGTCTCCATCGAGCTGACCTCCACCCCGGTGCTGAGCTACGCGCTGGCCCACAACCGCATCCCGGTCGTCTCGCGCCTGGCGCTCACCTCCCAGCGGGCGCTGCGCGGGGCCACCGTGCGGCTGTCGGTGCGCGACGCCGAGGGCCCCATCGCCCAGGGGGTCGAGCTGCTCGCCGACGTCGACGGCGGCCGCACCACCGTGCTCACCGGCATCGGGCTGGTCATGGACCCCGCGGCGATGCTGCACGTGGAGGAGCAGCGCCCCGGCGTCGTCGACGTCGAGGTGTGGCACGAGGACGTGCTGGTCGGCGAGGCGACCGCGCCGGTGCAGGTGCTCGCCGCCAACCAGTGGCTGGCCAGCCCCCTGCCGCTGGCGCTGGAGATGCTCGCCGCCCACGTCATGCCCAACCACCCGGCGGTCACCGGCCTGGTCGCCGAGGCCGCCGAGCTGCTCGAGGACCGCACCGGCAGCGGCGCCCTGGTCGGCTACGCGGCCACCGCCGAGCGGGTGGACGAGGTCGTCGCGGCGGTCGCCGAGGTGGTGCGCCGCCGCGGGGTCCGCCACTCCGAGCCGCCGCTGAGCTGGGCCGACCTCGGCCAGCAGGTCCGCTCCCCCGGCGACGTCCTCACCTGGCGGGTCGCCACGCCCCTGGACGCGGTCGTCCTCGTGGCCGCCGCGCTGGAGCAGGCGGGCATCCGGCCGCTGCTGTGGCTGGCCGAGGGCTCCGGCGGGGGCCGGCCCGGCGGGGCGCACGCCTTCCTGGGCTACTGGCGGGAGGAGCGGAGCTCGGAGTCGGCCGCCACGACCGACGCCTCACCTCTGGTGAACCTGGTCGACCTCGGGCTGATCGGGCTGGTCGAGACCTCGCTGCTCACCGGCGGGGGCGAGCCCGGCGCCGACCTGCACGCCCCGGCCTACGAGCGCTGGCTGGCCGGCGAGCTCGAGCGCGTCCTCGGCGTCACCGACGTCCACCGCGCCCGGCGCGACGGCATCCTGCCGCTGCCGGCGCGTGCCCGGACGCCGGAGGGGCTGCTGCAGGTCGTCGAGTACCGGCCGGCCGAGCACAGCGCCCCCGCGCTCCCCGCCCCGGCCGTGGGTGCGGCCCCGCAGCGCCCCGAGGCCCCGCCCCGGGTGCAGCAGTGGAAGAACGCGCTGCTCGACCTCAGCCTGCGCAACCGGCTGATCAACTACAGCGAGCGGGCCGGGCTGCCGCTGACGCTCCCCGGCACCGCGCTGCCGATCCTGGACAACTTCCTCCACGACGGCACCCCCATCACCCTGCTCCCCGGCGACCAACTGGCCGCCGTCCAGGCCGAGCGCGGCCTCACCGCCGCCAGGGAGCTGCCGGCCGAGCAGCTGACCGAGCTGCTCGTCGAGCGCCGCGAGGTGCACGCCGACGTCACCTCCGGCGGGTACCTGCCCAGGCTGCGCAACCTCGCCTACCGCGCGAAGACGGTGCAGGAGGAGACCGGCGCCAACAACCTGTACCTGGCGCTGGGGTCGCTGGTGTGGGAGCTCGACGGCCGCCCGCTGCGCTCGCCGCTGCTGCTGGTGCCGGTCGTGCTCGCCCCGGTGGGCCGCACCGGCTCCTACCGGCTGTCGCTGGACGAGTCCGGCGCGAGCACCCCGAACTACTGCCTGCTCGAGAAGCTGCGCCAGGTGCACGGCCTGGTCGTCCCGGCGCTGAGCGACAGCGCCGAGAGCACCCCCGACGTCGAGCGGGCGCTCGAGGCGGTGCGGGTCGGCCTCGTCGGTCACGGTCTCCCCTACCGGGTCGAGGCGACGGCCGACCTGGCGATCCTCCAGTTCGCCAAGTACCGCCTGTGGAAGGACCTGGACGAGCACTGGGGCGAGTTCGCCGGCAACCCGCTGGTGCACCACCTCGTGCACGAGCCGACCGAGCCCTTCCTCGACCCGGCCCGCGACTCCGGGGCCCACGTCGACCTGGACGACCTGGCCGGCCGGCTGCCCGTGCCGGCCGACGCCTCCCAGCTGCGCGCGATCGCCGAGGCCTCCGCCGGCCGCACCTTCGTCCTCGAGGGCCCGCCCGGCACCGGCAAGTCGCAGACCATCACCAACCTGCTCACCCGCGCGGTCGCCGACGGCAAGCGGGTGCTCTTCGTCGCCGAGAAGCGCGCCGCGCTCGACGTCGTCGCCCGCCGGCTGGACGCCGTGGGCATGGGCATGTTCGCCCTCGACCTGCACGACAAGGGCTCGCGCGCCTCGATGGTGCGGGCGCAGATCCGGCTCGCGCTGGAGCACGCCGTCGCCGTCGACGAGCAGGGCATGGCCACCGACGAGGAGCGGCTGCGCTCGGCGCGCCGGCAGCTGGCCCGCTACGCCGACCGGCTGCACGCGGAGAACGCCGCCGGCCTCTCCCTCTACACCGCGCGCACCGCGGAGCTCACCGCCGGTACCGACGTCCCGGCGCTGCCGGTGCCGCAGCCCTTCGTCGCCAACGCCCCGGCCGAGGTGCTCACCGCGGTCCGCCGGGCGCTCGCGCTGCTGCCCGACATCGCCGACCTCACCCGGCCCTCCCTGCGGCACCCGTGGGCGTTCGTCGACTCCCCCGAGATCGACCTGCCGGCGGCCCGCGAGGCGGCGGCGGCCGTCGACGCGGCCGTCCGGGAGGCCTCCGGGTTCGCCGAGCTCGGCGGCGTGCTGCGGCACGCCCGCACCCCCGAGGACCTCGACGCGCTGGTCCACCTGCTCTCCGGCCCGCCGGTCGGCCTCGACGTCCTCGACGAGACGTTCAGCAGCCGCTGGACGACGGCGACCGGCGCGGTGCTCGGCGAGGTCGCCGCGTTCACCGCGTTCCGCCACCCCGGCCTCGACGTCGCCGGCCCCGAGGTGCTCGGGCTGCCGCTCGCCGAGATCTACGTGCGCGCGCAGACGGCGGCGGCGTC
Organism: Blastococcus sp. SYSU DS0541; assembly: GCF_054050875.1. NCBI lineage: Bacteria > Bacillati > Actinomycetota > Actinomycetes > Geodermatophilales > Geodermatophilaceae > Blastococcus > Blastococcus sp. SYSU DS0541. The sequence continues at coordinate 110,049 of NZ_JBJHAD010000009.1, read as the reverse complement.
GGGCTGGTGGGGCCGCCGGAAGCGCCTGCTCGCGGTCCGCGACGAGATCGCCGCCTGCCTGCGCCCCGGCGCCAAGGTGCGGCCCAAGGACGTCCCGCTGCTGGTGGAGAACCTGTGGCGGGTGCGGACGGCGGTCCAGGCCGTCGCCGGCCGGGTCGACACCGTCCCCGGCCTGTCCGCGCCCACCTCCTGGAACCCGTTCACCGACCCCGGGCTGCTGGAGCGCGAGGTCGAGTGGCTGCGCCGGGCCGGCGCCGCCGTCGACGGCTCCTCGGCCTTCCACGTGGCGCTGCGCAAGCTCATCGTCGCCGGGATGCCCGCCGCGCCGGCCCCCGCCGCCGCGGTCGCCCGCCTCCGCGACGCCGTCGTCGCGCTGCTGGACGTCTGCCGCAGCTCCTCGGACCAGCTCGCCACGTGGGCCGGTGACGACGGGCTGGTCCTCCGCTGGTCGATGACCCGCCCGGAGCGCGGTGTGGAGAACTCGGTGCTGATGTCGCTGCGCCGGTGGGTCTCCTTCCTGGACACCTTGGAGCCGCTGCGCTACGCCGGGCTCTTCGACGCCCGCACGATGCTGATCACCGGGGCGGTGACCGCGGACGACGCGGTGCGCGCCCTGGACCGCGGCCTGGCGACGGCGTCGGTCGCCGAGCGGCTGGACGCCACCGGCCTGGACCTCTTCGACGTCGACGCGCACGAGGCGGCGATCGTGCGGTTCACCGAGGCCTCGCGAGCGGTCCGCGCCCACCTGACGGCCGCGCTGCCGGCGTCGGTCCTGGCCTCCCGGCCGTTCGACGCCGCGATGTGCACCGGCCAGGTCGGCGCCCTGCAACGGGAGCTGGCCAAGCAGCGCCGCGGGCTGGGCGTCCGGCAGCTGCTCGCCCGGTACGGCGAGCTGGTCACCGCCGTCATGCCGTGCGTGCTCGTCTCCCCGGACTCGGTGGCCCGCTTCTTCCCGGCGAAGGCCGACCAGTTCGACCTGGTGGTGTTCGACGAGGCCTCGCAGATCCGGGTGGCCGACGCCATCGGCGCCCTCGGCCGGGCCCGGGCCGCGGTGGTCGTCGGTGACTCCAAGCAGATGCCGCCAACGTCCTTCCTCGAGCCCACGACCACCGCGCACGACGACGCCGTCGAGGTCGTGGAGACCGCGGTCGAGGACGAGGAGTCCATCCTCGGCGAGTGCGTGCAGGCGCGGGTGCCGCGGCACTGGCTGTCCTGGCACTACCGCAGCCAGGACGAGTCGCTCATCGCCTTCTCCAACGCCCAGTACTACGACAGCCGGCTCTCCTCCTTCCCGGCGCCCACGCACGGGCGGGCCTCGGCCGAGGCCGACGGTCGCGGGGTCTCGCTGGTGCGGGTGCCCGGCACCTTCCACCGCTCCGGGGCCGGGCGGCTGCTGCGCACCAACCCGATCGAGGCCAAGGCGATCGTCGCCGAGATCCGCCGCCGGTTCGACGCGGTGCCGCAGTGGGACGGCATCGACGCCGTCCCCTCGATCGGCGTGGTGACCTTCAACGCCCAGCAGCGCTCCTACATCGAGGCGCTGCTCCGCGACGCGGACGACGACCGGCTGTCGGCCGCGCTGGACCGCACCGACGGCGAGGGCCTGTTCGTCAAGAACCTGGAGAACGTGCAGGGCGACGAGCGCGACGTCATCTTCTTCTCCACCGGATTCTCGCCCACGGCCGACGGCACGCTGCCGTTGAACTTCGGCCCGCTGAACCGGCAGGGCGGCGAGCGACGGCTCAACGTCGCCATCACCCGGGCCCGGCGCCAGGTCGTCGTCTTCTCCTCCTTCGACCCCGCGCAGCTGCGGGCGGAGGAGACGTCCTCGGTCGGCATCAAGCACCTGCGGGCCTACCTCGACATGGCCGAGCAGGGCACCGACGTGCTGCCGCGCTCCCCACGGTCGGCCGCGGTCGTCGACCGGCACCGGGAGCAGATCGCCGCCGCGCTGCGCGAGCGCGGGCTGGTGGTGCGCACCGACGTCGGCCTCTCGGAGTTCCGCGTCGACCTGTCGGTCTCCCGCCCCGCCGACCCCTCGACCCCGGTGATGGCCATGCTGCTGGACGGCCCGGCCTGGGCGCGCCGGGGCACCGTCGGCGACCGCGACGGCCTGCCCCCGGAGGTGCTCGGCGAGATGCTGCGCTGGCCCGTCGTGGAGCGGGTGTGGCTGCCCGCGTGGCTGGCCGACCCGTCCGCGGTCGTCGACCGGCTGGCCGGTGCGGTGGACGCCGCCCCGGTCGCCAGCCGGCCGATCGCGCAGCCGGTGCCGCTGCCCACGGCCGCCGTCGAGTCGTTCAAGGGCGTGGCCGCGCTCCGTTCCTCGGTGACCTCCCTGGCGGTGCCGACCCGGACCGCCCGCCCGGCGCCGAAGCCGGCCGCCGCGGCCAAGCCCGCCGGAGCCCCGGCCCTGGAGGGCGAGACCCCCTTCGTCCCGTGGATCCCCAAGACCGCGGGCGAGAAGTCGGTGCTCGACGAGCTGCCGGTGTCGAAGGCCGCGCGGGCGGTTCGCCGGGTGATGGCCGCGGGCGTCAAGGCGGAGGGACCCATCCACGTCGACCGGCTGGCCAAGCTGACCGTGGGCGCGTTCGGGCTCAACCGGGCCACCGAGGCGCGCAAGCAGGTGCTGCTGTCGCTGCTGCCGCCCTCGGCCGTCGACGGCGACTTCCTGTGGCCCGAGGGCGTCGACCGGGCGACCTGGACCGGGTTCCGCCGCCAGGTGGCCAGCACCGACCGCCCGCTGGAGCACGTGGCCCCGGAGGAGGTCGCCAACGCGATGGCGGCGCTCTGCCGGGCCGCGGCCGGCATGACCCGCGACGAGCTGCTGACGGCGACCGCGACGGTGTTCGGCTACAAGCGGCGGGCCGCGTCGGTGACCCCGGTGCTGGAGAAGGCGCTGGCCGCCGCCCTGGGCTCGGGCCGGCTCACCGAGTCGGGCGACGGCCTCGTCACCGGCTGACCCGGTGCCGGGCGGCGTGTCCCGGGACGGGGCGCCGGAGCCGGTTCACAGCGGGGCCCGCCGCGAGGACAGTGGTCGTCGCGGCGATGCCGCAGGGGCGTCGCCCGGTCCGAGAGGAGTGGTGGCATGTACGCCCGGTCCACCACGATGCGCAATGTCCGCAGCATGGACGACGGGATCGCCTACGTCCGGGACACGGTCATGCCGGCCGTGCAGGGGATGAGCGGTTGCGTCGGTCTGTCGATGATGTGCGACCGCCCGGGGAGTCGGTGCATCGTCACCACCGCCTGGGCCGACGAGAGCGCCATGCACGCCAGCGCGGAGAGCGTGCGGGAGATGCGGGCCCGCGCCGGCGAGGTCTTCGGCAGGGAGGCCGAGGTGGCCGAGTGGGAGATCGCGCTGCTGCACCGCCGCACGGAGGCGCCCGAGGGCGCGTGCACCCGGGTGACCTGGACCCGCGGCGACCCGGCCACGACCGACCGCTCGGTCGACGCCGTGCGCATGGGGGTGCTGCCGCGACTGGACGAGCTGCCCGGCTTCTGCAGCGTCAGCCTGCTCACCGACCGCCGGACCGGTGCGGGCGCGCTCGCGGCCACCTACGCCAGCCGGGCGGACATGGAGGCGTCGGCCGAGACGGTGCGCGGCATGCGGGAGCAGATCACCCGGGAGCTGGGCATGGAGATCACCGACATGGCCGAGTTCGACCTGCTCCTGGCCCACCTGCGGGTACCGGAGACCGTCTGATCAGGGCGCCCGCACGACGTGGCCGCGAGCGCCGCCGGGCGTCCTGGCTCGGAACGCCCGCACCGGCGATGGTTCCTCCGGGCAGTCGCTCTCTGCCCCGCCCTCGTGGGCAGAGAGCCAGCGGCGGAGGGACATGCCCGGCCCGTAGTAGCGCTCTGCCCCGCCGACGTGGGCAGAGCGCTACTGCCGGCAGGTGGTCACCGGCCTTCCGCACGACCGCGGCGGGAACCTGTCGCGGCCGGCACCGGTCGCTCAGGTGCGCGCGACCGCCAGCAGCGTCACGTCGTCGGTGCGCGGCGGGTCCAGCGCCGCGAGCACCGCGTCGAGCAGCGCCTGGGGGGCGACCGGTCCGCCGGCGACGGCGGCGCGCAGGTCGTCCAGGCCGGTGCTCAGCCCACCCGGACCGCGCTCGACGAGACCGTCGCTGATCAGCAGCAGGCGGTCGTCGCCGGCGAGCGTCAGCCGGGTCTCCCGGTAGCCGGCGGCGTCGAGCAGTCCGAGCGCCGGTCCCCGGCCCTCGCGCAGGTACTCGGCGGTGCCGCCGGTCGCGTGCAGCACGGGCAGGTGGCCGGCGTTGGCGATGACGACCTCGCCGGTCGCCGGGTCCAGCTCGGCGACCACAGCGGTGGCGAGCTCCCCCGGCAGGAGCGCGCCGATGACCTGGTTCAGCCCGTCGAGCGCGGCCGCCGGGCCGCCGGCCCGCAGCAGGTGCGCGCGCAGCGCGTGCCGCAGCTGGGCGGTGATCGCGGCGGCGGCCAGCCCGTGCCCGGCGACGTCGCCCAGCACGACCGACACCCGCCCGCCGGGCAGCGGCACCAGGTCGTACCAGTCGCCACCGACGACGTCGTCCTCGCTGGGCAGGTACCGGGCCGCCAGGTCGACGCCGGGGACCTTCGGCAGCTGCTCCAGGAGCAGCGTGCGCTGCAGCGCGCCGGCCAGGCGGTCGTCCTCGGTGGCCCGGTTCGCGGCGGTCTCGGTGAGCAGTGCGGCCAGGCTGCGGGCCGCCGCGACCTCGTGGTGCAGCCACGGCTGCGCCGTCTCCCGCACCGTCTCGCTCCAGGCGTCGAACGAGCGGCGCGGGCTCAACCGCGGGCCGGCGTCGGTCTGCGCCGTCTTGGCGGTGTACGGGTTGCCGCCCCAGGTGATCTCGCGCAGCGTCTCGGGGCGGAACCAGGCGAGGAAGTCCCCGCGCCCGCCGGCCACCTCGGCAACCAGCACGCCGCTGGCGGTGGCGGCGAGGTCGGCCGCCCCCGGGACGACCCGGCTCACCGCGTCGGTGACGCCCACCCCCGCCGCCAGCAGGTCGCGGACCAGCGGGCCGACCCGGTCGGCCGGGGGCGTCGTCCCGAGCAGCCGCAGCTGGCCGCCCAGCCGCACGGCGGCGCCCGCGGCGGGCAGCAGGTCCAGCGCGGTGATCCCGCCCTCGGTGAGCGCCGTGGCGAGGCCGCGCGGGGTGCGGCCGATGACCGCGGCGAGCTCGGCCTGGCGGTGCGCGACCTCGACGACGCCGCTCTCCTCGCCGGCGGCCACCTTGGTGGGCAGCAGCAGGGAGGCGGTGCGGCCGAGGAACTCCGCGGCCGTGCGGTCGGTGTAGGACGGCCGGTGCGGCCCCGCGTAGTGGTGGCAGGCGATGAGGCCCCACAGCTTCCCGCCGTCGACCAGGGAGATCGACATGGAGGAGCGCACGCCCATGTTCGCCAGGTACTCCAGGTGCACCGGGGAGACGCTGCGCAGCATCGCACCGGAGAGGTCCAGGGGGCGCCCCGCCACCGTCGGGGGCTCCAGCGGCACCGGGCGGTAGGTCGCGTCCGGGATGAGCCGCATCCAGTTGGTGGCGTACAGCGCCCGCGCCTGGGCCGGGATGTCGCTGGCCGGGAACCAGAGACCGAGGAAGGGCTCGAGGTCCTCGCGGCGGTCCTCGGCGATCACCTCGCCGTTCCACTCGGCGTCGAAGCGGTAGACCATCACCCGGTCGAAGCCGGTCAGGGCGCGGACGTCGCGGGCGAGCACGTCGGAGAGCTCGTCGAGGGTCGGGCTGGCCGACAGCCGCTGCAGCACGCTGGGCAGGCGGCGGTGCCAGGCGGTGCCGGCCTCCTCCGCGCCCAGGACCGGTTCCCACTCGGTGAGCAGCAGACCGTCGGCGCGGTGCACGACGACGTCGACCTCGGCGCCGGCCACGCCGACCCGCAGCGGGTTCAGCTCCCCGAGGTCGCCGGCGAGGCCCGCGCGCAGGCGGGCGGCATCGTCGGGGCCGAGCAGCTCGTCGAGGGCTGCGCCGGCGACCGGGCGGCCGAACAGCTCGCCCGCGTTGGCGGAGGCGACGACGACGGCGAGGCCCGGCTCGGTGACGGCCAGCAGCACCCCGTGCGGCTGGACGGCTCCGGGGACGGCGATCGGCTCGTCCGCGCAGCGGGCGAGCGCGTCGTCGTCGACGGTGCGCGCGGGGCCGGCCGGGGAGCTGGTCACCCCGGCGACGTTACGTGGCGTCGCGGTTGACGGCGGGGCTGGGCACCTCGCCGGCGGAGTTCACGATCGGGATCACCGCGTGGAGTTCCAGCAGGTCGATGGGCAGCCGGACGGGGCGGTTGCTCCGCGGTGCGACGACGTGCAGCTCGACGCCGGCGGCGGCGGCCTTGCGGGCCACGGCGATGAGGGTGCGGGCGCCCGACGAGTCGAGGAAGGCCGTCGGCGCCAGGTCGACGACGATGCCCTCCGGGCCGGCGGCCAGCAGCGCCTCCGCGGCCTCGGCGAGCCGCGGCGCGGTCGCGATGTCCAGCTCACCCCGTACGGTGAGGGCCGGACGCCCGGCGATCGTCGTACGGTCCACGTCGAAGAGCACCGTTCACCTCCCTCAGCGCGTCGTCTCCGACGTCCGAGGGTAGGCCACCGTGCAGGAGGAGGCTGAACGGCCATGAACATCGACTTCAGCGTGCGCCTGCCGACCGACGCGCACAGCGTGCCGCTGGTGCGCGGGCTGCTGCGGCAGGCGCTGGAGCACCTGGCGGTGCCGCAGGCGGTCGTCGACGAGATCGTGCTGGCGCTGACCGAGGCCTGCGCGAACGTCGTCGACCACGCCGCGGACCACGAGGCCTACCAGGTCGACGTCGCGATCGACGACGAGACGTGCCGGATCAGCGTGCTCGACGACGGCGCGGGCTTCGACCCCCGCGCCGCCCACGACGCCCCCACCTCCCCCTTCGACGCGCGCGGCCGCGGGCTCGTGCTCATGCGCGCGCTGGTCGACCAGCTCCAGTTCGTGCAGGACGACGACGGCCGCCACCGGGTGAGCTTCGAGAAGCGGCTGGTCACCCAGCCGCGCCTGCGCCTGCTCGACCCGCGCTGACCGGTCAGCCCCGGACCGGGATCGGGTGCGGCGCCACCAGCTCGGCCAGCGCCTGACCCCACCGGCGGGCCCGGTCCTCCTCGCCGTCGAGCAGCGGCCCGGCGACGTCGGACACCAGGAAGTGCTCGGCCGGCGCGGCCAGCGTGGCGCCCAGCCGGCGGAGCAGCGTCTCCTCGGTGCGGGCCGCGTGGTCCAGCGCCGTGACCAGCACCGGTCGGTCCATGCGGGTGTCGAACGCGGCGGCCTGGATGCCGCGCGGCAGCCGGACGTGGTCCAGCCACTCGTGCAGGCCGAAGGTGACGTCGGGGATCACCGCCGCGTGCTCGCGGACCGCGCCCTCACGGGTGGCCGGGCGCGGCATCCCCAACGCGTGCGTCGGGCCGCCGACCACGAGCAGCCGCACGTCGGCGGGCACCAGCATCGGGGCCTCCCGCGCGCAGGCGACGTCGACCTGCAGGCGGCCGCACAGGCCGTGGGCGACGGCCATCGCGACCCGTCTCGCGTCGCCGAACACCGACTCGTAGACGACCAGGGCTCCGGCCACCGACCTCACCGCCTCGTGTGCCGCCTGCAGGAGGGCGCCGACCGTAGGCCCGCCCGACCCGTCGTGGGGTACATCACGCACCCAACCGTGATCTCGTCCACCGGCCGGGGGGCGTGTCGTCGACGATGGGCGGTGTGAGCGGTACTCCTCGCGACGACGCGTCGCCCGACGACTTCTCCGCCGCGGTGCGGGAGGCGGGCCGCCGGCTGGCGGGGGTGGCCGAGCGGACGCCGCTGCAGCGCAACGCCCGCCTCTCGGGGCTCACCGGCGCCGACGTGTGGCTCAAGCGCGAGGACCTGCAGGTGGGCCGCTCGTACAAGATCCGCGGCGCCTACAACACCATCGCCGGGCTGGACGGCGCCGCCCGCGCCGCCGGGGTGGTGTGCGCCAGCGCCGGCAACCACGGGCAGGGGGTCGCGTACGCCTGCCGCGCCCTGCAGGTGCGCGGGCGGGTCTACGTGCCCGGGACGACGCCGCGGCAGAAGCGGGAGCGGATCGCCGCGCTCGGCGGCGACATGGTCACCCTCGTCGTCGCGGGCGACTCCTACGACGAGGCCGCCGCCGCGGCCGCGGTCGACGCCGCCACCACCGGTGCGACGCCGGTGCCGGCCTTCGACGCGCTCAGCACGGTGACCGGGCAGGCGACGGTCGCGGTGGAGGTGCTGGAGCAGCTCGGGTCCGCGCCCGACGTCGTCGTCCTCCCGGTGGGTGGGGGCGGGCTGCTGGCCGGGTGCGGCACGTGGCTGCGCCGGCACTCCCCCGGCACCCGGCTGGTCGGCGTGGAGCCCGCGGGGGCGGCGGGCATGGCCGCGGCGCTGGCGGCCGGGGAGCCCGTGGACCTGCCGGAGATCGACACCTTCGTCGACGGCGCGGCGGTGCGGCGGGTGGGGGCGGTGACCCTCCCCCTGGTGCGCGACAGCGGCGCCGAGCTGCTGACCGTGCCCGAGGGCCAGATCTGCACCGAGATGCTCGACCTGTACCAGGCCGACGGGATCATCGCCGAGCCCGCGGGCGCTCTGGCGGCCGCGGCGGTCAGCGGCGGGCTGGTCACCGTGGAGCCGGGGCAGACCGTCGTCTGCCTGCTGTCCGGGGGCAACAACGACGTCAGCCGGTACGCCGAGGTGATCGAGCGGTCGCTGGTGCACCGCGGGCTGAAGCACTACTTCCTCGTGGAGTTCCCGCAGGAGCCCGGTGCGCTGCGCCGCTTCCTCGACGAGGTGCTCGGCCCCGAGGACGACATCGTGCTGTTCGAGTACGTCAAGCGGGACAACCGCGAGACCGGCGCCGCCCTGACCGGGATCGAGCTGGGCAGCGCCGAGGGCCTGCCCGCCCTGCTGGCCCGGTGCGAGGCCAGCCCGCTGCGCATCCAGCTCGTCGCCCCCGGGACGACCGCCTACCGCTTCCTCGTCTGAGCGCGCCGCCGGGGCGGCCACCCCGGCACCTCGGGCCGCCCCGGGGAGCGTCGAGCCGCGTTCCCCCGCGGCTCGAGGCCGCCCGACCCGGCTCCACCCGCGGGCGGACAGCCCCGGGTCAGCTCGCCGCGCCCTTCAGGCGGTCATGAAGCCGCTCTCGTAGGCGGCGATGACCGCCTGGGTGCGGTCCCGGGCGCGCAGCTTGAGCAGCACGCTGCTCACGTGGGTCTTCACCGTCTCGCGGCTGAGGAACAGCTCGGTGGCGATCTCCGCGTTGGACAGCCCACCGGCCACCAGCCGCAGGACGTCGGCCTCGCGGCCGGTCAGCTCGGGCAGCGCGGCGTCCCCGCGGGCCCGGGACGGCGCGTGGGAGGCGATGAGCCGGCGGGTGAGGTCGGGCAGCACCAGCGACGTCCCCCGCGCCACCACCCGGATCGCGTCGACCAGCTCCTCCGGGTCGGCCCGCTTCAGCGCGAAGCCGCTCGCCCCGGCCTGCAGCGACCGGAACAGGTAGTCGTCGTCCTCGAAGGTGGTCAGCACGAGCACCCGTGGGCGCTGCGGATCGCGCCCGACCAGCTCCCGGGTGGCGGCGATGCCGTCCATGTCGGGCATCCGCACGTCCATGAGGACGACGTCGGGGTCGGTGCGCGCCGCCACGTCCAGCGCCTCCCGGCCGGTGCGGGCGTCGCCGACGACGGTGAGGTCGGGCTCGCTCTCCAGGATCACCCGCAGGCCAGACCGGACGAGCACGTCGTCGTCCACGAGCAGCAGCCGCAGCGTCACGCCGCCCCCGACAGCGGCAGGCTCGCGCACAGCTCGAACCCGCCGCTGGGTGTCGGCTCGGCGCGGAGCGTGCCGCCGGCCGCTGCGGTCCGCTCGCGGAGGCCCGCCAGGCCGCGGCCACCACCGGGGCCGGGGCGGCTGTCCAGCTGCGAGGCCCGCTCGTTGACCACGCGGACGTCGAGGGTGTCGCCGGAGCGGACGACCTGGGCGACGGTGAGCGGCGTGCCGGCGTGCCGGAGCACGTTCGTCGTCCCCTCCTGCACCACCCGGTAGGCGAGCTCCTGCACGCCCGGCGGGACGTCGTCGACGTCGCCGTCGACCACGAGGGCGACCGGCAGCCCGCCGTCGCGCAGCCCGGCGAGCAGGTCGTCGAGGTCGGCAAGGGCGGGCGTGGCGAACGCGGGGCCGCCGGGCGGGCCGTCCCCGTCGCGCAGCACGGTGAGCACCCGGTCGAGCTCGGCGAGCGCGGCCCGGGTGTTGGTCTCGATGTGCCCGAGCGCCTGGCGGGCGAAGTCGGGGTGCACCGGGCGCCCCTCGGCGGGGGTGAGCGTGCGGCGGGCGGCGGTGGCCTGCAGCAGGCTGGCGGTCAGCGAGTGGCCGATCGTGTCGTGCAGGTCGCGGGCGAGCTTGTTGCGGTCGGCGAGCCGGCGGCTGCTCTGCTGCAGCGCCGCGATCTGCTGCTCGGCCCCGGCGCCGAGCAGGCGGGGCATGACCGCGGCGGCCAGCCGCACGACGGCGTCGAGCAGCACGAGGGTGACGACGACGACGAGCGCCATCAGCGCGAGCAACGGCAGGAAGTTCAGCCAGTTCCAGTCCGGGCCCCAGCGGATGGCCGCCACGGCCACCGTCGCGAAGAAGAGCAGGCCGAGGGTGGCGGCGCCGAGGAGCACCCGTGCGCCGAGCCAGCCGACGGCCCGCCAGGTGCCGGCCGAGGCCAGCAGCCGCCGCGCCCGGGGCACCACGCCGGGCAGCTGGCGGACCCGCTCGCCGGCCGGGACGTCGATCCCGAGCAGGGTGCGGGCCATCTCCCGCTCGAAGCCGGCGAAGCCGCGGATCGTCGCGAGGACGAGCGGCACGAGCAGCAGGCCGACGCCGTAGATGACGGCGACCACCGAGCCGAGGAGCGCGAAGTGGAAGGCCAGGGCCAGCGCGCCGACCGGCACCATCGCCAGCGCGTACAGGGCCCGGCCGGGCCAGCCGGGGCGCGCGGCGGTGCGGACCACCGCGCGCAGCCCGGCCGCGATCTCGGCCCCGGACCGCGGGAAGGTGGAGGGAGGCACGTCCCGATCCTGACCGACCGCGCCGCCGCGCGACTCCCCCTCGGGCGTGCTCCGCTCCTCCCCCGCGCGGGGGAGCCAGGTCGGCGCTGCGGGGTGATCCGCACGCACCCCCGCCCCCGGGACGCTCGCAGCCATGACCTCATCCTTCTCCCGGAGCCCGGCATGATCGAGGTGCGCGGGCTCACCAAGACCTACGGCGCGGTGCGCGCCGTCGACGACCTGACCTTCGACGTGCAGCCGGGCAAGGTCACCGGCTTCCTCGGTCCGAACGGCGCGGGCAAGTCCACCACGATGCGCATGGTGCTCGGCCTGGACCGGCCGACCTCCGGCCAGGCGCTGGTGGGCGGCCGGCCGTTCGCCCGGCTGGCCGAACCGATGCGCGCCGCCGGTGCGCTGCTCGACGCCCAGGCCGTGCACCCGGGCCGCAGCGGGCGGGACCACCTGCGGGTGGCCGCCCGCACCCACGGCCTGCCGGCCCGCCGGGTGGACGAGGTGATCGACCAGGTGGGGCTCGGTCCCGCAGCCACGCGCCGGGTGAAGGGCTACTCGCTCGGCATGCGGCAGCGGCTCGGCATCGGCGGTGCGCTGCTCGGCGACCCCGCGGTCCTGCTGTTCGACGAGCCGATGAACGGGCTGGACCTCGACGGCGTCCGCTGGATCCGCCGCCTCGTGCGGGGGCTGGCCGACGAGGGGCGCACGGTGCTGCTGTCGAGCCACCTGATGAGCGAGATGGAGCAGACCGCCGACCACCTGGTCATCATCGGCCGCGGGCGGTTGATCGCGGACGCACCGATCGACGAGGTCATGCGCGGGCAGCACGCCGGCCGGAAGGTGGTCGTGCGGACGCCGTCGACCGACGACCTCGCGGGCGCGCTGCTGCGCCGCGGTCTCCGGGTGCACCCCACCGGCGACGGCGACCTCCTCGTCGAGGGCGCCTCCGCCGAGACGGTGGGGGACGTCGCGCTGGAGACCGGCGTGGCCGTGCACCGGCTGGCCGAGCAGCAGCACTCCCTGGAGGAGATCTACCTCGACCTCACCGGGGACAGCGTCCAGTACCGGGTGGCGGGCAGCCCCGAGCCGGCCGGGCAGGTGCGGGCGTGACCGCCGCGACCGCCCGGGTGGCGGAGCCGGGCGCCGCGACCGTCCTCGCCCGGGCCGCGGGCGCCGAGTGGTTGCGGCTGCGCACCGTGCGGACGACGTGGTGGTGCCTGCTCGCGGCCGCGGTGGCCACCGTCGGCATCGGGACCCTCTCCGCCCTGGACGAGGCGGAGATGGCGAACGCCACCGGGACGACGGTGGCCGCGACGGTCGCCGGCGAGTACGGGACCCTGGTCGGGCAGTTCGCGCTGCTGCTGGTGGTGCTGCTCGCGGTCACCGCCGAGTACGGCAGCGGGGCGATCGCGCCGACGCTGCAGTGGACCCCGCGCCGGGGCGTGCTGCTCGCCGCGCGGGTGGCCGTGCCGGTCGCCGTCGCCACCGCGGCCGGGGTGCTGCTCGCCCTCGTCGCCGACCTCCTCGCGAAGGTGCTGGCGCCGGGCCTCGTGCTCTCCTCCGGCGAGCTGGCCGGGAGCCTCGGCGGGGTCGCCGCCGTGCTCCTCGCCGCCGGCGTCATGACCGCCGGGCTGGGCTTCCTCCTGCGCAGCACCGCCGCCGCGCTGGCCGCGGTGTTCCTGCTGCAGCTCGTGCTGCCGGCGCTGCTGCCGGCCTTCGGCGTGTGGGCGGCCGACATCGCCGAGCTGCTGCCGGGCTCGGGCGCGGTCTGGGTCCTGCTCGACGCGCTGGACCTCACCGCGGCGCACGCCACGTCGCTCCTCGCCGGCTGGGCGGCCGCCGCGCTGGCCGCCGGTGGGTGGTCGCTGCTGCGCCGGGACGCCGGGTGACCGGCGTGGGCGCGGGGCTCGGCCTGGGACGCCCGCCGGTCCGCACGGGTGCGCTGGCTCCCCGCCGGCCGTGGCGACGGCGGCTCGCGGCGTCGCGGCCGCTGGACCGGGCCTACCGGGCGGGCGTGGCGGTCGTCGGGACGGCGGTCGTCCTGGTCGGCCTGGTGACCGTCCCGCTGCCCGGGCCCGGCTGGCTCACGGTGCTGGCCGGGCTGGCCCTGCTGGCGTCGGAGTTCACCTGGGCCGAGCGCCTGCTCGCCGTCGCCCGGCGGCACGTCACTCGGTGGACCCGCTGGGCGACCGCGCACGGTCCGGCGGTGCGCCTGCTGCTCGCGGCGGGGACGGCGGTGCTGGCGCTGGCCGCGGTCCTGCTCGGCCTCGCGGTCGTCGGCGTCCCGGGGTGGCTGCCCGGGGGGCGGTGACCGTGCGCCGCGCCGCCGGCTACACGGGCTCGATGACCCGGATCGGGGCGCCGGCCATCCACGCCGCGACGTCCTCCACCGCCTCGCCGTAGAACACCTCGTAGGTGCCGCGGGTGACGTAGCCCAGGTGCGGGGTGAGCACCGCGCGGCGCAGCTCGCGCAGCGGATGGTCCCGCGGCAGCGGCTCGGCGTCGTACACGTCGAGGCCGGCGCCGGCGATGGCGCCGCGGCGGAGCACGTCCACCAGGGCGGCCTCGTCGACGATCGGGCCACGGCTGGTGTTGACCAGCACCGCGGTGTGCTTCATCAGCGCCAGGTCGTCGGCGCCGATCAGGCCGCGGGTCCGCTTGGACAGCAGCAGGTGCACGGTGACGACGTCGGCGGTGGCGAACAGCTCGTCGCGCTCGACCCTTCGCGCCCCCACCTCGGCGGCCCGCTCGTCGGTGAGGTTCTGGCTCCACGCGACGACGTCCATGCCGAAGGCCTGCCCGATGCGGGCCACCTGCGCGCCGATGCGGCCGAGACCGATGACGCCGAGCCGGGCGCCGTGCAGGTCGCCGCCGATCGTGGTCTGCCACCCGCCGGCGCGCATGGCGGCGGCCTCCTGCGGCAGGTGGCGCAGGGTGGCCAGCACCAGCGCCCAGGTGAGCTCGACGGTGGAGGTGGCCGAGGACGCGGTGCCGCAGACGGTGACGCCGAGCTCACCGGCCGCGGCGACGTCGATCGACTTGTTGCGCATGCCGGTGGTGACCAGCAGCCGCAGGTCGGGCAGCCGCTCGAGGACGGCGCGGTCGAACCGCGTCCGCTCGCGCATGGCGATCACGACGTCGAAGCCGCGCAGCCGCTGGACGAGCGCGTCCGGGCCGGCGGCGGTGTCGTGGAACTCGACGACCTCCGCCGGCCCGGGCAGCCGCGACCAGTCGCAGAACTCCGCGGCGACGGACTGGTAGTCGTCCAGGACGGCGATGCGGTGCACGTCCCAAGGTCTACCGGATGCTCAGCCCTGCGGCCCGGTGGCGTCGGAGATGCCGGCCGGCTTCTCGCCGTCCCCGCCGGCGGGGACGTGCGTGACGTCGTCGGACATGGCGCCGCCCTGGGCTGCCCGCGGCGACTGCTCCGGTGCCGCGCCGACCTCGCCGTGCTCCGGGGTCTCGCCCGGCAGGCCCTCGTCGGCGGACGCGTCGTTCGCGCCGCCGTAGGGGCGGCCGGTCATCGATCCCTCGCTCATCGCTGCTCCTCTCCGCGACAGGCTCCCGACGCCGGTCAGCGCGACGTGGTGCCGCCGCCCTTCCTCTTGTTCGAGAACTTGGAGATCGCGTCCTTGATCTTGCGCTGGTTCTGCGGCTTGCGGGCCTCGTCCATCGCCTTCTTGGCCATGCCGCCCTTCGCGAGCTTGCTCATGATTCCCATGCGGCTGTGGGTGCCCGTTCCGTGGCGGTCCATGCGCCCGCGGCCCGGCTGTCACGTCGGCGTCATGCGGTGCCGGGCGCGTCCTCGTCCTCAGCGTCGGCGCCCGCGCCGGGGTCGCGGGCGAGCAGGTAGGTGGCCACGCCGAGCACCACCCCGGCGACCGCGGAGAGCACGACGATCACCGGCGTGCTGACGTCGCCGAGGACCGCGGTGAGCAGGTCGCGCGAACGGGAGGTCGGGTCGGCGAGGACCACCCCGACGAAGACGGCGACCAGCAGCCCGGCCCCGGCGGCGGCGACGTGCGCGAGCCGCCCGGTGAACCCCATCCGGTCGCCGACGCTGCGGGCGGCCTTGACGATGCGCCCGGCGCGCAGGATGCGCAGCGCGCCGACAGTGCGGACGAGCCGCAGGATCTGCACCGGGCCGAGGGCGAGGACGACGGCGACCACCACGGCGACGGTGAGCGCGATCAGGCCGAGGTGGCCGCGGATCCAGGCGCGCTTGTCCTCGGCGACGGCCAGGAGGATGACCGTCTCGGCGACGAGGACGGCCCCGCTGGCCAGGTCGACGACGTGCCCGGCGGTGCCGAGGCTGCCCTCGGCGACGGTGAGGAACATGGCCGGGATCGAGGCGAGCGCCGCCACCAGGACCGGGACGGCGAGCCGTTCCTGCCAGCGCTCCTCACGGCTCTTCACGGGAGCGTCGTGGTCGGACCCGGGAACGGGAGCGACCCCCGGCCCCGAGGCGGCTGCCTCGGGATCGGGGGTCGCGCCGCGGTTCCGCACGGCGCGGAGCGGGGTCAGCGGACGGAGCCGCGACCCTTGCCGCTGCCGGTGCCACCGCTCTTGTTCTGAAAGTCCGAGATGAACTTCTTGATCTTCGCCTGGTTCTCCGGCTTCTTGGCCTCCTGGAAGACCTTCGCCGCCACCCCGGACGCGATGAGCTTGCGCATCATTCCCATGTCTGCCTCCTCGTCGTCGCACCGGCGCACGCCGGTGCCGTCTCGCCGTTCTCCGTGCCCCGGTGCGCCGCCGGTCAACCACACGACCGGGTGGCTCACCAGGTGTCGACGTGCGGCCGCACCCGGCCCTGCGGCCGCGGTGTGGCCGCCGCCTCGCGGGTGAGGGTAGCGATCCAGCGGCGGGTGTCGGCGGGGTCGATGACGTCGTCGATCTCCCAGTGGGCGGCGACGTTGAGCCCGCGGCCGTTCTCGTAGGCCGCGGCGACGGCGGCGTCGTAGGCGGCCTGCCGCTCGGCGTCGTCCTCGATGGCGGCGAGCTCCCGGCGCATGCCCAGGCGCACCGCGCCCTCCAACCCCATCGGGCCGAACTCGCTGGTGGGCCAGCCGACGGTGAACCGCGGCACCTTGGTGCTGCCGCCGGCCATGGCCTGCGCGCCGAGGCCGTAGGCCTTGCGGAGGACGACGGTGCCCATCGGCACCGACAGGTTGGCGCCGATGACGAACAGCCGGGAGAAGTGGCGCACCGTCGCCGTCTTCTCCGACTCGGGGCCGACCATGAAGCCCGGGGTGTCGCAGAGCGAGAGCACCGGCAGGCCGTGGGCGTCGCAGAGCTGCAGGAAGCGGGCGGCCTTGTCGGCGGCGTCCGCGTCGACGGCGCCGCCGAGATGGGTGGGCACGTTGGCGAGGACCCCGATCGGCGCGCCCTCGACCCGGGCCAGGGCGGTGACCATGCCGGCGCCCCAGCCGTCGCGGAGCTCCAGCACGCTGCCCTCGTCGGCGAGCGCGGTCAGCACCGCCCGCACGTCGTAGACGCGCTTGCGGTTCTCCGGCACCAGGTGGCGCAGCAACCGCTGGTCGGGTGCGGTCCAGCCGTCGACCGGCCCCTGGAAGTAGGAGAGGTACTGCCGGGCCGCGGCGACGGCGGCCGCGTCGTCGGCGACCCGGATGTCGACGACCCCGTTGGCGTGCTGCACGTCGATCGGCCCGATCTCCTCGGGGGCGACGACGCCGAGGCCGCCGCCCTCGATCATCGCCGGGCCGCCCATGCCGATGTTCGCGTCCTCGGTGGCGATGACGACGTCGCAGGTGCCCAGCAGCGCGGCGTTGCCGGCGAAGCAGCGGCCACTGGCGATGCCGACGGTGGGCACGAGGCCCGAGAGCCGGCCGAAGAGGGTGAAGGCGGCGGTGTCGAGCGCGGAGACGACCGGGTGGTCGACGTCGCCGGGCCGCCCGCCGCCGCCCTCGGCGAAGAGGACGACCGGCAGCCGCCGCTTCTCGGCGAGCTCGAACAGCCGGTCCTTCTTGAGGTGGCCGCGCATGCCCTGGGTGCCGGCGAGGACGGTGTAGTCGTAGGAGACGACGACGGCCGGGTGCCCGCCGATGTCGGCCAGCCCGCCGACGACGCCGTCGGCCGGGGTCTTCTCCTGGAGCTCCGCGCGGCTGCGGCGGCGTTCCTGGGCGGCGAAGACCAGCGGCCCGTACTCCAGGAAGCTGCCCTCGTCGACGAGGTCGGCGAGGTTCTCCCGCGCCGTGCGCCGGCCCTGCGCGTGCCGCTTCGCGACCGCATCGGCGCGGTGCTCGTCGAGCCCCTGCTCGTGGCGGCGGCGGACCTCGGCGAGGTCGGGGCGGTCGACGTCCAGGTCGATGGCGGCGGCGTCGGCCGCGCCGTCCCCGTCGGCGTGCTCCGCCTCGGCGAGGAGCTGGCCCTGCCGGACGGTGTCGCCCACCCGCACGGCGACGCGGCGCACGGTGCCGCCGGCCGGCAGCGCGACGACGTGCTCCATCTTCATCGCCTCGAGGACGACGACCGCTCCCCCGGGGTCCACCGCGTCGCCGGGGCCCGCCGCCACGGCGACCACCGTGCCGGGGACGGGTGCGCGCAGTCCCCCACCGGCCTCCGGCGCGAGCGCGGCACCCCCCACGAACTCGGCGAGGTGGTCCTCGACGAACGTCGTGGTGGCGGTGCCGACCTGCGGGTGCGCGAGCAGGGCACGGAGGAAGGCGGTGCTGGTCGGCACGCCGTCGACCCGCACCTCGCCGAGCGCCCGGCGCAGGTGGCGGAGGGCGTCCGCGAGGGAGCCGGTGCGCTCGTGCACGACCACCTTGGCCAGCAGCGGGTCGTAGCGGGGGCTCTGCTCGGCGCCGGGTCGCGCGGCGGTGTCGACGCGCACCCCCGGGCCCCCGGGCAGCGCGAGGGCGGTGATCGTGCCGGCGGCGGGGACGGCGCCGTCGGTGGTGACCGTCTCCGCGACGACGCGTGCCTGGACCGCGGTGCCGAGCGGCCGGGGCGCGCCGTCGGCGAGGCGGAGGTCCGCGAGGGTCGCGCCGACGGCGACCCGCAGCTGCAGCCGCACGAGGTCCAGCCCCAGCGTCTCCTCGGTGACGGTGTGCTCGACCTGCAGCCGCGGGTTGCACTCGAGGAAGGTGAACCGGTCGGGGTCGTCGGCGGAGACGAGGTACTCCACCGTGGCCAGGCCGCGGAAGCCGTCGCCGACGACGCCGCGCGCCGCCGTGGCCAGCCGGGCGCGGACGGCGTCGGGCAGGCGCGGCGCGGGGGCGATCTCGACGACCTTCTGCCGGGTGCGCTGCAGGGAGCAGTCCCGGTCGCCGAGGGCGACGACGCCGCCCCGCCCGTCTCCCAGCAGCTGCACCTCGATGTGGCGGGCGCGCTCGAACAACTCCTCGGCCAGCAGCTCACCGTTGCCGAAGGCGACACGCGCCTCGCCCCGCACCGCCGCCACGGCCGCGGCGACGTCGTCACCCCGGCGCAGCACCCGGGTGGCCCGCCCCCCTCCGCCGAACCGGGCCTTGAGCATGATCGCGCCGACCTCGTCGAGCAGGTCGGCGACCGCCGCCGCGTCCCCGTCGGCCGCGCGCAGGACGGGCACGCCGGCCTTCGCTGCCCGTGCGCGGGTGAGCGACTTGTCGCCCAGCACGGCCAGGTCCTCGGCGCTCGGCCCGACGACGGCGCGGCCGGCCTGCGCGCACGCACGGGTCAGGTCGGGGGTCTCGGAGAGGAAGCCGTAGCCGGGGTGGACGAGGTCGCATCCGGTGGCGACCGCCGCCTGCACGATCGCCGCGGCGTCGAGGTAGGCGGCCGGGCCGCTGCCGGGGAGGACGTGCACCTCGTCGGCGGCCGCCAGGTGCGCGGCGTCGGGCTCGTCGGCGGCGGTGACGGCCACCGAGGCCAGCCCCTCGGCGGCGGCGGCGCGGGCGATGCGGACGGCGATCTCGCCGCGGTTGGCGATGAGCAGGCGGGCCACCCGGGGATGCTCGCACGCGCCCCGGACGCCACTGTGGCCCCGGTCACCGCGGCCGGGTGCTCCGCCGCTCAGCCCGCACAGGTTCGCCGGAGAACGTCGCCTTCTGCCCCGCCGGAGTGGGCAGAGAGTGAGCGCCCGACCGACACCTCGCTGGCACAGTCGCCCTCTGCCCCGCCGGAGTGGGCAGAGAGTGAGCGCGCCACCCAAACCTCCCCGGCGCAGTCGCCCTCTGCCCCGCCGGAGTGGGCACAGTCGCCCTCTGCCCCGCCGGTGTGGGCAGAGGGCGACTGTCCACAGATGGACACCAGGGGTCGTGCCGCACCGCCTCCGGTGGAGAGGCTCGGCCGGTGACCGACGACGGTGGGCCGGCGGAGTTCGACCTGTGCGGTCTGGTGCGGCGGATCCGCCGCCGGGCGGACCTGTCCCAGCGGGAACTGGCGGCTCGGTTGGGCGTCTCCAAGTCCACGGTGGCGGCCGTGGAATCCGGTGACCGTGGCATGGACGCCGGGATGCTCGCGGCCGCCGCGGCGCTTGCCGGCCTCCGGCTCGGCCTGCTCGATGACGCGGGACGACCGGTCGCGGGCATGGCGGCGGGCACGGTCCGCGACAGGGTCGGCCGACGGTTCCCCGCCCATCTCGACACGATGCTGAGCGAGGAGCGCGCCTCGCGGTGGGAGCACCAGCCCCGGCGACCACGACCGACGTACACCTTCGACCGTCGATGCCCCTGGGTGGACCCCGCCGACCGCGAGCGCGACCGCCCGGACGACCACCTCGTCCCCCGGCCCGGCGACTCCCCGGAGGAGCGCACCGCGGCCCGTCGGGCGGCCGCCGCCCGACGGCGGCAGGAGGAGCTCCGGCGGCGATTCGAGTCGGGAGCCTTCCGGCACCTCGACGACGGCTGGTCGTGCGCGTGCCCACCGGCATGCCACGAGCTCGACGACCGGAGCGGCCGGCCGGTGCACGTCGAGGACTGCCTGTGCGGCTGCGACGTCGGCTGAGGAATTGGCTACGAGGTCGGAGTGGCCGAGCACGCAGAGTGCAGGAGCGCCGCTGTCCGGAGAAGTACAGGGCCGCACACGGTCGGTAACCCGGTGCCGAGGCGGCCCGTCCGGGGCCGACGGATCTCCCGTGGTCGGCTCGCGAGTCGCGGTCCGGAGCCCCGCGCGGACTCCGCCCCGCGACCCCCACGGGTGGCGTGTCGGCCGCTTTGTGACCTTTCCGTGACCGACCTAGCGTCGTCGCCGGTCCGGCCGGGCTCCCCCGTCACCGCCCCCGGTGACACCCGGACGGACACCGCCGAACCGGGCGCCGGCGCACGCCGGAGCCCGGACCGGGGACCCACCGCAGTAGTGGGGTGAAGCGCCACCGGCCTGTCCGGGGCGCCGGGCGCGTTCCCCGCCCGAACCCGTCAGCTCACCCGGTAGGCGGTTGTCGGAGAACAGGAGAAACCGTCGTCCATGACGACCACTCGTACGACCACCACCCGTCGCTCGCTCCGCGGAGCGGCGCTCGCGCTCCTCACCGGTGCGGGGATCGCCCTCACCCCGTTCACCGCCACCGCCTCCACCGGTGACGGCGGCGGCGGCACCGGCACCGTCGTCACCACCACCGCCGTCGCCCCCAACCACGCCGCGCAGGTCGCCGTCGACACGGCGCTGGCGCAGCAGGGGAAGCCCTACATCTGGGGCGGCACCGGCCCGGGGGGCTACGACTGCTCCGGTCTCACCTGGTCGGCCTACCAGGCGGCGGGCATCGAGATCCCGCGGACCTCCCGCGCCCAGTCGACCGCCGGCCACTACGTGGACCGGGCCTCCCTGCAGCCCGGCGACCTGATCTTCTTCTACGACCCGGTCGGCCACGTCGGCATGTACATCGGCGACGGCCTGATGGTGCACTCCTCGACCTTCGGCAACCCGGTCGCGGTCGTGCCCGTCGACAGCATGTGGGGCTACAACACCGCGCGCCGCATCGTCTGAGCGCCTGCGACGGCGGGTCCCAGGTCGTCCGCGCACGACCGGGGGCCCGCCGCGCGGCTACAGGTGGCGCAGGGTGGCGCGCTTGAGCCGGATGATCAGCCGCATCCCGCCGGACTCGGCCAGCTCCTGCTTCCGCGCGCGCAGCTGCTCACCGAGCTCCTCGAGGCGCTGCTCCCCCAGCGCGTGCGACTGGGGGAACATCCGCTCCTCCTCCTCCATCGTGTGGTGGCGCACCGTCTTCTCCAGCATGCGCACCTCGGTGGCGAACTCCGGGTCGGTGACGTCCATGCGCATGACGGTGGCGACCTGGTCGTCGATCTGCCGGTGCTCGGCGTGCGCGAGGGCCAGCAACGGGGAGACGTCGGGGACGGCGGGGTAGAAGAGCTCGTCCTCGATCTGGGCGTGGATCTCGATCTCGCGCAGGAACTCGTCCCGGAGCTCCTCCCGGCGGGCGGCCTGCCCCTCGGTCGTCTCCGCCAGCTCGCGCAGCAGCCCGCGCAGCACGTCGTGGTGCGCGATCAATACCTCGTCGGCCTTCACCGGGACGCCTCCTCCACCGTGGTCACGGCCGTCGGGGTGCGCCAGCGGGCCCGCCGCCGCACCTCCACCGCGCCGTCGCGGACGCGGGTGTCGTAGCAGGGCAGCGGCGCCGTGGACGGCCCCTGCGCCGGCTCCCCGGTGTCGAGGTCGAACCGCGACCCGTGCCACGGGCACACCAGCTCGTCCCGGTGCAGCCACCCCTCCGCCATGGGGCCGCCCAGGTGCGGGCAGCGCCCGCCCAGCGCGCGCACCTCGTCCTCGGTGCGGATCAGCACCACCGGCACACCGTCTGCGTCGACGCCGAACGGCTCGCCGTCGGGGAGGTCGGCGAGGCGGGCGACCGGCGTGAACCGGCGGGGCGACCGGCCGGCCGCGGAGTGGTCGACACCCAGCCGGTGCCGGTAGGAGAGCGCACCGCCCAGGTAGCCGCTGGCCAGGACGATCGCGTAGCCCGCGGCGGCGGTGACCCGGGCCCGCACCGCGCGCCCACGCCCCCGGTCCACGAACGACCACGTCTGCAGCGCGAGCGCGGTGCTGTTGAGCGCGGCGTGCACCAGACCGACGCGGCGCGCCTCGTCGTGGGCGTGCTGCCAGTCGGTCATGCCGGTCGCGGCGGCGCCCACCGCGCCGGCGATCCCGAACCCGACGACCGTGCGCGCCGCCTGGCCGGTACCCGGGCCGCCGCGGCCGGTGGCGTCGAGCCCGTCGAGCAGCGCGGCCGCACCCCAGGCGCCGATCGGCACGGTGACGAGGAACGGGTGCAGGGGGTGGCCGAACCAGACGCCGTGCAGCAGGTCCTGCAGCGGGCGGGCGTAGCGGCCCGCCAGCAGGAAGGTCAGCGAGATCCCGTGCTCGACCTGGTAGCTCGGCGCGTCCAGCACCTCCATCCGCTCGACCCGGCTCACCGCCCGCTCGAGGAGGTTCCGGACGCTCACCGGTGCGCGTCTTCCGTGGCCATGCCCGGACCCGTGCCCAGCCCGCCGCGGCGGAAAACGGGAGGTGGCGGGCTCGTGCGCCCGCCCGGATGGTCGTAGCGTCCGGCGGCATGGCTGATCGAGCGTTCCGGACGGTGCTGGAGGGCGGCTCCTTCTTCGAGGGTCCGCGGTGGCACGACGGGCAGTGGTGGGCGTCGGACTTCTACCGGCACACGGTGAGCCGGGTGACGCCGGGGAGCCCGGAGACCGTCGTCCTCGAGGTGGAGAACCAGCCCTCGGGGCTGGGCTGGCTCCCCGACGGCTCGCTGCTCGTGGTGTCGATGAAGGACCAGCGGCTGCTGCGGGTCGCCGACGGCCAGGTGTCCACCCACGCCGACCTCTCCGGGGTCTGCGGCGGCTACCTCAACGACATGGTGGTCGACGGCGTCGGCCGGGCGTACGTCGGCGACTTCGGCTTCGACCTGATGGGCGGCGGCGCGCCGGCGGCGGCGTCGCTCAAGCGGGTCGACCCCGACGGCACGGTGACCGTCGTCGCCGAGGGGTTGCGCTTCCCGAACGGCTCGGTCATCACCCCCGACGGCGGGACGCTGATCGTCGGCGAGACCTGGGGCAACCGCTTCTCGGCCTTCGACGTCGCCGCCGACGGCTCGCTGGGCCCGCGGCGCACGTGGGTGGAGTTCGGCCCGGAGCCGGTGGGCGGCTCGATCGAGGAGCTGATGGGCCAGGTCGTCGTCGCCCCGGACGGTTGCACGCTGGACGCCGAGGGGCACGTCTGGGTGGCCGACGGCTTCGGCTCGCGGGTGCTGCGGGTCGCGCCGGGCGGGCAGGTGGTCGACGAGGTCGCCGCCCCGGACGGCCTGGGCACCTACGCCTGCGCGCTCGGTGGCGAGGACGGCCGGACGCTGCTGCTGTGCTGCGCCCCCGACTTCTACGAGCACACCCGCGCACCGGCGCGGGAGGCGGTGCTGGTGTCGACGGAGGTCACCGTCCCGCACGCCGGCTTCCCCTGATCCCACCCCGGCGGCCGGGAGGGCGGCCGGGGAGCCCGCGGGCACCCCGACCGCCCTCGCGGTCCTACCGCCGGATCAGGGGGTCGCTGCCGTGAAGGCGCCCTGGCCGACCCGCTGGATCTCACCGGCCGAGGGCATGCCCAGGAAGCCGGCGATGCTCCACGCCGAGGCGTACAGGTGCCCGCCCTCGATCTCCAGGCCGGTCGGCATGGTGACCTGCGCGGTGGCGCGGTCGCCGTCCCGCTCGATCCGGGTCAGCTCGCCGACCGTCGACGGGTCGAGGTCCGCCGGCGGCGGGCCCTCGCCCATCGGCATGCCCTCGAGCACGTTGGACACGTAGACCGTGCCCTTGTGGTCCACGGCCACCCCGGTGACGCTGGTCAGGCCCTCGATCACGTCGACCTGGTGGCCGTGCTGGTCGAGCACGTAGACCCGCGCCGCCCCGGGCACCTCGGCGCCCAGCGTGCCGACGTAGATCTTCCCGTCCGGCCCCTCGGTGATCTCCGTGGGCACCGGGTCGCACCCGACGGTGTCCGGGTTGTTGAACGCCTCCGCGCACCCGTCGACGTCGGTGACCACCGGCGGGACGAAGAAGGTGCTGATCTCGCCGGACTTCCGGTCGATGGAGAGGACGGCGTTCGCGCCCGCGTCGGAGACGAGGATGCGGTGGGGCTGGGCGAGCACCGAGAACGGGTTGGACAGCGTCTCGAACGGCTCCTCGCCGACGAACTGCTGCTGGCCGTCCGGGTTGTTGTCCAGCTCGTACTGCAGGAGGTCCCAGGTCCGCAGGATCTCCCCACCCGGCGTGGCCTCCACGAGCTGCTGGCTGGGCAGGCCCTCACCGGCCTCCGGCGGACCGGCGAACTCGCCGATGGCGACGTAGATGAGGCCGCGCACGTAGTCCACGCCCTGGGCGTTGCCCAGGCCGGACAGGATGGTCTGGGACCGTCCTCCGCGCGGGTCGATCCAGGTCACCTCCCCCGTGTCGGACTCGGCGACGATCAGCCGGCGACCCTTGTACTCGCTCAGCTGCCGTGGTCCGTCGAGCCCTCCGACGACGGTGGTGACGTCGCCACCCGGGGCGTGCCCCTTGCCGTCGTCGGCACCGGCCGCCGTCGGTGACACGACGACCAGCGCCATGGCCGCGGCTGCACCCGCCGCCGCCTTGATGTACCGCATCTTCTCTCCCTCGATCGACACCCCCGTGGAACGCGGGGGAACCTGCCAGGGGGCTGTGCGCCGTGGGCCGGTCGTCGATCTCGCTCAGATCACGTCCGTGCGCGTCGTCACGGAGGGCGATCAGCGCAGGTGGACCTGGTGATCATTTCGGTACCCGCGGGTCCACAGGGCCAGGTCAGGAGTGGGTGAGGCGCTGTCCGGCGGGGTGGTCCGCCGTGCACGGCCCGGCCGGTCAGCCGGCCAGGTGGGCCTCCAGCCGGTCGAGGAAGGGCAACTGGGCCTGCACGATCCGCGCCCGCGCCGTGGCGAGGTCGAACCAGGCGGCCCGGTCGACCTCCGGGAACTCCTGCACGCGGCCGGACCGCGGCGGCCACTCCAGCGGGAAGGTGTTGCTCACGACGGCGTCGACGTCGAGGTCGCCCTCACCGGTCCAGACGGCGAGCAGCTTGCGGCCCTTCACCTCGCCGAGCGGGTGCAGCACCGCGGCGGGCACCGGGGAGCCGAGCTCCTCGGCGAACTCCCGGCGCGCGGCGGCCTCGCCGTCCTCCTCCGGGTCGTGCTCCCCCTTGGGGATCGACCAGGCGCCGTCGTCCTTCCGCGCCCAGAACGGCCCGCCCATGTGGCCGAGCAGCACCTCGACGCCGCCGGCGCCGCGGCGGTGGAGCAGGATCCCGGAGCTGCGGACGGGCGGCACGCGGACAGCCTGGCAGAAAGCGCGGGGCACCCGGTCGCGCGTCCGCTAGGTTCGCCCCGCCATGGCCACGACGCATCCCGACGCACCGCCCGTCGCGCTGTCGTTCCTCGGTCCGCTGCGGGCCACGGTGGCCGGCGCGCCCGCGGTGCTGGGCGGGCCGCGGCAGCGCTCGGTGCTGGCCCGGCTCGCGGTCGCCGGCGGCCACGTCGTCTCCACCGACCGGATCGTCGACGACCTCTGGGACGGCGAGCCGCCGCCGAAGGCGCTGGCCTCCCTGCAGGTGCACGTCTCGCACCTGCGCCGCGCCCTGGAGCCCACCCGCCGGACCCGCGCCGAGGCGACGGTGCTCGTCAGCCGCGCCCCCGGCTACGCGCTGCACCTGCCGCGCGAGGCGGTCGACGCCTGGCTGTTCGCCGACCTGGTCGCCCGGGCGCAGGGCGAGCCGGACGCCGCCGCCCGCCGGGAGCTCCTCGACCGGGCGCTGGCCTGCTGGCGCGGCCCGGCCTACGCGGAGGTGGCCGACACCGGCTGGGCGGCGCCCGAGGTGGCCCGGCTCGACGAGCTACGGGTCACCGCGCTGGAGGCCCGGGCCGAGGCCGACCTCGACCTGGGCCGCGCGGCCGCCGTCGTCGCGGAGCTCGACCGGTTGGTGCGCGCGCACCCCGGCCGCGAGCGGGCGGTGCGGCTGCTGGCGCTGGCGCTGTACCGCGGCGGCCGCCAGGGGGATGCGCTCGGCGTGCTCCGCCGGGCCCGGGCGCACCTCGCCGACGAGCTCGGCGTCGACCCCGGCCGGGAGCTCCGCGAGCTCGAGGCGGCCGTGCTCGACCACGACCCGGCGCTGGACGCGCCGTCGGCCGTCCCGCCCGCGCGCCCCGTGGCCCCCCGGGTGCCCGAACCCGCTCCCCCGTCGATCGGCCGCACCGCCGAGCTCGGCCGCCTGCTGGCAACGGCCGACGAGGCGCGCCACGGCGCCCGCGTGGCCTGGGTCGGCGGCGAGGCGGGCGCCGGCAAGACCACGCTGGTCGAGGCGGTCGCCGGCGCGCTGACCGCCCGCGGCTGGCGGGCGACCTGGGGCCGCTGCCCGGAGGTGGACGGCGCCCCGCCGGCCTGGGCGTGGAGCGAGGTGCTGCGCGGCCTGGGCCCCGACGCGGAGCTGCCCGGGGACGGCAACGCCTTCTGGCTCGCCCGCTCGGTCGCCGAGCGGCTGCGGACGGCGGCGCAGGAGCAGCCGCTGCTGGTGGTGCTGGACGACCTGCACCGGGCCGACGACCTCACGCTGCAGCTGCTCCGGCAGGTGGTCGACCAGCTCGCCGGCGAGCCGGTGCTCGTCGTCGGCACCTTCCGCGGCACCGAGGACGGCGAGGGGCTCCGCGCCACCCGGGCGGCGCTGGCCGCCGCGAGCAGCGCCCACCTGACGCTGCACGGCCTGGACGACGCCGGGGTGGCCGTCCTCGCCCGCGAGTTCGGGCTACCGGGCGCCGACACCGACCTGCTGAGGCTGCTGCGGGAGCGCACGGGCGGCAACCCGCTGTTCGTCCGCGAGCTGACCCGGCTGATCGTCTCGGAGGGCGCGGCCGCGGCGCGGACGGGCGTGCCGGTGGGCGTCCGGGAGGTGCTGCGCCGGCGGGTGGACCGGCTGCCCGGGCCGGCCGTGACGGCGCTGCGCCAGGCGGCGGTGCTCGGGCGCGAGACCGACGTCGACCTGCTGGCCGCGGTGACCGGGCACGACCCCGACGAGCTGCTCGACGCGCTGGAGACCGCCGTGCTCGCCGGGCTGCTCGTCGAGCCGGGGCCGGGGCAGGTGCGCTTCAGCCACGCGCTGGTGCGCGACACCCTCTACGAGGACCTGCCGCTCATGCGCCGTGCCCGCGTGCACGCCGCGGCCCTGGTCGCGCTCGAGGGGCGGGACGCCGACGCCACCACGCTGGCCCACCACGCCGTCGCCGCGGCCGGGCCCTCGACGGCGGCGGCCGCCGTGCCGTACGTGGTGGCCGCCGCGCGGGAGGCCGAGGAGCTCGGCGCGCACTCCGACGCCGCGCGGCAGTGGGCGACCGCGGTGCGCATGCACGAGCTGGCCGGGCCGCGGTCCGGCGGCGACGAGGCGCTGCTCGCGCTCCTGCTGCCCTCGATCTCCGCGCACGCGCGGGCGGGCAACGCGGTGGCGGCGCGGGAGCAGCAACGCACCGCCGTCGGCACCGCGCGGCGGCTCGGCCGCGACGACCTCGAGCTCGCCGCACTCGCCGCCTGGGACGCGCCGCTGGTCTGGACGGTCCGCGAGGACGGTCTCGAGGACCCCCGGCTGCTCGACCCGCTGCTGTCCGCGGTCGCGCGGGAGGGGCTGCCCGAGGACCTCCGGTGCCGGCTGCTGCTGGCGTTGTTCCGCGAGGTCGAGGGGCGCGACGACGCGCAGGCGCACGCGGTGAGCGCCGAGGCGGTGTCGCTGGCCCGGCGGTGCGCCGATGCGGGACTGCCCGACGCCGGGCGGCTGCTCTGCGGGGCGCTGAACGCCCGCGCCTTCGCTGCACTGGGGCCCGACCTCGCCGCCGAGCGGGAGCCGGTGGCCGAGGAGCTGCTGTCGCTCGCCGCGGCCGACGGGTCCGCGGACTTCCAGGCGGTGGCGCACTGGCTGCTGCACCTGGCCGCGGCCGCGCGCACGGACCTCGCGTCGGCTCGGCGACATGTCGACATGGCGGTCGCGCTCTCGGGGAGCGGACAGCTGGGGCACGTGCTGGGCGCGCTCGGGGCCTTTTCCGGGGCGCTGCTGGTGCTGGCCGGCCGGCTCGACGACGGGGTCGCCCGGTACGAGGCGGTCGCCGCGCGGCTGGCCGAGGCGGGCGCGGCCAACGGCGCGCTGATGGCGATGGTGGGCCGGTTCGTCGCGGGTTGGGCGCGCGGCGACGTCTCCGCCTCGGCCGGCGAGCTGCGCTGGCTGCACGGCGCGCTGCCGGGTGCGCTCACCGACGCCGTCGTCCTCGGGCTGCTGGACGTGGGCGCCGCGGAGGAGGCGCGCACCGCCTGGGCCGCGCGGCGACCGGTGCCGCGCGACTACTACTGGCTGGCGACGACGACCTTGCGCGCGCACGCGGCGGCGCGGCTCGGGGACGTCGACGCCGCGGCCGCCGCGTACGCGGAGCTGCTGCCGTGGGAGGGGCGGATCGGCGGCCTGGACTCCGGCACCCTTGTCGTCGGTCCGGTGGACGACGCCCTGGCCGCTGTCGCCGACCGCCTCGGGGACCCGGAGGCGGCGGCGCGGCACCGGGCCGGTGCGGCCGAGGTCCGGCGGCGGCTCACCGCGGAGCTCGCCGCCGTCGGCCTCTGACTCATCCCCCGAAGACCCGGCGCTCCCGGCGGCGGAACGGCGGGACGAGCAGCGCCAGCATCAGCCGGACGGCGAGACCGCCGTCGGCGAGCAGCGTCGCGCGCTCCTCGGGGGTGACGACGTCGACGACGCGCGGCACCTCGAAGGAGAGCGTCGCGCGCTTCCGGATGCGGGCCTCGACCGCGGCCCAGTCGCCGACCGACACGTGCTCCTCGATCGCCGGGAGCACGGAGGCCTCCTCGTCGGCGATGTGCTCCTCGAGGGTGTCGCGCAGCTCGGCGAGGTCGACGGCGAGCGCCGTGGCGGCGTCCTCGTCGGCCGGCCGGGCGGCGAAGGCGGCGGCGCCGGCGCGGATGCGGTCGAGCAGCGGGTCGAGGGCGGAGTGGTCGTCGCTGAGCTCGGTCAGGTCGACGTGCGAGCCGGCGGACGCGGCGAGGACCGGCCACAGGACGTCGTCCTCGACCGAGTGGTGGTGGTGCACCGAGTCGCAGTAGTCGCCGACGTACCGGGCGATGTGCGTGGCGCGCCCCCGGTCGACCGGGGTGCCGGCGGCGGCGATCTGCTGGAGCAGGTCGGTGAGGCGGCGGGCGTCACGCAGCATCGACCGGTGGGCCAGCCGCATGCCGAGGGTGTCGGGGCGCGGGTCGCCGGCGGTGCGGGGGGTGACGGGGACGGGCGGGGTGGTCATCGCGTAGCTCCTCGGGATCGGGCGGTGCGCCGACCCTGGGTGCGCGCGCTTGCCGGTGACTTGTCGCGGTGGCGACAAGTCGGCCTTCAGCGGTCGGCAAGTACGGCCGGTGAGGGTCGGGGCCGACCGGGTCGCCCGACCCGACGCACCGCGAGTCCGAGGAACGCCATGACCACCGCACCGTCCCTGCCCGCCCCCACCTCCACCCCCGTGCTGCGCGACCACCGCCCCGGCGACGCGCTGCAGGCGATGAGCCTGGTCGTCGGCGGGGCGCTGTTCGCCGTCGGCAACGCCCTGCACCCGATGACCCACGACGACGCCGCGACCGAGGCGCCGACCTGGGTGCTCGCGCACGTGCTGTTCGGCTTCGGCGCCCTGCTGATCGCCGCCTCGCTCGGCGTGCTGGTGCGCCGCTTCGCCGGCTCGCGGCTCGCCGTCATCGGCCTCGGCGTGCTGTGGCTCGGGCAGGTGCTCATCCCGGCCGGCGCGGTGCTGGAGGCGTGGGTGCGGCCGCTGTTCGACCACCACGCCTTCCACGTGATCGAGGAGGCGACGCTGCCGTTCACGATGGTCGCCGGCTTCGCCAACATGATCGGCCCGGCGCTGCTCGCGATCGCGGCGATCCGCCACCGGCTGCTGCCCCTGTGGGTGGCGCTGGCGATCCCCGGCATCACCGTCGGCGCCCTGCTCGTACCGGCGATGCCGGCCGAGGGCTGGAGCATCATCCCCGGCACGATCCTGTTCGGCCTCGGCATGGCCGCCGCCGGCTGGCTGTCCCGCGCCTCCGGCTGATCCCCGGCGCCCGGGGCTGCGTCACCGGCGTCGGTGCCTCGCGGTCCCGGGTGCCGGTCCCCCGAGGTCCGGGACACCGGTCCCTGTCGCCCGGGACGCCTCCCTCCCTAGCGTCGACCCCACTGCTCCCACCCGACCCGACGAGGTGCCATGACCACCGCGGTCCTCCCCCGCCCCGCCCCGACCGTCGCGCCGCCGGCCCTGACCCCGCCGGCCCCGCCCGCGACACCGGGCACCGCGGCCACCGCCTACCAGCGCGTGCTGCACCGGGCCGTGCTCCGCGAGCTCCGGCTGCTGGCCGAGCTCGCCTCGTGGGTGACCACCGACGACGCCGCCCGCGTCGCCGAGCTCACCGGGCACGCCGACCTCGTCGCGCGGGTGCTCCTCCAGCACCACGCCGTCGAGCGGGAGCGGCTGTGGCCCGCGCTGTTCCGCTCCCTGCCCTCCGCCGCGGAGGAGCGCGCCCGGCGGCACGTCGTCGCGTGGACCGGCCGCACCTCGCTGCTGGACAACCGGCTGCGCGACCTGACCACGGTGGCGCGGCAGTGGGCGGTGACCGGCGCCCCGCCCGCGCGGGACGCATTCCTGCGCGCCTGCCTGCGGGTCGCCGACGCCGTGGCGGGGTCGACCGCGGCGGAGGAGGCCGACCTGCTGCCGCTGCTGGCCGAGCACCTGCCGGCCGGCGAGTGGACGGCGGTGTGCCGCGCGGCGGGCACGAGCCTCTCGGGCCGCGAGCAGATGCTGGTGCTGGGCCTGCTGCTCGAGGACGCCTCGGCGATCGACCGCGCCCGCGTGCTGGCCGGCCTCTCCCCCGCCGTCCGCACCGCCTGGCGCGCGGTCGGCCGCCGCGACTTCCGCGCCGCCGTCGTCCGGCTGCGGGGCGCACCGCCCGCGCTCTGATCCGGCCCGGATCGTCGGTCCCCGGCCGTACGTTGACGGGCATGGGGAACGGGGACGGGCTGGACGCCCACTTCTGGCTGAGCTACCTCAGCGAGGTGGGCACCGGCCTGCTCGTGCGCGCCCAGTGGGAGGGCATGCGGATCGCCCGCGACGCGGAGGTCGCCGGCAGCGTCGCCGATCCGCTGGCCCTGCTGCCGGAGGGCGCGGAGGTCCGGCTCGACCAGCGCCTGGGCGACCAGCGCACGGTCGTCGCCACGTGGGGTGGGGTGCTCGCCCGGGTCGAGGGCGGCGGGCAGGTCACCTCGATCGACGTCGTCGGCCGCGACCGCGGCGAGGTCGAGGCGGCGGTGGACCACCTCGCGACCGGGGCCCGGCGCGCGGCGACCCTGCCCGAGGGCTCGGTCCGCGTGCGCTTCTGGTCGGAGCGGGACGGCGAGGGCTCGATGACGACGAGGCGGGTGGAGGCGCCCGCGTGGCCGGAGGTGACGGCCAACTACGCGGCCCGGACGGCGGGCGTGCTCGGCGAGCTGATGGCGCTGCCGTCCCCGGCGACCCGCGCCGGCCGGCTGGTGCTCTGGCACGGCGCCCCGGGCACCGGGAAGACGACGGCGGCCCGCGCGCTCGGCCGGGCGTGGTCGGGCTGGTGCCAGACCCACTACGTCATGGACCCGGAGCGGCTGTTCGACAGCCCCCAGTACCTGCTCGACGTCGCCGGGGCGAGCGATGACCGGGACGACCAGAAGTGGCGCCTGGTGATCGCCGAGGACTGCGACGAGTACCTGCGCGCGGACGCGAAGCTCCGGGCCGGGGCCTCGCTGGGCCGCCTGCTCAACCTCTGCGACGGCATCCTCGGCCACGGGCTGCGGGTGCTGGTGCTGCTCACCACGAACGAGGACGTCGGGCGGCTGCACCCGGCGATCACCCGGCCGGGCCGGTGCCTGGCCCAGGTCGAGTTCGAGGCGCTCTCGGCCGCCGAGGCGCGGCGCTGGCTGGGCAGCCGGGGCACCGCGCCGGAGGGGCCGATGACGCTGGCGGAGCTCTACGCCGTGCGGGAGGACCGGGTGCGCGACCCGGCGCACCGGGAGGAGCCGGGCGGCTACCTCTGAACCGGGTTCACACCGGATGCACAGGATGCGTCCAGGCCGGTCGCATGCGGCGCCGTCATCGTCGCGCGGTGGGTGTCGGCTAGCTCTCGCGTCGGCGGTTTTCCCGCCCGGCCGCCGTACCATCGACTCTCGACGCCGACCTGAGGAGCACCGCCTCGTGGCCTCCGTCCCGCCGGACCCCCGCTCGACCCGCTGGCTCCGCCGTCGCCCCACCGAGCCGCTGCCGCAGGTGGAGCCGCCGCCCCGGCCGCGGTTCGACCGCCCTCCCCCCGCGGGCAACGACTGGTACTCCGGCCCCCCGCCGGCCGCCGGGCCGCCGCCGCCCCGCCACTGGCGCGGTGAGGCACCTCCGGGGCCGTACCCCTCGGCCCCGCCCGGCGGCGCCTATCCGCCGCCGCGGCCGAGGGGCCCGTTCCCGCCACCCCCGCCGGCCCCGGCCCCGGCTCCGGAGCGCGGTCGCCGCCGTCGGCTGCGGGGGCCGCGTCGTCGTCGCGGCCTGGCGGGCCGTGTCGTCCGCGTGCTGGCGATGCTCGCCGTCGTCCAGGCCCTGGTGGTGCTGTCGCTGCGCTGGGTGGACCCGCCGACGACGGCGTTCATGGCGGCCAACCCCGAGGGCGCGATCCAGCAGTCGGTGCCGGTCGAGCACGTGTCGCGGAACTTCCTCGCCGCGGTGATCGCGCACGAGGACGCGCAGCTCCCCTACCGCGACGGCGCTTTCGAGTGGGACGCGCTGTGGGAGCGGGCGACGGCGCACCTGGCCGGCGCGGAGGACCCGTCGGGGTCGACGATCCCGCAGCAGGTGGCGAAGAACCTCTTCCTCAACCAGGAGCTCAGCGCCTGGCGCAAGGGGCTGGAGGCGGCGCTGTCGGCCGAGCTGGCGGCGTTCGTCGACGACCGCCGGATGCTCGAGCTCTACGTCAACTACGCGCAGTTCGGGCCGACGGTCTACGGCGTCTGCGCGGCCGGCTGGTACTACTTCGACTCCCCGCCCGCGGAGCTCTCCGCCGCGGAGGCCGTGCAGCTGGTCGGGCTGCTGCCCTCGCCGGGGCACGTCCAGCGGGCCCCCGGCGGCGGCATGGACTTCGAGGTGGCCGACGGCATGGGTTGGCTGTCCCGCTCGCACGTGATCAACGCCCAGAACCGGGTGCCGGCGCACCTGGACCGGCTGGGTTTCACCCCGGTCGAGGACGCCGGCGTCACGGGGCTGGCCTCGGACCAGGAACCGTCGGCGGACGACTGCACCACTCCCCCGCAGGAGGTCACCGACCTGATCGCCGCGGAGGGCACCGCCTGAGATCACGCGCCGGGGCCCACCCGCGGGTGGGCCCCGGCGTCGGGGTCAGCGGCTGCCGGCGTCCTTGCCCTGCTGGGCGTTGGGGACGACGGGGCGCGGCCGCTGCAGGCCGGCGTCGAACCGCTGGGTGACCTCGAGCTCGGCCGTGTCCGGAGCGGCGTGCCGCCCCAGCTGAGGCATCGTGAACTCGGCCGTCTCATCGAGCAGGTGCTTGCCCACACCATGTCCTTCCGTGGAGGGTTTCGCCCAGCCTACGAGCGGGATCCGACGGTTCCCGGGACCTTCGCGAAAGGTGCAGGTCGGCTGTGACCAGTGGGGCGATCGGTGTGTCGCGGCTCGGCGGCGCACCCGCCTGACCGCGTGCGGCGACCTCACACGGCGAGCAGGCGGTGCACGTACTGGATCGCGATCCCGCCCTCGCCGACGGCCGAGGCCACCCGCTTGACCGACCCGTGCCGGACGTCGCCGGCCGCGAGCACGCCGGGGATGCAGGTCTCCAGCGGCAGGGGGCGGCGGCCGAGCGCGTCGGTCCCGGCGTCGCTCAGCTCGGACCCGGTGACCACGAACCCCGCGGGGTCGCGCTCGAGGCTCGCCGGGAGCCACTCGGTGTGCGGCTGGGCGCCGATCATGAGGAAGAGCGCGTACGCGGGCACCTTCTCCTCCGCGCCGGTCGCCCGGTCGCGCAGGACGAGGTGGTCCAGCCAGCCGTCACCGCCGCCGTCGACGACCTCGGTGCCGGTGCGGACCTCGATGTTCGGGGTCTCCTGGACCTGGTGCACGAGGTAGTGGGACATGCCCGCCTCGAGCGAGGCCGCGCGGACGACCAGGGTGACGCGGTCGGCGTAGCCGGCGAGGTGGATCGCGGCCTGCCCGGCGGAGTTCGCGCCCCCGACGATGAAGATGTCCCTGCCCGCGACGAGCGGCGCCTCGGAGGCGGCGGCGCCGTAGAAGACGCCGGCGCCATGCAGCGCCTCGAGGGAGCGGACGTCGAGACGCCGGTAGCTGGCGCCGCACGCCAGGACGACGGCCCCGCCGACGACCACGCCACCGGTGTCGAGCCGGACCACGACGCCGTCGCTCTCCGGGGACAGCTCGGTGACCCGCTGCATGAAGGCGAAGCGCGCACCGAACACCCAGGCCTGCTGGTACGCCCGGCGGGCGAGGTCGGCGCCGGTGACGCCGCGCGGGAAGCCGAGGTAGTTGCGGATCGACGAGCTCGACGTGGCCTGGCCACCGATGCTGCCCGAGTCGATGACCACCGTGCGCAGGCCCTCCGAGGCGCCGTAGACGCCGGCGGAGAGACCCGCGGGCCCGCAGCCGATGATCACCAGGTCGTAGCGCTCCCCGGTGGGCTCGATGAGGGTGCCGGCGGACCGGGCGATCTCGACGTCGCTCGGGTCCTCCATCACGTGCCCGTCGGGCATCACGAGCAGCGGGAGCCGCCGCTGGTCGGCGTCGCCGAGGATCGCGCGGGCCTCGTCGGACCCGGCCAGGCAGAAGCGGTGCGGCATGGCGCAGCGGCCGAGCACCTCGCGGAGCTCGTGGGACCGCCCCGACCAGCTCTCCCCCACCACCTCGATGGTGTGCGGGACGCGGCGGCGCGCCTCGGCCCAGGCCAGCAGGAAGGTCGAGATCGCCTGGTGGAACTGCTCGTCGGGGGGCGGCGCCGGCCGTACGACGTAGTGGTCGATCCGGCCACCGGCGATCGCCTCGAAGATCGCGTCGCCCGTCTCCGCCACCCCGACGCTCGCCCACTCGACGAGCAGGGCGCGCTGGGCGTGCCGGAAGAGAGCGGGGACCTCGCCCAGGAGCTCCGTGCCCGGCGTGCCCGCGAGGTCGTCGGCCGCGAGCACGAGGGCGACGTCCTCGCCGTCGGCGGCGAGCTGCTCCAGGGTGGCGAGCGCCTCGCCCGGGCTGGGCAGGCAGCAGATCCGGTAGTCGGCCTCGTACCGGGTGCGCAGCTCCCGCTGGACGGCGGAGAGCCGGGCGGGTTCGTCGTCGACCGCGACGATCAGCGGCACGGACATGGGAGCTCCGATGCGTCCGACGGCCCCCGCTGCCGTGACGGTAGGCGTGCGCCGCCCGGCGGACCAGGGTCCGGTGCGCGGGTCGCCCGAGGAGATGAGTTCGGCTCCGCGCCACGGTCTGCACCGCATCGACGACCGAGGAGGAGCGACGTGGCGCAGCTGCTGAGAGTGCAGAACTTCACCGTCTCCAGCGACGGGTTCGGGGCCGGTGAGGGCCAGAGCCTGGAGCGGCCGTTCGGCCACGCCGATCCCATGGACCTCATGGCCTGGGCCGTCGCGACGGCGAGCTTCCCGCACCGCGCCGAGCCCGGCGGCAGCCGCGGCCTCGACGACTACTTCGTCCGCGACTTCGCGCACGGGGTCGGCGCCGAGATCATGGGCCGCAACAAGTTCGGCCCCCAGCGCGGGCCGTGGCAGGACCACGAGTGGCAGGGCTGGTGGGGGCCCGAGCCGCCGTTCCACACGCCCGTGTTCGTGATGACCCACCACCCGCGGCCGTCGTTCACGCTGTCGGACACCACGTTCCACTTCGTCGACGGCGAGCCGGCCGAGGTGCTGGAGAAGGCCCGCGCGGCGGCCGGCGGCCTGGACGTCCGGCTCGGTGGCGGGGCCGGCGTCGTCCGGCAGTTCCTGGAGGCCGACCTGGTCGACACCCTGCACGTGGCGGTGGCGCCGGTGGAGCTCGGCGCCGGGTCGCGGCTGTGGGAGTCGCCCGACGAGCTGCTCGACCGCTTCCACCGCGACGTCGTCCCGAGCCCGAGCGGCGTGACCCACCACCTCTTCTGGCGGAGGTGACGCGCTGCGGGTCCGCCCGTGGTAGCCCATGCGGGTGGACACGCGCACCCTGCTGCTGGGCGACTGGACGCCGGTGATCCGGGACGGCATCGACGTCCTGCGGCTGGTGATCCTGGGCGGGGCCGTGGCCTACGCGGCGGCCGGCGACTGGGGTGCGGCCGGGCTGCTGTTCTTCTTCGGCGGCATCACCGTCGTCGCGCGGCTGGTGAACCTGCCCCGGCTCTACGACCTGTCGTTCACCCTGGCGATGGCGCTGCAGGGGTTCGGCGAGGTGCTGGGCCTGTACGACCAGTGGGTGCGGTTCGACGACCTGGTGCACTTCACGCTGCCGATGCTCACCGCGCCGGTCGTCTACATCGCACTCGCCCGGGTCGAGGTGGTGCCGGACCCGCGCGACGAGACGCACCTGCCGCACTACGTGGGGATCGCCGTCGTCACCGCGGCGCTGGGCATCTCGCTGGGTGCGCTGTGGGAGGTCTACGAGTGGCGCTCCGACGCGTGGCTGGGCACGGACCTGTCGGTGGACAACGACGACACGAACGGCGACCTGGTGCGCGACAGCCTCGGGTCGCTGGTCGGAGCCGCGCTGCTGGTGGCGTGGGCGCGGTTCGGCTGGGGGTCGGTGCGGCGGATCCCCGGGGTGAACACCCACGAGGACGTCGACGCCTGACGGTGCGCGGACCTGTCGTGCCGACCGGTTCAGCTGATGGCGGTCGGGTCGATGTCGTGCCCCCCGAGCGGCTCGACCAGCCGGGCGAGCCGGGCCGGACCGTCGTCCTCGTCGTACACGTAGTCCAGGCGGCCGTCGGTGAGCACCGGTCGGCTCATGATCGGCCGGATGCGGCGCGGCTCGGCCATCGCGGAGGCCACGTCCGGATGGGCGGTGAGGTCGCGCACGGTCGACGCGGTCGCGTTCATCATCGTCAGCGACCCGTCGCGGAAACGCCGGA
The DNA here is from genome assembly GCF_054050875.1 of Blastococcus sp. SYSU DS0541. Classification (NCBI taxonomy): domain Bacteria; kingdom Bacillati; phylum Actinomycetota; class Actinomycetes; order Geodermatophilales; family Geodermatophilaceae; genus Blastococcus; species Blastococcus sp. SYSU DS0541. The sequence continues at coordinate 72,840 of NZ_JBJHAD010000009.1, read as the reverse complement.
AGGCCTCGGTGACCGGCAGCCAGGTGACCCGGTCGGCCTCGCCGCCGACGTCGCGGGTGCGCTGACCGGCCGGGAGCGCGGCGAGGAAGAACCGCGTGTCGAACCGGCGGGCCGACCACTCCGGGGTGATCCAGTGGGCCCAGGGGCGGAGCAGGTCGGCGCGCAGCAGCAGGGACCGCGCGGCCAGGAAGTCGCTGAGCGCCAGCGCGCCGTCGATGAGCGCCAGCCGGTCTCGCTCCCAGTCGTCACCGGTCGTGTCGGTGACCGGGGTGCCGTCCCGGTGGGCGGCGAGCAGGACGCCGGACTCCTCGAACGTCTCGCGGACCGCCGCCGCGACCAGCGCGGTCGCCAGACCGGCGTCACAGGAGAAGGCCGCCGCCCACTCGGCGGGCGGTGGCCCCGCCCAGTGCTCGGCGGCCTCACGGTCACGGGGGTCGACCGAGCCACCTGGGTAGACGTGCATGCCCGGAGCGAAGGCCATCGTCGGACGGCGCCGGAGCAGGTACACCTCCGGGCCGGCCGCCCCGTCCCGGAGCAGGACCACGCTGGCGGCGTCGCGGGCGGCGACGACGTCGGTCTCCCCGCGCAGGTAGCGCCCGACGAGCTCTCTCCGGTCGTCGGTCATGGCCGTCATGCTCGCACCGGGTGGTCCGGGACCGCCCGCTGCCCAGGGACCAGGCGCGTGCTGTCCGGGATGAGGTCAGCCCAGAAGCAGGCGCCAGGTGGCGTAGCCGTCGTCGGCCGCCTCGCCGAGCCGCCGTCACTCGGCGGCGGCCGGGTCGCCGAGCACCTCGTCGAGCCGCTGCAGCCGCTTGCGGTCACTGCCGGCGAAGCGGTCCCGCTCGGCGAGCGGATCGGCGAGGACGTCGACGTCCTGGCTGGCCCGCGTCGCCACCCGCCCGGCGAGCAGGCCGTGCAGCATCACCATCTGGCCCCCGACCAGCACCCACCCGGTGGGCGGCAGCTGCTCGGCGAGATCGAGGACGAGGTCCCAGAGGGTGTCCAGCGGGCCGGCCAGCGGCGGCAGCTCGACCCACGGCTCCGGTCGCCCGGCCCCGGTCACCGGGGCAGGTCGCCCAGGGCGGCGGCGAGCAGGTCGAGGCCGGCCCGCCGGGTGCGCACGTCGGGCGACTCGGCGAGGTCGACGGCGACGACCGCGGCCGGCATGTGCGTGCGGCCGGGAAGGTCCACCTCGTACCGGGGCACGCGCACGACCAGATTGGCCTCGCCGCGCTCGGACAGACCCAGGTCGCGGCGCAGCCCGGCCAGCGTGCTCTCGGCGCAGTACACCTCGGCCGCCGCGTCGGGAGCGACGATGTCGGCGCCGACGGCGGCGGCCGCGGTCAGGCCGGAGGGGACGACGCAGTCGGTGGCGAGCAGCCGCTGCCGGTAGGCGGGCAGCACCCGCAGCTCGTGCCGCTCCGCGCGGTCGCGGGCGGCGGCGACCAGGCGCTCGGCGTCGTAGCCGCGCAGCCGGGCGAGCAGGCGCGCGCGGCCCTCCACCGCGTCCTCGTCGAGCACGAGCGTGCGCCCGATCCGGCGAGCGGCCAGCTTGCCGGCGCGGATGAGCCGGCGGACCTGCTCCGGCTCGACGCCGAGACGCTCGGCGGCCCGGTCGACGGTGAGCATGCCGATTCCCCTCATCGGCACGAACAGATGTTTTGCACGACCTAATGCGCCGACGTGCGGGGCGCGCGCGAGGGACGACGGGTTCGCCATGCGGGAGCCGGCGCAGCACGGATCGCCGCCGCGACGAGCACGTCGTCCACAGGTCCCGCCGGCGGGAGCTGCCAGGGATCTCCGTCCCGTCCGCGGGACCTGACGGTCTGCCGCCCGCCGCGCCGAGGCCCTAGCGTCCGAGTGGACGTCGTCCAGGCCACGGAGGAGAAGGCATGCGCGCGGTGCAGTACCGGACTATCGGCGGCGAGCCCGAAGTGGTCGAGCTCCCGACGCCGGAACCGGGTCCGGGGCAGGTCCGGCTGCGCGTCACCGCCGCGGGGCTGTGCCACTCGGACGCGTTCGTGATGAGCCTGCCGGCCGAGCAGTTCGTCTACGGGCTGCCGCTGACGCTCGGGCACGAGGGCGCCGGCGTGGTCGACGCCCTCGGCGAGGGTGCGACCGGCGTCGAGGTGGGCGAGCCGGTGGCCGTCTACGGGGCGTGGGGGTGCGGGCTCTGCCACGCCTGCGCGCGCGGCGCGGAGAACTACTGCCCGCGGGCGGCCGAGCTCGGGATCCAGCCGCCGGGGCTGGGCTCCCCCGGCGCGCTGGCCGAGTACATGATCGTCGACGACGTCCGGCACCTGGTCCCGCTGGGCGACCTCGACCCGGTGGCCGCGGTGTCGCTCACCGATGCCGGGCTGACGCCGTACCACGCGATCGTCTCGTCGCTGGGTGCGCTGCCCGCCGGGAGCACCGCGGTGGTGATCGGGGCGGGCGGGCTCGGGCACGTGGGCATCCAGATCCTGCGGGCGATCACCGGCGCCACCGTGGTCGCGCTGGACATCAGCGATCAGAAGCTCGAGCTGGCCCGCGAGGTGGGCGCGCACCACGTGCTGAAGTCCGACGCTTCCGCCGTCGAGGAGATCCGCGCACTGACCCGCGGGGTCGGCGCACAGGTGGTGTTCGACATGGTGGGGGCGCCGCCGACGCTGGAGATCGCGCGGAAGTCGGTCGCGTTGGACGGCGTGATCCAGATCGTCGGGATCGGCGGCGGGCTGCTGCCGACCGGCTTCTTCTCGACGCCGATGGGTGCGTCGGTGCGGGCGCCGTACTGGGGAACGCGCTCGGAGCTGATCGAGGTGCTCGACCTGGCCCGGGCAGGAGCGATCAACGTGGAGGTGGAGCGGTACACGCTCGACCAGGCGCCTTCCGCCTATCGGAAGCTGCGCGAGGGCACGATCCGCGGTCGCGCCGTCGTCGTCCCCGGGGAGTGACCTTTCCGGCTGCCCGGTCAGCCGGTGGTGACCGCGCCGGAGTGGGGGACCAGCTCGACCCAGGTGGTCCCCGGCGCGAGGGTCACGGGGTCGCCGTCGACGTCGGTGAGCTCCACCCGGTTCCCGACGCCCGACTTGGTCCAGGTTGCCTCGGCGGTGTGCCCACCGGAGGCGACGAGGGCATGCCCGCTGCCGGTCAGGACCGTCTCCGGCACGGGGTTGCCGGCGGGGTCGCGGGCCTCGGTCTGGACGACGTCGACGCGCAGGACGACGACGTTCGCGGCACCGATCCGCGCGCCGTCCGCCTGCATCGCCGGGGTGCTCCCCTCGGCGCGGAGCCAGCGACCGTCGGTAGCGGTCCAGGTCCAGCGCGGAGTGCTGATGCCCGACATCCGAAGGTCCAGCGTGGTGGTCGGCTGGCCTGCGGCGACGGCGGTGGGCTGCTCCCCCGGTGCGGCGTGGTCGAACTGGGCCTCGGGTGCGGTGCGGTGGTCGGCGTCGGCCTGGTCGAGGAGGGTCTGCGGCGTCGCGTGGACGTTGTGCGGTGCTGAGCGGGCCGTCGTCCGGAAGAAGCCGTCGGCCCCGGAGTCCTGGCGGAGCACCTGCAGCCCGGCAGCTTCGGCGGCGGAGATGTAGTCCGGCACGCCGCCGGAGAAAGCGAGGAGACCGCCGAGCGGTGCGGCGATCGCGGCGTCCATCGGCCGGATCGACCGCACGGGACCGATCTCGGGCGGCAGCGTGGAGTGGTAGACGGCGACGAACCGGGTGATGCCGCCCTCGACGACCTGCTCCCACACCATGTCGGCGGCGTTGAGACCGGTCTGCGGGCGGGCGGCGGCGGAGTTCTCGATCTTCACGGCGAGCGCCGGGCGGTCCGGGACCGTGCCGGCCGGGACGCCGGTCAGCGGCCAGGTGGGCCCGGACGGCGACGTACCGGCGAGCACCGAGTCGAGGAACGGCAGGGCGGCAACATGCGGCTTGACCGTGGGCCACACGACGACGCCGGCGACCACCAGCACCGCGAGCAGGACGAGACGACCGCGGCGGGGCCCGGAGCGGCGACGTCCTCGCGCTGCCTTCTTCTTCGCCGGCGTCGATCGCTGACCGGCGCCCTTCCTGGGCCGGCAAGGCTTCGGCGACCCGCGGCCGGTCGTCGGCCGGGCGCGGGGCCGCGGTGCGGTGGTCCTGGGCAACAGGCAGCTTCCTGACTCGGCGACGTCGTGCCTGTTCTTCATCGGCACGGTCGGCCGGACCTACGACCTCGTTCAGGGCAGTTGCAACGGCAGCAGTTGGGTGGGCGGCTCGGCGAGCGAGACAGGGCCCTTCGGCTCACTGGACGGTGATCGTCCGCATGGCGGAAGCGGGCGGACAGGCCAGCGCGCGGCTCGCGGTGTTGTCGCTGCTCGCCGCTAGCGTGCCCCCGGGGCCGTTGCGGACGGCCCGCGAACGGGGGAGACACATGGAGATGTCCTTCCGGCTGTCGAGCGTGGCCGCGGAGCCGATCGAGTGGCGCGAGGCGCTGGCCGCCGTCCTGGGGTACGCGCGAGCCCAGCGCGACCTCCGGATCGCCTGGACGCCCAGCCACCCGGAAGGGATCACCGTCAGCGTGCGGGCTTACGCCTACCGGGTCTACGACTGCGTGCCGCCATCGGACGACGACGAGTTCGCGTGGCTGGATGTCCTCGTGGTGGACGGCATCAACGGGAAGATGGACCAGAACGCGATCACGGCGTTGAGGCACGCTGCCGACCGGGCATGGCCGCACGTCCGGACGGCGATCCAGCGTGCAGGAGGCCGGTCGTTCTGGGACCTCGACGAGGTCGAGGTCGGGCGCACTCCCCCGCCGGGGACCACGGGGGCGGCGCTGACCGACGCCTGGCGCGAGTGCGCGGCGACCACGGGGATCAAGACGGCCCTCACGCACAAGCTGCTGCACCACAAGCGGCCGGAGCTGTTCCCGCTCATCGACAACGTGACCGCCCCGCGCCTGCGGGAGCACACCGACGACGACGTCAGCCTCTGGGGCGTCGTCCACCGGGAGCTCACGGCGAACAGGGAGCAGTTCGACGCCCTCGAGAGAGCTTTCGCCCGGCTGGCGGACGGCGCGGAGGACGTCGCCCTGACCCGGCTGCGACTGCACGACATCCTGCTGTGGCTCCAGGCGAGCGGGAATTGGGGGCACGCCGTCACCGCCGGCAAGGCCACTCCCGAGTGGGCCCGATGGCAGGACGGAAGCGCCGCCTGAGCGTTGCACTGGCCGTGCCCGGCGTACATCCGGAGCGGGGCGGCGCAGTGCGCACAGCCGTGACCGCGCGTTGCCCGGGGCTCGTGCCTAACGCTCCCTGATCGCCGAGCGAAGAGCGCTCAACGCCTTTCGCAGCGGCGTCCGTGGGACGTCACGCAGGTTGAGCGGGGCGTCGGTGACCTCCAGGAGGCGCGCCTCGCCCGCCGTCACCTGGTCCGCGGGCAGCGGTAGCGTCGCCACGCGCAGGTGCGCGTGCATCCAGTCCGTGAGGTCGTCCTCGGCGATCGGCTGGTCACCGGACCGGGACAGGCAGGCGGCCAGCGTCAGGCGGAACGTCGAGAAGTTGCGGTTGCCGCCCAGGTGCATGGTGGCCACCCGGCCCCAGAGCGTGTTGGTCGAGCTGACGCCGTTCGGACGGATACCGCCCGCCCGGCCGGCGTAGACCAGCCCGGGTGAGACGTGGTGCCCGAGCCCGGCGGTGCCGTCCTCGGCGCCCTGCGCGTCGGCCCACCAGCTGTAGAGCCCCGGCTGGTCGGACGCCGCCCGGCCGGCGGCGAGGAACTCGCCCGGAGGCACGGCGTTGCCCTCGTCCAGCAGCCAGGCCACGTCCGGGATGTCGGGAGCCGCGGGCGCGGGCTCGTCGGGGTGCCCGGTCCGGCCGCCGTACCAGGCCAGTCGCTCCCCCTGCCGCAGCCCGGCCAGCGGCTGGACCAGCATTGCGCCTGCCCGGGCGAGCGGACCGACGAGGGGCTCGCAGTAGGCGCTGCCCGCGTGCGCCTCCACGGTCAGGCCGCGGAGGTCGTGCCGTTCACCGAGCTGTGCCACCACCCACTTCGCCCAGGCGCTGCGGTACCGGGCGGACTGCTTCGGCAGGTAGACGTCGTAGGGCGCGACGACCTCCTCGGGGTGGAGGAGGCCGAACTTGGCGCTGAGGACGTACCAGGGTCGGCCGGACCGGACGGCGAGATCCCGTGCTTTCCGGAAGGCGGCCCCGGTGAAGAGCTCGGCCGCGGGCGCCGAGCCGGTCGCCTTGGAGCCGGAGCAGCCGACGAGGACGACCTCGGCACCCGGATCGGCGGTCGCGGAGCCCCCGGTGCGCTGTCCCGGCTGCGCGCGTGGCGGGGCCGGTGTCGGCGTCGTCGGATCGGCCTCGGAAGGCGACGAGCCGCCCTTCCACGAACTGGTCGGGAAGCCGAGCCGGCCGAGGACGTCCAGCGCCCGGTGGGACGTGAACGCCGACCGTTCCGAGCCGGTTGCCAGAGCGAGGACCTGCTTCGGCGGCCAGCGCGTTCCGTCGACGTCGACCCAGTGCGTGCGCAGGTCGTCAGGAGCGGCGTCGCGCAGCGCCGCCCGGACGGCCTCCGCGTCCAGCGAATACGGGACACCCTCGAGCACGAACTCCACGGCTCTCCCTCAGCCGGTGGGCGCCGAGCCTGAAGACTGCGCGAGCCGCTGGGCCACTGCCGGGCCGCCCACCCGCCGGATCAGCTCCAGGTCGCCGCAGACCACGAGCAGGTCACGGGCGCGGGACAGCCCGACGTAGAGCATCTCGCGGGCGCGCTCCTCGTCCCGGAAGCCGTTGACCGCGAGGACGACCGCCGGCCGCTCCAGCCCCTTGAAGCCGAGCACGTGCCCGTAGAAGAGGTCGTCGTCGGCCCAGAAGGAGTCCCAGTAGGCGTCCTGGCCGGCGGTCTGGCGCTCCGCCTGGACGGGGTGCCGCCGGTAGGTGGTCAGCAACGCCACCGACTCGGCCGGCCACCCGGCGTCCAGGAGCGCGGCCGCCTCGTCGTCCGCCGCGCCGATGGCGTCGTCGGTCGCGCACTGGACGAAGCGCACCGGGACGCCGTCGCCACCGCGGTAGCGCATCTGGCTGGTGGTCAGGCTGCCGAAGGTGCCGGCGATCTGCTTGGTGTTGCGCAGGTTCTCGTCGAGGTCGAAGGGCGTCAGCGCGACCGGTGGGCGGCCCTGGCGCGCGAAGACCCGCTGCCCCTCGTCGGCGAACACGTAGAGGCAGCCGTCCTCCGGGGAGCGCAGCGCGGCCAGGACGGCCGGCCACCAGCTCTCGGCGAAGTCCTGCGCCTCGTCGATGACGATCGCGTCGAAGCGGTCCGCCACGGGCAGCGCGGCCGCGAGCTCCACCATCCGCTCGGGGAGGTACTCCTCCCAGTAGCCGCTGTCGTCGTCCGAGCCCGGGGTGACGCCCCAGTCGATGCCCAGCCCGTGGAAGGTGCCGACGTAGGCCGGGCGCTCCTTCGGCTTCCACGTCTCGACCCGGCGGCGGAGGTACTCGGCCAGGCCGCGGGAGTAGCACATCACCGCGACCCGCTCCCCCTCGAGCGTCAGCCGGCGGGCCTTCTCCAGCGCGAGCCAGGTCTTCCCCGAGCCGGCCCCGCCGCGCACCTCGACCCGCCGGTTGGAGCGCAGCCAGTCGAGGACGCGCGCCTGGTCGCGGGTGAGCAGGTCGCACTCGGCCTCGCGCTCGTGCAGCGTCGCGAGCAGGTCCTGCTGCGGGATGCCGACCCCGGCCAGGCAGTCGACGAAGGCCTCGACGTCCTCGACCGTCGGCGGCTCGACGTCGCTCTCCCACTGCCGCAGCGCGCTCGCCACCCGGGCCGCGGCCTGCGACAGGTCCGTCTTGTCCAGGATCATCCAGCGGGGCGCGTCGGGGGCGGCGAAGTCGTCCGGCAGCGTCGTCGCCGGCAGGGCGACCAGGTGCACCATCCGCGGGTCTCCGGCGGTCCAGCGGCGGTCCCGGCGCAGGTAGTCGCGCAGCAGGTACTTGCAGCGCAGCGCCTGCTCGACGGGGCGGATCTGCTTGTCGAGCCCGCCGCCGACCTGCCGCCACTCCCCTCCGCGGAGGTGGACGCTGCCGCCCTTGACCTCGATGACGGCGATCCCGAAGCCCGGCCAGGCGACGATGACGTCGGCCTCGCGGTCCTCCCGTCGGTCGCTGAACCGCTGGCCGCAGACCATGACGGCGTCGTCGGGCAGCTGGTCGCGCAGCGCCTCGGCGAAGAGCCGCTCGGCATGCGACTCGAAGACCGGACTGCTCGGGAAGACGCGCGCCGTCATGCGCACACCGTGGACGTCGTCATGCCGTGCCCCCGTGGCTGGCTGGGATGGATCGTCCCGGCAGCGTGACATGCCACACCGACATCTCCGTCCAACCGGACGCCGAGTTCTCCCCGCAGGACCCATCCGTATCCGCCCGACGCTGCCCCGGCAGTCCGCTCACACGTTCGGGACGCACTCCCCTCCCCCGAGCTGGGACAGGCCGGTCAGGTCACCGACGTTGAAGTCGAGCACCGTGCTGGTCGTCGGGTACATCAGCTGACCGGGGTCCTCGACGTGTGCGAGGCCGACCAGGTGGGCGAGCTCGTGGAGGACGACGGCACGCGCACCCGCGACCCCAGCCGGATCGGCGAGCATGTCTCCGAAAGCGGCCGCGTCGAGTCCCACGACGCCGGTGACGAACACCCGCGGGCCGCCGGGCGGCTCAACGATGGCGCTGCCGGCGAGCCCGGCGACACGGCCGGCCAGCTCCGGATTCTCGGCCTCCGTCTGCCACGACACGAGCACGGGCGCCCAACGGTCCCCGTAGCGGTCCGGCTGGAAGCTCGGGCGCTCCTCCCACGCCGACTCGTCGGTGGCGCCGTCGAAGATGAACTGAAGACCGGTGACGTCGGACACCCGGGCGAAGGCCTCGTGGACCAGCGCCTCTCCCCCGGGCGGCGCATGGTCGGGGCGGATGACGTAGTGGACCGGTCGGCAGGGGTCGTAGGCCACGGGCCGCTCGCCGTCATCCTGCACCCCGATGAACAGGTGGGTGCCACCGGGACTCGGTGCCGGCACGGGTGCGCCGAGCGGCGCATCAGCGGCCTCGAAGCCGGGCGTCGGCCAGTTCGCCGGCCTGGCGTCGCCGATCACCCCTCCGAGCCCTCGGGGGTCGAGCAGCACGGCACAGAGGAGACCCACGCCCGCCAGGACGGCCACCAGGTATGCGAGACGGCGGCCGCGACGCCGAGCCGGGCGCATGGACGGCAGAGCGGGTGACCAGGTGCGCCAGGGCTCCGGGGTGGGCGCCCGACCGCTCGCCTCGTCGAGCACCCACTGCGGCACCCGGCCGGTGGGCGACGTCCGGAGGCCGGACGGCACCCGGCCCGGTCCTGCACCGTTCCGCACTCTCGATCCCCCGCGCTCGCCGCTGGCCTGACGTCCTCCCATCGGAACCTCCGCCGGCAAGGAGGAGGTCGACGCCGGGCTGCCTACTCGCGACGGGCGAGGCCATGACGACGGGGGATCAGGGATCGATGAAGGTCTCGACGCAGGTCGCGCAGGACCCTTCCGCGGCGACGAACGCTTCGGGCGCGGTGGATCGGCGGCAGGTGCGGCACCAGCGGAAGGACCGGCGCCGGTGCGACGCGATGGCCTCCGCCATCTCGGCGACGAGATGGGGCTGGTGCAGGACGTCGTCGCGGGTCAGCCGCGGCTCGTCGCCCATCAGCGGGCCGGGCCGGTGCTGACCCCAGGACGTCAGCGGGCGGGCCAGGACGAACCACGGGCCCTGCACGCCGACCGCGAGCTGCGCCGGCTCGCCACTGACGAACCACCGCACGCCGTCCTGGCCGTCGGCAGCGCTCTCGCGCCGCCAGCCGGTACCCAGTGCTCGGACGAGCTCGGCGTGCTCCACGTCGAGCAGGCCGGCCAGCTCGGCCTCGTCGGCGGTGGGGTCGGACTCGCTCCCCCACGCCAGGTCGCAGCTGCGGCAGACGAAGGCCGGCTGCTCGTCCATCACCAGGCAGCCACCGAGCGCGACACGCCCGTGCTCCGCCTGCTCGAAGAGGTCACCTCCCGGCAACCCGTAGACGAGCGGGACGGAGTCCTCCCGCCCGCACCCGGAACACACCCGCCCCGCCTGCACACCGACCGATCCGCCCATGCCACTCCCTGGTCCGCACCGTCCCCGTGACGGCAGGGGCGGACCATGGCAGGCGCCACCGACAGCAACCGGCCGCCCGCCCAGGCATCCGCCGCAGCGCCACCCGATCGGGCGACGGCACGTCCGCCCGGTCCCCGGGGAACTGCCTCGGCCAGACTCCCGGTCATGGAGTTCGAGGCCTTCTACCTGCCGCTGGGCGACAACCGGTTCGCGCCCACCCGGGCCACGGAGAGCCCGTGGGATCACAGCGCCCAGCACGGTGGACCGCCGTCCGCGCTGCTGGCCCACCTGGCCACCGACGCCGCCCGGGCAGCAGGGACGCGCACCCGTCCGGCGCGGATCAGCGTCGACTTCTTCGGCGCCATCCCCCGCCGCGAGCTGGCCGTCGAGGTGTCCCCCGTCCGCCCGGGACGGCGGATCGACCTGACCGAGGCGGTGATGACCGTGGAGGGCCGCACGGTCGCCGTCGCCCGCGTGTGGTCACTCTCCGTCGGGCCCACCCCGCCGGTGGTCACCGAGCTCCGCCCGCCACCGGCTGTCCCCGACTCCTCGCCGCAGGTCCTGTTCGGCCTGCCCGACTGGGGCTTCGGGCAGGCCATCGACTGGCGCTACACCGCCGGGTCACCGCAAGAGCTCGGGCCGGCCGACGTCTGGACGCGGGTGCGCGTCCCGCTGGTCGCCGGCCTGCCGCTCACCGGCCTCGACCGTGCGCTCATCGCCGCCGACGCCGCCAACGGCATCTCCGTGGAGCTGCCCATCGACAGCTGGTGGTCCATCCCACCCGGCATGACGACCCACCTGACCCGCGAGCCGGACGGCGAGTGGGTGCACCTGGCCTGCCGCACGCAGATCGCCGCCGACGGCATCGGGCTGTGCCACGGCGAACTTTCCGACCAACGCGGCTCGATCGGCGAGGTGGCCCAGCCGCTGCTCGTCCAGGCCCGCTGACGAAGCAGGAGCCTCGTTCGGCGTCGCACGCACGCGCGGCACCGCCGTCCGCCAGGATGCCCGGGTGACCCAGCGCATGCACCGCTCCCACCGCGTGGCCGGCGCGCTCGTCGGCTCCGCCGTCGGCGACGCCCTCGGCGCCCCGTTCGAGTTCGGACCGCCCGGGCAGTTCTCGACCCGCTTCCCGGTGCCGGCGCGCGGATCGAAGACGGAGATGTGCGGCGGCGGCTCGCTGGACTGGGAGCCGGGCGAGTTCACCGACGACACCCAGATGGCGCTGCTCGTGGCGACCTCGCTGGTGGAGCGCGACGGCCTCGACGAAGCCGACGTCTTCGGCCGGTTCCGCGCGTGGGCGGAGGCCGGGCCGCCCGACATCGGCAACCAGACGCGCGCCGTCCTCGGCTCCGGCCGGCCGTGGGACGTCGCCGCGGCCGAGCACTTCGCCCGCTCCGGGCACGCGGCCGGCAACGGCTCGCTGATGCGGACGACGCCGGCTGCGATCCGGTTCTCGCGGGACGGCCGCGAGGCGACCATGGACGCCGCCCGGCGCATCTCGGCGCTGACCCACGGCGACCCGTCGGCCGGCGAGGGCTGCGCGATCTTCCACGAGCTGATGCGAGTGGCGCTGGACGGGGGCGATCCGCTGGCCGCGATCCCCTCTGCGCTGGAGGCGGTGCTGCCCGAGCACCGTGAGCGGTGGGCGACGGTGCTGGCGCCGGACTGGACGCCTGACCGGGCCACCGAGTCGAACGGCGCCGTGTGGCCGACGCTCGGGCAGGCGGTGTGGGCGCTGCGGCACGGGCGGGACTTCGCCGAGGTGCTGCGGCTGGTCATCGACCTCGGCGGTGACACCGACACGGTGGCGTGCGTCGCCGGCGGGATGGCGGGAGCGGTTTTCGGCATGGGCGCGATCCCGAGCCGGTGGGCGTCGGCGGTGCACGGCCGGGTGCCCGGCCACGGCGACAAGGTCTGGCGGCTCGCCGACCTGCAGCAGCTCGCCGCCGCGCTCGACGGTGGGGTGCAGCAGAACTACGACCCCGGCGTGATCCCGCGGATCGGCCCGACAGAGGTGCTGCCCGGCATCTGGGCCGGCAACCTCGACGGCGCCCGGTACAGCGAGGAGGACTTCGCGGTCATCTCGCTGTGCCGGCTGGGTGAGCCGTTCCCCCACCCGGTGCACCGGATGGCCTACATCGCGGACAACGAGCACAACGCCGACCTCGACATCATGCTCGCCGACGTCCTGGACGACATGAAGGCACTGCAGGAGGAGGGGCACCGGCTGCTGGTGCACTGCCACGGTGGTGCCTCACGCACCGGGCTGGTGCTGCGCGGCTGGCTGGTGCGAGAGAAGGGGATGTCGGTCGAGGAGGCGACGGCGCACGTGGCCGAGCGCTGGCCCCACCTCGGTCTGTGGAACGCAAGCTTCACCGCCGCGCTGCAACGCCTCGAGACGCGAGCGACCAAGCTGGGCTGACAGCACGAGTCACAACGGTCACCGTGGGCGCGGGGGTCACGATGCGGGGACGGCCCGTGCCTAAAGTCCTGATGAAGAGACGCACGGACAACGGGGGAAGCATGGACGCGCACGTCGACCTGTGGAACGGGGCACCGGAGCCGGACGCTCCCGGGAGCGAGGACCAGACCGACATCGCGCTGGTCGAGACGTCGGTTCCGGGGCTGTACCTCGCCAGCGGGGACCTCTCCGTCCTGGGCACCCATGTCGCGCCGTTGACGTTCGCCCCCCCTCCGGCACGGTCCAAGGCGACCGACCGGGCGGCCATGGCGGTCGGGGGCGCGAGCCTGGCCGCTCAGGTGGCCCACGCCGTCAACGTGGCCCGAGGGTTGGTCCAGTTGTCGCCGCAGACAGTCGCCGCCTTGAAGGCGGGCGCCCAGCCGATGACCAAGGACGGCTGGAACATCGGCACCCTGATGCAGAACGGCAAGTTCGCGCACTCCGTGCGATGGGCTCCGGCCGGCGGTCAAGGTGCCAACGCGTTCGCGGCGACCGCCGGACCGGCTGGAGCAATCCTGGCCATCCAGATGCAGCTCGCCGAGATCTCCGCCCTGGTGGAGGAGAACATCGCGCTCACGAGGTCGCTGCTGCAGGCGGTCGAGGACGAGCGGTGGGCGAGCGCCAAGTCACACTTCGACGCGATTGCCGAGGAGTTCGGCCATGCCAACGCGCTCGGTGAGGTGACGCCCAGCATCTGGGCTCAGGCGCAGGCGCAGGCAAGTGAGACGAAGCTTCGCGAGCTGCTGGAGCTGTCGCTTCGAGCCGCGCGACGGCACCACGAGGAGCTCACCGCCCTGCAGGACTCGCCGGCTCGTCGCAAGTGGCTCGACACCAACGCGCGGAGTGTCACGCAGGAGGCGCAGACGCTGCTCATGGCGCACAGCGCGTGGCTCCGCTATCAGGCACTGCGAGCGGGCTACCTCCACCGCACCGCGGCGGACGATCCCCAGGACGCTGCTCTTCTCGAGCGGGTGATCGAGGGCGCTCGGCGACGGGACGCGGAGGTGCGAGCGGTTGCCTTCCCTCTCCTCGAGGACGTCTACCGGCTGCTGCGCATGCTGGAGCAGGGAACGGGATCCGCCTGGAAGAAGCTCTTCCCGGCTGCCCGGGACCGAGAAGCGGTGCGCGAGGCGGCCGGCCGCGTCGCCACCCAACTGGGCGCGCTCGCAGGCCACCACGGCGCGTACCAAGCCGATCCGCCACCGGCTCCGGCGGAGTTCGCCCTCCTCCCCTTCAACCCCATGAAGCAAGTCACCTCGCGCCTGCGCTGGATCCTCCGCGACGGCGAGGCGCTGGTCGCGGTGACGAAGTCTGGCGGCTGGCGGGAGCTGGAGCGCTACCTGATCTTCACGAGCAGCCGCATCCTCATCGTCCGCCAGGGCAACTTCCTCAGCGACGGGGACGTCGACCTGGAATTCCCGTGGACGTCGGTGCGGACTGTCGCCAAGGTTCCGGACAGCGATCGCGACGACGGGTTCGACCTGCGGATCGAGCACGGGGCAGAGGACAAGCCGACTGTCAGCACGTTCGCACTGCGGGACTCGTCGCTCACCCACCGCGGGGAGGAGTTCGTGGAGCGCCTGTCCGCCCTCGTGGGCGGCGGAAAGGTGGCCCTGGAGAGTTTCTCCGACTAGCTTTCGCCTCGCCAGTCAAGAGCTGTAGCGGGCAGGGGGCATCAGGCCGGGTGCTTCAGCGTCCGGCCGGTTGGGTGCAGCGCGGTGGTCGGGTCCGGCGGTGGGGCCAGGTTCGGCAGGCTGATCAGACGCCGTCGAGCGGCTGGCTTTCGTGTGCGCCGTAGGCGGCCCCAGGGCGAGCGGGCGGCAAGCTAGGTTGCGCCGTCGTGCGGCATAGCTGTCGCAGCCGTCACCGCTCGCTCTGGTGCCGGGCTCGACGGTAGCGCTGTTCGTCGAAGGGTTGTTGGGTCTTCAGCAGCGTGTAGGCCAGCCGGCACGCGTGGCGGGCGAGGGCGACCCGGGCCGGGATGGGGCGCATGCCTCGGGCGCGCAGTTCGTCGTGGCGCTGGATGAACACGCCGCAGTGCTGAGAGAGACCCCATGCCAGGTTCATCAGGGCGTCACGGTGTTCGGGCAGCCCCTGGCGGGAGATGCGACCGCGCCGGTTCAGGGTGGCCGACTGGTAGCTGGCCGGGGCCAGGCCGGTGGCCGAGTAGAGGTGCTCTGCGCTGGGGAAGCGGGCGATGGGCAGGCTGAAGGCGGCGAACGCGGCTGCCCGGCTGGTGGCCACGCCGGGGAGCGTGGTCAAGACCTGTCCGTCGGTGCCGGCCAGCAGGCCGGTGAGGTCGTCGTCGACAGCGGTGATGTCGGCGGTCAATGCCCGCCAGCGGAGCAGGCCGCGGCCCAGCCGAGCAGCGCGGGCCGGCGCGTCGGCCGGCGGTGGCAGGCAGGTCCGCCACCGGTGGACCCAGAACTGCGCCTCGGAGTCGAGGACCCGGCCGCGGGCGCGGGAACGCAGCGACCGGACCAAGGGCGGCCGCCCGGCGAAGGCGACCGCGCAGTCCAGCACCGCTTGTCCGATGACGCCTTCCAGCTTCAGCGCCCGGCCGTGCCCGACCGGCGCAGACAGGCCCGGGCACAGCGCGTTGAGCTGGTCGTGCAGCCGCTGCTGAGCGACCTTGCGTTCGGCGACCAGGCCCCGGCGGTGCCGGACCGCGGCAGCCAGCGCGTCCTCGATCCGGTCGGTGACCAGCCGCCCCTGCCCCTGGCGGGCCAGATAGGTCAGCGCGGCGCAGTCCCGGTCATCGGTCTTGAACCGGCGAGAGCCAAGCTGCGCGCGGGCGGCGGTGGTCTCCGACGGCGCGAACAGCCGCACCGATCCGGGGAACCGCTGGTCCAGCTCGCGGACCCAGACCTGATGCAGGCCGCCGGTCGCCTCTATGGCGAACACTGGGTCGCGGCCATCCGAATGCTCGAGCACCAGTCGCTGCAGTGTCTCCGACCGGGACGCAGTGAACCGCCCCGGGTTCAGTGGAGGCTCGGTTCTGCCGGGAGGTCCTCGGTGAGGCCGGCGATCGAACGGTAGTGGTTGTCCTCGTACTCGACCGGCGGGATGTCACCGCAGGCGCAATGGAGCCGGCGGTGGTTGAACCAGTCGGCGTACTCCAAGGTCGCGAGTTCGACGTCGTCGAGGCCGCGCCAGGGGCCGCGGCGGCGGATGAGTTCTGTCTTGTAGAGGCCGATGAGTGACTCGGCGGCGGCATTGAAGCTCCTATAGCTGTCAAGCGGCGTGACGGTCGGGTGACTCCACGGCCCTGAGGTGCGTGGGCTCGCTGTCGAGGAGCGGCAGTCGTCGATAGATCTCGCGGGCGAGGTAGCGCTTGAGGCAGCGGATGATCTCCCGCTTGGACAGGCCCTCAGAAGTGCGGCGAGTGACGTAGTCGATCGTCGGCTGGTGCCAGCGCATGCGGACGATCACCGCCCGGTAGAGGGCCGCGTTGGCTTGGCGGTTGCCACCTCGATAGAGCCGGTGACGCCCGTTGGTGCGACCGGAGCCAGCGGGGATGGGACAGGCACCGCACATTTTGGCGAACGCGGCCTCGGAGCGGACGCGGTCGCTGTTGTCCCCGGCCGTGACCAGCATCTCGGCGGCGATGTCGAAGCCCACGCCGACGAGTTCGAGCATCTGCGGGGCGGCCGCCCGGGTCAGCGTCTCCAGCTGCCGACTGTGCACGGCAATCTCCTCGTGTAGCTGCTCCCACCGGCGCGCCAGTGAACTCAGCACATGCCGCATCGCCGCGTCCGGCACCGAGAGGTCCGCATCCGAGTCAAGGGCCGCGCAGGCCTGGATGAGCTTGGAATCGGTGAGTGGCTCAAGCTGCGTGCGCAGGTCGTCGGCGGCGGTCACCAGCGTCGCCTTGAGCGCGATCATCGCCGCGGTGCGGGCCTTGACGGCGGTGTCCCTGGCGATCTTCAGCAGCCGCAGTGACTCGACATCGCCGTCTGCGGTCTTCGGGGTGGCCAGCTGTGCGCCGGAGAGGACCTGGCGGGCGGCGTGCTCGGCGTCGAGCAGGTCGCTCTTCCCGGTCATGCGCCGCTCGCCCTTGCGCGGAGGTCGATTGACCTCGTGCACCTGGTGGCCATGCCGGCGTAGGAACCGGGCCAGCCCGATGCCGTAGGAACCGGTGCCCTCGACTCCGAAGGCGATCAGCCGGCCCTGCGGCCCGACGTGGCCGGTGGCGACGGAGAGCAGGTGCGTGAATCCCGCGGTGGTGGCCGGCACGACCATCTCGGTCAGCGTGCCGCCGTGGCCGTCGAGTAGCACCGCGGCGTGTTCGTCCTTGTGCGTGTCGACGCCGACGACGACATCGTCGCGGCGCAGGGTCATCCTGGTCATGGCCGAGGTCTCCTCACAGATCGCGGTCGTATCCCGCTGGTCGGGCGGGACGGACAGGACTGCGATGGGACCTGCTGCGATCAGGCTCCTATGAGGTCACGACCGCCCGGCCAGCGGCCCGGACGTCGCTGCGGCAACGGTCGACACGTCAACGCGAAGGCACCCGCAGGGCCGGTCATAACAAGGGTCAGACCGCCACCGCAGCGACCTCTTCATGCTCACAGTCGAAGGAGTCGCCCTTGCTGCCCACCGACCGAGCGGCGCCGGCAGCATCGAGGCGCTCGGTGTAGCGAATGGCGAGGTACTGCACGCCGCGGTCGGAGTGGTGCACCAGACCGGTCACGTCGCGGGCGTCGCGGGCTCGGGTCCACAGCCCCTGCTCGAGAGCGTCGAGCGCCAGGTCCGCACGCAGCGAGGTTGAGGCGCGCCAGCCGACGATGCGCCGTGAGTAGACGTCCATGACGAAGGCGACGTAGACGAATCCCGACCACGTGGCGACGTAGGTCAGGTCGGCCACCCACAGCCGGTTCGGCGCCGGGGCGGTGAAGTTCCGGTCGACCAGGTCCCCGGGGCGGGCGGCTGCGTCGGCGGGTACGTTGGTGCGCTTGACCTTGCCGCGGACCGCGCCGGCCAGCCCCAGCTCGCGCATGAGCCGCTCCACCCGGCAGCGGGCGACCGGGACGCCCTCCCGGTTCAGCGCCCGCCAGACCTTGCGGGCGCCGTAGACGCCGAGGTTGGCCTCGTGCACCCGGCCGATCTCGACCTTCAGCTGCTCGTCGGCGACCGCCCGCGCCGAGGGCGCTCGGATCCGGGCGGCGTAGTAGATGCTCGGAGCGATCTTCGCGCCCGCTTCGGTGAGCGCGCGGCAGATCGGCTCGACCCCGAACTCCTGTCGATGCTGGTCGATGTAATCGATCAGCGCTGGGATGGCCGGTCGAGCTCGGCCGCGAAGAAGGCCGAGGCGCTCTTGAGGATCGCGTTCGCCCGCCGCAGCTCGCGGTTCTCCCGCTCCAGTTCGGCCAGCCGCGCCCGCTCATCGGTGGTCAGGCCCGACGCGGCGCCGGCGTCGATGCGCGCCTGCTGCACCCAGTTCCGCAGCGAGTCCGGCACGATCCCCAGCTGCTCGCCGACCCGCTTGCACGCGGCGTTGACGCTCAGCTTCTCCGGACCCTGCACCAGGTCGACCGCGAAGCGGATCGCCCGCTCACGCAGCTCGTCGGGGTACTTCCTCGGTGCCGCCATGACTTCCATCCTTCGGGGGTTGGAAGCCTCCATCAATCCCGGGGCGGTTCACCCACTGACGACCAGCCCCAGCGCAGCGCGTCGTAACGAGGTCAGGAGTGCCAGCCGCGCCGCGAGCAACTTCCCGTCAAGAACCGGCGATGTCCAGCCGGCGTTGAGCAAGCCAGACAGCGGGGACCCCATCCGCTGACTGGCTTGCCCCGCAGCCGACTCATCCCGGCTGCCTAACGCCCAGGACGCCTAAGACAAGACCTGACTGACTTATGAATCTTTGGTCACAATGTTGCCGACAAGGTCCTCAACTTTCAGCGGGTAGGCCTTTCCCTTGATCTGCTTGAAGCTTGTCAGCGCACGGGTAATCTGCGCCTTGCTCATCGGTGCGAGATGGACAAGTAGGAGATCGAAGAGCAGGTCGGTGTTATCTTTGCCCGTCGCCATCTTGCCTTCGGACTTCGCCCCAGGCGTCTCCAGCCAGACAGCACTAAACGGGGCGCTCTTCATACGCCAGTCGAGAGCGCTGAGACGCGCAAACGCTTCCTCCCAGCTGAGCAGTTCCTGCTCACCAACAACGTTGCGGAGCGCCCTAAGGACAGCCTTCTGAACGACCGGCCTCATCATCGGGTGGCCGGATCCTTCATTCCCCTTGGTCGCACGAAGCATCGCAGGCGTCGCCGACTGCTCGTACTTGTCGAACAGGTCGCCGGCCGACTTCAAGATCTCGACCATTCGCGATCCGAGTGCCTCATACGAGGCATCTAGAACCTCGTCTGTCGCACGCTGTTCCCGCATCTCCATCGATCCATGGAGCTCGAAGCGCAACTCCCAGAGGAGGTCGTACAGGACGCCAATCGTCGTGAACGCAGGATTGTTGCTGCCTGTCACCTGGGTGGTCGCCAGTTTGAGCATGCCGTCCTCGTCCTTACCACCCCCACGAACTTGGATCACTCCGTCCTTTCCGAAGAAAGGGTGCTCGTCGATCAGCCGCCGAGTGAGGATGGCGAAACCATCATCCTCATCGAGAGCGATGTTCTCCTGGGCTGTGGTCTTGACGGCATTCCTGTTGAGGTTCGTGAACAGTCGACGAGTCTTCTGCCGGCCCCCCTCATCGTCAAAGTGAGGAACCACAAGCACGGTGATGTCCTCATTGGCCAGCTCTGGATCCTTCTTGATCGCGTCCTTGATGGCCCGAAGCCGGTGCTGGCCATCCAACGCGAAGTATTGCTGCGCACCGTCGAAGCTGAGGACTCCGAAGTCTCGATCCACACCAGCGAGGATATTATCCTCGGTGTCCGCCATCTCGAGCGGAATATACTCGGGGGCACCACCCCAGGCCGCCACAATCATCGCTCCGAGGAACCGGTGACTATTGTTCAGAAGATAGTCGCGGATCGCGTTGGTGCGCACGCCAATCCCGCGCTGAAGCATGTCGCCGAGCTCCGGATTACCCTTGAGCTCGTAGTGAAAAGCCACCTCCCGAGCCACCTGCCCATAGCTCATCACACATACGTAATAGTCCCAGTCGCCCACCTTTGCGCGAAAAGCAGGTGTGAAGGTCTTCGTCGCCAACTGTGCTCTCCTTCAGTCTCGCGCGAACGCGGGTTGTGCAGCCCCACGCACAAGCTGGGGTCTACGGTCTCGGTTTATGAGGGGGTTGAGAAGTTGCAGCAATCGGTCCTCCAAGAGGCCGATCTGATCTCGGTCCTCGACCACCGCGAACCAGAATTCCAGCGGACGCAGTGAGAGGTATCGCTCTAGACGACTGTTCCGATTGATTGCTTCCTGCCCGTTCCAGAGATGTGCCGGGTCTCCCGGGAAGTACTTGCTATACCCAGACTTGTACCTGCTGCGCAACGTGGCCTGCTTGTACCTGCCAGCGCCAGCTTGGCCGATATACAGGACTTGCTCGAGATCGACATTTCGGCCACCTGAGATGTCGAACCGAAAGAACGGCCGCCAGACGAACATGTAGAGGCCCGGCTCCTCTGGGACCATCTCCCAGGTCCGCTGCCCCGCGACACGCATCTCCCATGCCTGTGCGTGACGCTTCAGGTCGTCTTGAAGCGCGTTGCATCCCGCCTCATCTAGCAGCCGGAGAAGGGCTACGCGATTGTGCAGGACCGGACTTGGGGAATCTCGGTGACGCAGGATTAGGTCAGCGAGAGAGTCCGCGCCGACCGTCATTCCTGGCCTCCAGGCACACCTAGGGATAGTTCGTGGCCCTTAAGCCAGGGTTGCGATGCTATTGTTCGCTCAACCTTTTTCCATACGAGACTAGTCGGGCCGTCACTCAATTTGGTTAGACATGGCAGACCATGCATGCGTCGTCTCCACCGTCCTCAGCGAGGACATCGTCGAGCACGTCGAGGAGTGGAATATTGGTCCGACGACTTGACGCACGATCCATAGCAACCTCGTGCTTGGCCTTGATTTCGTCGGCGCGGTCTTGCATCTCGCGAAGCGTCTCGCCAGGCGACCAGGTGTACTGTCGCCCCTTCATTGCAGTGCTCTCGAAGCCCTCCTTCTCTTCGTATGCAACGGCCTCGGCGAACAAATCCGGGTGCCGTTCGGACAGTCCAATCCACTCGGCCTTGCGCTGGAAAAAGCAGAATGAGCACCCACTACGAGTTCGCCACTCGTAGTACTCAGGCAAACCGACGCCGGCATCGTCGAGGATCTTGAAGACCTGCTCCTTCACGATGCCGTCCTCCTTGAAGGGAAAGACCGGCTTGATGTTCGGCTTGGTGCTGATGTAACCACTGCGGTTCTCGTCTGCCCGGATTCCGATATACGTGTATGTTCGCGCGTCGCCCAGCCACGCCTCCAGTGGCTTGATCTTCAGCTGCTTGGTGCACCAGCGCATTTGGGGACTAGGCAACGCCCCCCCATACACCTGCAGCCAATGATCGAATCCGCGCTCGGAGTTTAGACGCTCAATTCGCTTACCGAGAACCGCCTCAAGGCTGGACAGGTACTCGTAGGTCTCCGGAAGCTCGGCCCCGGTGTCCGTGAAGAAGTACTCAAGATTGGGGATGCGCTCTCTGAGATAGATGGCCAGCGCAGCGCTATCCTTCCCCCCACTGATGCCGAGCACGTGGCGGGCACCAACATCTGCTAGCGCTTCATCGACCGTAACGCCGGTCGTATTGGGCATGTCAGCTGCCATGTCGGGACTTCCTAACCTGCGCCTTCTCGGCGTCACTAATCGAACCGATATCTTGCTGCGCCGTAGCGCCAACCATTCGTTCCACCAGCAGTGCCGTGAGTCCGTCTCGACCCTGCGGTCCGCCCACGAGTTCCTCCGCCTGCACGAGCACCTCGTCAACGAGCGCCTGTAAGGCGTCGACGGCGGCGTCGTCATAGAAGATCACCCGACTGCTCTCATCCCCCTCCGGCGTGGTGAGGGTCAGTCGCCTCGCCGTGAAGGCACCTTCCTTCGACCGGGCAGTGGCGTCAAAGTTCAGCGCCTCGACACGGTGGAAGGCTGCAACGGTCTCCGGGAGAAGCGTGCGGAACCGAGCGCGGTCCTCGTCAAGCCACAACTCCACCGACTTTCCGGTCAGTGTCAATCCCATGCGACCGAGCCACGCCACATCATCAGTTGCATCGTCGCCCGCATTGAAGATGAACGATTGCAGCTTGGGATTGAGCACCCGCCCTTGCAGCAGCTCAGATCGCACCTGCAGGGCCCTACGAAGGGCGGGCACATCCGCCGAACGGTCGAACGCCTGCGCGAGCAAATCACGGATCTCTAGGAGCTGGCGCTCGTATGCACCCTGTAGCTCTTCGAGCACTGCACTAAGCCTTTCGCCAAATTGGGCGATCGTCTCCGCATTTGGGCTCTTCCACTCATCACCTACGAACCCACAAGCAGCCGGCAGCTCGATGAGCAACAACTTGTCGGGCTCCCTCGCCCCGAGAAGCGCCGCTCGCACGGCCAGCGCCTGCTCGGAAAGATTGCTCGTGCGTTTGGTGTACGTCGGCATGCTCCGCACCAGATTGAGCAGCGGTGCGGCGACGGCTAGCACAGTCTCGTTACGAAGACTTCTGGCGGACAGTGCACGCAAGCCGCCGATGCCAAGGGACGCAGTTGCATTAGAGATGGCCGAGAGAATCTCCACGCGATTGCCCAGCGTGCTGAAGGACTTCAACGCAAACCGCTGTGGTCCCTTGACCAGCCGCTCGACAAGATCGGCAGTGAGGTTCGGCAGGAAGGTGCCATCCTCATAAATGGCAACGTCATCGTTGCGTTGAAGCAAGTAGGCCACGAGAAGAACCGGGATCGGTCCTTCCTTTAGCCCGATTGGCGGCGCCATAAGGCGGGCATACAGGCGGTCCGCGGTGGCCGGCGCGTCACTTGCTGCATCGATGAACTGCGCTATCGCCCCCCAGACATGCTGTAGCGATCCGTTAGACCCTGGCTTTCCGAATGTCCATACGCCCTCGCGTTCGGCGTGGAGGCCCGTGTAGCGAAGTACGGCCTCGTACATTGCCCGTTCGGGCCCGTAGCCCTGCAGGCCAAGCCGTTCTTCCGAGCTGCGCTCGATCATGGCCTCGATGAGTTGGCGCCGCGCCTTCGCGCCCTGACTAGTCAACTCCCGGCGACCCAGCATCTCGTTACGGATGTGGGGGCTCTGGCCGTAGGCCTCATCGCAGACGTCTGAAAGAAGGCGTGACAGCCCGTGAGGGCAAGGCAGCGGCTCACCGAACCGTCCATCGAACAGGACGCGGAACTCCACGCCGTCGACGCCGGCTTGGAAAGCTTCCGCCAGCGCCTGCGACAGCCGGTTGCGGGCGTCCGCGACGCGATCCTGTAGCTCGCGGCGCGCGACACGGTCGTCGATCACTTCCTGCTCGTCGAGAACGGCGAGAGCCGCAGCCACCTCAATGGCGGAATCTCGCACGCGGCCAGCATTTGCACTGGTGACTAGCACAGTGGGTCGCCGGTCAGATGGCAGTGCAAGCTGACCAATCGACGCGGCACTACCAAGGTGATACACCACGACACCGTCTGCGGGGTCGTCACTCGTCAGGCTCGGCACCGCACGGGAACCATCGTCCGTATAGGCCACCGAGAAGTACCGCAGCATGCCGACGTGCTGGCTGTGTCTCGCAGCGATGACCGGACTGTCCGAATGAAGTCGCGCAAGCAGGTCGGCTGCGTTAGTGCTCCTCAACTGCTCCCTGGCGTCTGCCACACGCCCCCGCAGGTCAACGTCACTGCCCTGCCACAGCCGGTACTCGTCGGCGAAGGACCGAAATGTGAGGAACCCACGGCCCTCCAGGTCCTCCAGGCGCGCTCGCCAGGACACGTCCGGAGGACCGGCCGCGTCACTCAAGGCGAAGGCGACCAGCTCAGAGGAGGCGCGAAGCCCCAGCGCGTTCCCCATGAGGTTCAGCAGCCCAACGGTCTTAAGGACAGCGAGGTCCTGCGGTTCAAGATGGACCGCTTCCCGGACCCGCTCATGGATCTCGCGCCAACGGCTGCCACCGATACTGAGGGCCATGGCCTGGCCCGATCCCGCGAAGAAGTCAAACAGGTCTGCAAGAGAGACAGCGGGCAGTGGTTCTGAGGGCCTCGGGATTGGCGTTGACTCTAGGAAGCTCCGCGCCGTTCCGGACTCTGCGCTTGCGAGGAAAGCAAAAAGCGTGCGACCGTGCTGACCGAGCTGACCGCAGAGCTCTGGCAGCGCAAGTAGCGCAATCGGGTGCAGCGGGTAGCACTGCATCACCGTGTCCACACCACCAGGGAGGTGGTTGGCTATACCAACCTCACGCGCTGACGCGAATGCCGCTTCGGCCCACTCGCCGCGGCGCTCAGAAAGCGCTCGCGAGAGGCCTGCGCTGTCCAGAGCGCCGGCCACTAGACGGAGCGACTGCTCGGCCGACTCAAGGAAAGAGACGTCCTCAAAGCGGCCCTGCACCTTGCCCCATTCGCGACGCTGCTGAGCCGACGCCTGCCGCACATAGTCATCGAACGCCAAGTGCTGCAAGGTAAAGGTGAAGATCGGAATTGCACGGTCACCCGTTGCCTGCTCTGCTAGCTCCTGCAGGACGAACAGGTCGGCGGAGGCGCCCACGTTTTCGCCCACATTGGCGGCAAAGTGCTCAAGCGTCTTGCCGAACTCATCGAGTACCAGGAGGACGGGAGCCTCACTTGCGATGACCCGCGCCGCGGCCGCGATAGCGCGCGCGGACTTCGTCGCGTGGGCCACCTTGAGTGCCTCGGCGATTGACGTTGGCCGGCGCTTTGGCCATCGCGCCTGCGTCCCTTTGACGAGCCCCCTGAGCAGGCTGTCGGCGAGCGGCTCCTGCTGGCACGTTGTTGTGGCCAACACGAATCCGTCGTGCGCACCGAGCGCCTCCCTGGCGGAGATAAGGGCCTCAAGAAGCGCCTCGTCGGCGTCTCCTAGCGACCGCTCGGCGGCGTCACGTAGCTCACCCGCAGGACCAAGCAGGCTGCGCAAGAAGAGCGCGAACGAACTCTTACCTGCGCCATAAGGGCCGGTGAGCGACCATGAGCGCCCAGCAGTGGAGTCGCCTACCGAGTGAACGAACCGGCGAAGCACTTCCAGAGCGCGGCTCGTCGGGATGTAGTGCTCCGCCTGCTCCTGGTGGGCTTCGAGGTTTGCTGCTCGGAGATAACGCTCCTTTGGCGTGATCTGCGTACCCAACATCTGCCTTGCGGTCATGCCGCGCGCTCCTGGCTCACCCGGTAATAGTCGTTGACAAGCTCATCGCGAAGAGACCCAACGTCGCCGTCGACGACTAGCTGCCGAAGTCCCGCAGGCTCTGCCACGTGCATTTGCGGTACCGACTTCGCCACCTCCGTGAGGATGTCGTAGACATTGCTCTCCGTGAGCCGGAAGGCACGGCCGGGAGCACCCGGATCGCCGGCCAATCGGGCCACGCTGATGGTGCGCTCCTTCGGACCCACCTGAGCAAGAAAGTCGAGGCACGCGTAAGCCACGATGGCCGCCGGGAGCGACGGCTTGGGACCCGTAACGAAGCGCCAACTCCTCGCCTCTCCCGCCGCCGGGGAAATCAATCCGAGCTGACGGGTTGGGCAGTCGAGAAGGTCGTCCATTGTTTGCCGGCCGGTCCGCCGAGCGGCGAACGTGCGCAGCAAGCAGTCGACATCCTTCTTAACGGAAGATTCCATCACACTCTTCCAGCCAGCGGCAGCGGTCAGCTCGACGACTAGGTCGGTCAGCTGGTGGTCCTCGAACTGCTCGGGGGCGAAGAGGTTAAACGCCGTCCACCACACTGGCGCGAGGCACTTTGGGCCGAGCAGCTTCCAATGAAGCAACCACAGGCTGGCAGAGTCTTCGAGCCAAGGGTCCCAGCCATTCTCGTCGAGCAGCTGGCGACCGAAGGCCGAAGGTTGCAGTAGAGGCATCCGAGGACGCTCATGATTCGGGGCCGTCTCGAGAATCTTATACGCCTGACACCAGTAGCGAATAGCGTTAACCATGTTTTTCCCGACACCCAGTTCAACAGTGGCGCCCGGCTTACTAAAGGTCTCTGGGTCTTGCAGAGCAGCCGTGAAGCCTTTTCGCAGCCATCCAAACCTTAGGTGAAACGTTTCGTGCCGCGCGAAGGCTGGATCAGTCGCGGCCGCCAGCAGTGCCCCACTCAATTCAGTGCCTCTCTTCAGAATCACAAGGGTCCAATAGCTGGACAAGTTCGGTGTATCCGCGACGGATTTCCGCGACCGCGGCGTGGATATCGGCGTCGGTTGTGTAGCGACTCAAGCTGAGTCGAATAGAACGGGCGGCCTCCCATTCCGAGCTCCCCATGGCGAGCAGGACGGGCGACGGCTCGGGAGCGCCGGCACGGCAGGCGCTGCCAGTAGATGCAGCGAGGGCCGGGAGTCGAGCGAGGAGCGCCTCGGATTCCACGCTGTCCGGCCAGCTAGTTCCGAGCGCGACGTTTAAGATTCCGGGTAGACGGCGAGCCGCACCGGCTCCGTGCTCAGTCAAGTCAGGTATCGCCCGCCGCAGTCCTGCAAGCAACCGCACTCGTTGATCGCGGACCGTAGCAGCCGCTTTCGCGCCTGAACTCAGTGCCAGAGTCGCGGCGGCGCCAAACCCTGCGACGGCCGCTACGTTGACGGTGCCACTGCGAAGGCCCCGCTCTTGACCGCCTCCCGTTACCTGAGGGCGGAGGCGGTCCCGCGCAGACGGTCGCACGATCAGTGCAGCTGCCCCCTGAGGGCCATGCATCTTATGGGAGCTGACGGTAATGAGGTCACACTCATCAAGGAGCGAGCTTGGTCCCCACGCCATGAGCTGGCTTGCGTCTGCATGGACGATCGCTCCCACAGCGCGGGCTCGTTCGATGACCTGCTCGAGAGGTTGGATCACACCTGTTTCGTTGTTGGCTGCGTGAATCGAGATCAGCATGGTCGCCGCAGACAGCACGCCGTCTAACCGCTCGAGATCGACCTCGCCGGTCCTGCCGACTGACACCAGATGGATCGCGCCCCGTTCCCCCCCAACGTCCGCGAGAGTGGCCAGCACTGACGGGTGCTCCGCCGTCGTGGTCACGATTTCACGACGTCCAGGAGCGGCGGTGACGCCCCGCAGCACCAGGTTGTTGGCTTCCGTTGCACTGCCGACGAAGACGACTCCGGCCGGACCCACGTTCAGGAGCTCCGCGACCGCCCCCCGAGCCGACTCGACGCGAGCCGCCGCCGCTCGCCCTGCGGCATGCGCCGCGCCGGGGTTGCCGATTTGCTGCAGAACCTCAACGGTCGCAGCCAGCGCCTCGGGAGCGACCGGGGCCGACGCGGCGGCGTCGAGATAGATCAGGTCAGCCATGTCGCCTCTCTCACGCGCTGCGCGGTTGGATGACTAGCGGATCGAAGGTACGTACGAGCACCGACAGAACGGGGCGGGGCGACTCATCCCGCCTACCGGCGGCCACCACTGAGGCGTCGAGCGGCCCCTACGTACACGTTCATGGCGGATCGGAACTCAGCGGCGTGCGCCGAGGTCAGGTCGACCTCGTACTCCACGCCATCGAGAGCGAAGCGCACTGTCTCATCAGCGGCGCTCGACGGATCAAGATCATCCACAAGGCTCGTCAGTACGCGCTTGGCCATGCGCCTTAGTCTTCCGTGCCTTCGTCCTGGAACGACGCCAACACGCGGGGCGGTGGCCATCCAGGAGCAGTCCAGACTGAAGCGCGTCACTGCCGCGCCGAGGCGTCGATCGACGAACCGAGAGACGGCTGTCACACCCACCGCCGCAGTTCGCCGCCGGACCCACCAAGCACGCCACAGGGCACCAAGCAGTCATTGGCCAATCACGAGAGTCTGCGCTAATCGGGCAGCTATAGGCCCCCCAACCTAAGCGAAGTTTCGCCAACATCCACAAACTATGCAGATACTAGCTCAACCCCGCATTCGGTGGGCTGTTGGTTTGCTATGGCCAACAAAGAGCACATCAGAGCGTCGTACAGGAGAACGGGCTTCACAACATTTACGCAACTCCGCTAGTCCGGTGCGGAGCTCGGCGCGGCCAAGGTAACCAAGGCGCCTCGGGCCGCTCGACCGCCGGTCGTCGACCAGCGGGGTCAGGATCGGCGGGCACTCGGGTCTGACGTTGCCTACGTGGAGGAGGCTCGCCTCAGGTGGAGACGCCACGGCGACTCAGCCCTTTCGCACGTAGGGCAGTCAACATCGAGATGTTGTTCGTACCGCTGCAAGGTACCTAGCCGGTAGCCGCGGTCTCGGGCTACACCCCGTCCCCGCAACGATCTCCCTTGAGTGCATGGCCCGTACGGATGGCGACAACCTAGATGCCGTTAATTGCCTCACGGAAGGGCATTTGCGACGGCTGTCTAGCGCCAATGCAACCAACAGGACCGACACCATCCCCCGCATGCGTTGACAAGGCGGGTAAGGCCGGTGACCGGACCGCCGCCAAGACCGTTCACACGGCCGACTGCGGTGGCCCATCGAGCCGTTCAGCCACCCGCGCGTGGCTCGACTCCGTCTGTGGCCAAGATTGCGCTGTATCGCTCAAACGCTTTGTCAACCTCGCCTGGGATCTGTACGAGCGTGCCCTCCTCCATTCGGTACGTTCTATTTGGATCACCTTTGAAGGAGAGCCAGTTGAAGCTTGTTGTTATCCAGGTGTTATCGAAAATTAGGATCTTGGCGTGCGTGTTCTGCAAGCGGACAATCCTCAACTTGTCGTAGCGCGCGGCCAGGTTGTTGAGCTTCCGAAGAGCGAAGTCGTCGGACCCTCGGTCATCAGGACCGTAGCCGTGACCGATATACACCTCTACCCCGGCTCGTAGCCGTCGCTCCAGCGCAGCAACAAAGTCTGTGTTGACCACGCCGCCCTTAACCCACGGGGCAATGATCAGCAGTCGCTTCTTTGCCCCATTCAGAGCTTCAGCCAGCAACTGTGCGTGCTCGTGCACATCGACGCTGCGCACCGCGATGTCCTCGATGCGCTTGGGCGACTGCTCCGCGGGCGAATCGTCGCTTCTAGAAGCCTGTTCACCAGCCGCCCTGATGATCTCGATCTCGTCACTTGAGACCCGCTGCTCCTCGAGCTCGCGAGAAAGTGTGGGGCGCGGCGCCGAACTAGCGACGACGATGCCGAGTTTTGCGACGGCGCCAGCGGCCGCGAGTTCAAGGCCGTGTGCCGGCTGAAGATGCCCTTCGATGCACAGGCCAAGCTCGACCTCCCCCGAGTCGGGATCTCCATAGATCAGCAGCTGCGCGGGCATGTAGAGGTGCAGATTCTGCGAGGCGACCTTCCGGACGCGCAGCACTTCAACCTGCCGCATGCGATCGTCACGGGACTCCACGAGTTCGTTGAACCGCTCAACCCTGAGGTCGTTGAGGTCGACGCGAGCACTCTTCTTTGCGGGCAGAATCTCTAGGCCGGCCTCTTGGGCGTCCCACTTCTTCATGAGGCTCGAGCGCGAATAGTCTTGGGCATCCCACACGAGTCGATCGAACGGGACGTTGAGTTGGGTCAGTACCGGCTGCACTGCGGCGAGATTGCGGGCCGCTTCAAGGCCGAGCGCCGTTAGGCCCAGCTGCCCGCTTTGGGCCCTGGCGAGGTTGTTCCAGCTGATCTGGTCAGCGACGGTCGCCACGACTTGCTCACGCTGCAGACCCAGGAGGGCGGCAATCTCATCGATCTCGCGTGCTCCTGCATCAACGAATCTCAGAATGAACTCGTCGAGGAGGGGAAGCGGCTTGCGCTCCTGGGCGAGTACGTCTACGCGCAACATCGTGACAGGGACGGCGGCGTCGACGACGCTCACGAGCTGTAGTCCTGGACGGTAGTCGCCGAAGCGGCGCCGGATGATGTCGGCTGACGTGAGGCTCATCGGTCGGCCGTCCTAAGCTCGCAGTCATCCGGATGGGACTCGATGTACGTGAGCACCCTCTTCAGGGCTCCAGTCGTTCCCCTGATGAAGCCCGCGTCCCCCACGATGGTGAGACCGAACCGTGCGCGGGAGAGCGCCACGTTGATGCGTCGCCAATAGTCGGGCCCGATGAACCCGAGTTCGGCCCTGGCATTGCTCCTCGTCACCGAGAAGATGGCCACATCCGACTCGCGGCCCTGCACGGCATCGACGCTCATGACGGTGACCCTGAGGTGCCGGAGCCGATCTCGACGAGGCGCGAGTTGCTGTTCTAAGTCGGCAACCTGGGCGACGTACGGCGCGACGACAAGCACATCCAGTTGCTTGCTGCCCTCCGGCAGGCGAACGACGTTGTGGTCTATCGCGCCGTTCAGAACCTCGAGCCGATCGATCACGATGCGGGCTTCGGCGCGGTTAGCGTAGCTCTTGCCCTTGCCCTGAGGAGCCGCCTCTCGGCGGGCGTCGGCATGGGCAGAGGTGTCGAGCCAAAGGACGGGCTTGCCGTACCCAAGGGCGTAGCCCTCGAGCCCGCCCTCGTTTGGCGACCGCAACTGCTCCTCGTAGAAGCAGGTCGAGATCATGTCGCCGATTGGGCGAATCATGCGGTACTGCTGATTTAGCATGACCTGGGAGTGCTCGGGGAGCCGGTCGGTTAGCCGCTGAAACAGCGTTTGCTTGACATCCTCGGGGAGCAGCTGATGGTCATTCATCAGCTCCTTGTTTCGCAGGAGATCCTCGTCGATGGGCGGCAACTGGTTCGTGTCACCGACCACGACCCACCGCTTGGCCCGCGAGACAGGAACTAAAGCTTCGGTTAGCGTGGCTCGGGACGCCTCGTCGACGATGCATAGATCGATTTCTAGGTGGCGCACCGCTGGGTGCCTGAGGTAGCCGATACAGGTTCCCGCGATGACGCTCGTCTGGTTGAGGAATACGGTCGAAAGCGCTGAATCGGAGGCAATCCGCTGCAGCCACTCACCCTGCAGCTTCAGGCGAGTGAGCAGCTTCTGAGCATCCGTACTCTCCCCGATGAGGGCGTCCACCGCAGCGAGCGCGTCCTTAGCGGTCATCTCCGCGGAGAGCGTGAGGTCACCCCCCAACTCTGCCTGCGCCTCCGACAACAGCTCGTCGCGAAGGTCCGCTAGTGCATCCACCTTTTCCTGCACAGAAGTGGAAGATGTCGGTTCTGCCAGCGATGTCGCAATCTCGGACGGCCGGTCTTCTTCCTCCTCTGGACGCGCATTTTGCAGGTAGTTGAGTTGCGTCAGTGTCGCGGAAAGCTGCTGAAGGGCGAGTGCCGCTCGCAGGTGTGCCGGCGTCAGCCCGGCCTGGTTCGCCCGAGCCCCAAGGTGACTCTCGGCGTTCTTACGCACAGTGCGCGCCCAACGCCTCATCTGAGCATCGAGCAGAAGGTGCCGAACGGATTCATCGACGCGTTTGGGGTCGGCGCTCGCCAGTCTGACCATGCTGGCCCGTCCGCCGTCGGCCAGGCGCTGGAGGGCATTGTCTACAGCCACGTTGGTCTGGGATGCGATGAGTACGCGGGCCTCCGAGTTACTACTGAGGGTCTGCTCGACGAGCTCCGCTATGAAGCTCGTCTTCCCCGTCCCCGGTGGTCCCTGGACAACATAGATGTCCGGCGAGCCCAGCGCAGTCTCGATCGCCGCGCGCTTACGGTCGTCGAGGTCGCGGTTCCACTCGGAGATCGAGACGGGTCTGGGCTCGGTATTGCGGGCGGGGTCGAGGAGTAGCTCTCGCAGATCTGGGCGAGCTGACTTGTCGCGCTGTACATCATCGACGGCTTGTCGCTGCCGGTTGAGGGCCGCTTCGTCAGGTCCAAGGTGCGGATCGAGGACGGCGCGATCCGGCAGGCCCTCCCACCTTCGCGAACTGAGGATGACGACTCGATCGATGTCGTGGTCGATCACCTCGCCCCACCCGAACTTGCGATCAGTTGCCTGATCCCTCACTCGCCACTCGGTGCCGACCAAGTCGTGGTCGACCGCGGACTCAAGCGTGAAGGTGGCCTCACGGCCGCGGGCCTGCCACTTCCGATACGGGAGGGGCTTCTTCTCGCCCCGGGCGAGTTCCTCGCGGGCGTTGAGTATTCGACGCCAAGTGTCGAAGAGTTCGTCCCCGTCCCGCTCGTCGCTGCCGGTCTCGTCCGCCCGGCCCTGGGCTTCGTAGAAGGCATCGATAGTGTCGATCAGGGTCGCGACGCCGGCCTTAGCGAGGGCCCCGTTCGGAGGTCGGTTGAACGTCCATTCGAAGACCTTCGGCAACAACAGCGCCCGACGGCGGTGGTTCTCGAGCTGGTCGAATTCCAATTCGGCAGCCTTGATGATGACGGCGCCGCTCTCATCGGACTTTAGGGTAAAGCTCCACGCCTCGCCGTCGACCCGAATGCTGTCGCGCTGCCGTTCGCCTGACTGTGGGTCGTTGAAGAACGAAGCGTAGACGTCGCCGGACAGGTCAGCCTGCGCCCTGCCCGTCGCCTCCTGCCGCGCCTCGTCATTCCCGCCGAGCGATCGCACTGCCGACTTGGTGAGGCGCAGCCAAACGGGGTTTTGTACGACCCGCTGCTGGGCCTGGCGCCGCTGCTGGATGGCTCTCAGGGCGCCGAGGAGGTCGCCTGCATTTTTCGGGCGGTCGTCCGGCTGCGTGGCGATGCAGGCACCGAGCAGGCGCCGGACGTCGGGGGGCACCGGGATAGACCCCAAGGCGCGCTCGACACCGGTGAGGTCCTTGAGCTGCTCCCTGGTCATGCACTGAATGAGAAGCACGCCCATCGAATAGACGTCCCGTACGTATCGGATGTCCGCATTGAGTTCGGGCGGCGCGTAGGGCTTGGAGTGCCAGGCTGCGACTGTTTCGGCGGTCGTCTGCTCTTCCCCTCGGATCTTGGCGATCCCGAAGTCGGCGAGCATCGGGACCCCCGTGTCGGAGATGAGCACGTTCTGAGGCTTGATGTCCCTGTGCTCGATCTGCTTCAGGTGGGTGTAGGCCAGGGCGTCGACGAGCGGCACTGCAACGTCGGTGGCGAGGCGGTCCCAGGACTCCCACGGACCCGACTCTTTCAGCACGTCGTCGAGGTTGCGCTCCACCCAGTCCAGGACAAGGAAGTAGGTGTCCGTGGCGTCGATGCCGGCCGTGCGGCAGCGAACGATGTTGGGGTGCGACAGGTTCTGGAGCGTCTTGGCTTCGTTGTTGAAGACCTTGCGCGTCACGTCGTCGGACTGGCCTGACAAGAGCTTGACGGCAACGAAGGATTCGTCGCGATCATCGATGGCCTTGCGTACGACGGAGAACGTCCCGCCACGGCGCTCCACCTTCAGGAGCATGTAGTGGTCGCCGATGACGTCTGGCACGCCCCGTCCCCCTTGCGTCGAGTCTGCGTTGATCGAGCCCTATGGGAACACAGAGGAACGACACAGTCCGCGAATTGGCGCGATGTCTTCGGGAACCGCGCAGAAGGTTGGGCACCCCGCCGACGCGGATGGGCGGGGCGGCGCATCGACCGCATCTGCGCGGAGCTCGTACTGCATCGCGACGTCTCAGGCCCTCCCCTGGTAGCCATGCCCGGTCGGGACGAGGGGACGCCGGCGCGGGGCCGCCTCGCCCGGACGGCCCGTCTCGCCGCACTGCCGGCCGCCTATGCCGGCCGCACCGCCCTCGGCCTCGGCAAGCGCCTCGGTGGCCGCCCCGCCGAACTCGTCGCGGAGCAGGTGCAGCAGCGCACCGCCGAGCAGCTGTTCGCCACCCTCGGCCATCTCAAGGGCGGCGCCATGAAGATGGGCCAGGCGCTCTCCGCCATGGAGGCCGCCCTCCCCGAGCAGCTGGCCGGCCCCTACCGCGAGACGCTCGTCCGGCTGCAGGAGGCGGCGCCGCCCATGCCGGCCGCCCGCGTCCACGAGCAACTAGAGGCGTCGTTCGGTCCGCACTGGCGCGAGCGCTTCCGCGACTTCGACGACCGGCCCGCCGCGGCCGCCAGCATCGGCCAGGTGCACCGCGCCACCTGGTCCGACGGCACGCCGGCGGCCGTCAAAGTCCAGTACCCGGGCGCCGCCGAGGCGCTGGTCGCCGACCTCGGCATGCTGCAGGGGCTCTCCCCGATCGTGAAAGCCGCGGCCCCGCACCTCGACGTCCGCCAGCTCTTCACCGAACCGCGCGCACGGTTCGTCGAGGAGGTCGACTACGCCCGCGAAGCCGCGGCCAGCCCGCCTTCGCCGACGCCTACCGCGGCGACCCCGACGTCCTCGTGCCCGAAGTGCTGGCCGTCGAGGGCGAGGTGCTGGTCACCGAGTGGATCGACGGCACTCCCCTGTCGCGCGTCATCGCCTCCGGCTCCCAGGACGACCGCGACCGCTGCGGCGAGGTCCTCGTGCACCTCTTCACCTCCGGCCCGGCGCGGGTCCGGCGGCTGCACGGGGATCCGCACCCCGGCAACTTTCGGTTGATGGACGACGGCCGGCTCGGCGTCCTCGACTTCGGGTCGAACCAGCCCATGCCGCGCGGCTGGCCGCCCCGGTTTGGCCCGCTGCTCGCCGCCGGGCGGGACGGCGACGCCGCGGAACTGCACCGCATCGCCGCCTCGGCCCACCTGCTGCGACCGGACGACGTCTCACCAACCGCCCTGCTCACGCTCCTCGACCCCTACCTGCAGCCGCTGCGCAGTGAGCGGTACACGTTCACCCGCGGCTGGCTGCAGGAGCAGACCCGGCGAGCCTCCGACCCGCTCGGCGCCGCCCAGCGCACCAGCGGAAGCTGTCGATCCCCCCGCGCCACCTGCTCCTGCAGCGGGTGGCCGCCGGGCTGGTCGGCGTCCTCTGCTCGCTGAACGCCACCGTCGCGGTGGACGCCGAGCTGAGGCGGTGGCTCCCGGGCTACTGAGCGGCACAGGGCACGACCGGCCAGCACCGCGCCATGGCGTCCCGATGCCTGTTCCTCGGGCGCCGACGCGAGCACCATCGGGAGGGCGGCGACGCCGCCGGGGCGTCGCCCGCCATCCCGAGAGGAGGGCGGCATGTACGCCCGATCCACCACCGTCCACGCCGACCCGCAGCGGATCGACGACGGCATCACCTACGTGCGCGACGAGATCATGCCCGCCGTCCAGAGCATGCCCGGGTGCATGGGCCTGTCCATGCTCTGCGACCGCGACTCCGGCCGGTGCATCGTCACCACCAGCTGGGACTCCGAGGAGTCGATGAGCGCCAGCAGGGACGCGGTCATGCCCATGCGCGAGCGGGCCACCGAGGTGATGGGAGGCAGCTTCGAGGTCCAGGAGTGGGAGATTTCCCTCCTGCACCGCGCCCACCAGGCACCCGAGGGCGCCTGCTGCCGCGTCACCTGGACCCGCGGCGACCCCGCCCGCATGGACGAGGCCACCGAGACCTTCCGCACCGGTCTCATTCCGCGCCTCGACGACATCCCGGGCTTCTGCAGCGTCAGCATGATGGGCGACCGGCAGACCGGCATGGGGGTCCTGACCGCAACCTACGACGACCGTGCGGCTCTGGAGAACTCCGCCCAGACCGTGCGCGGGATGCGTGAACAGTTCACCCAGCAGCTGGGTGCGGAGGTCATGGAGGTGGCCGAGTTCGAGCTGGCAATCCACCACCTGCGCGTCCCCGAGATGGCCTGAGGGACGACGGCCGGCGCGGCACCGACCGCGCCGGCCTCGGGCCGGGCGCCCGCCGCCGCCGTGCTGCGCGGAGATCAGCCCCCGGTGCGCGTGACGGGCACACCCGGCCAGCCCGGGCCCGGCCGGAAGACCTGACGGCGGGACGGCGCCGGCTCGGCCAGCGGCGGTACGACCCGCAGCGTCGGCTCCCGGCGCTGCTCGACCCGGCGCGGCAGGTTCTCGCGGCACCACCGCTCGCAGTCGGCCAGCAGATTGCCGGTGGACATCGCGCGGAGCATCCCGCTGGACGGCAGACCGGACAACGCTGTGCAGCTCCCTACGCGAGGACGACGAACTTCGA
Organism: Blastococcus sp. SYSU DS0541; assembly: GCF_054050875.1. Taxonomy (NCBI): domain Bacteria; kingdom Bacillati; phylum Actinomycetota; class Actinomycetes; order Geodermatophilales; family Geodermatophilaceae; genus Blastococcus; species Blastococcus sp. SYSU DS0541. The sequence continues at coordinate 37,289 of NZ_JBJHAD010000009.1, read as the reverse complement.
CGTCCTCACCGGGTCGGCGGCGTCGTCACCCGGGCACGGCAGAACCGCGGTCGCGGAGGACCGGGTACTGCCGCAAGCGCGCCGGAAGACGGGGAAGGACGCACGATCGACCGTAGGTGCCGACGGGGCGGGAACCCGGGAGCCGGACGACGGCGCGCCCTCGCTCAACTCGCCGCACGCCTCGTCGACCACATCTGCGCCGGGCGCTCCGGCTGCATCGCGACGTCCCACGGGATCGCGCCGTCGGCGTCGTCGGACGGTCAGGATCCTGCGTGTGATCAGCACCGTGCTCGCCGAGCACCGATGGCTCGAGCCGACGGCGTTCCTCGTCCTCCTCATCGGCGCACCGGTGGCCGCCCGGTGGCTGGCCAACCGCCCGCAATCGGCCCCGGTGGCTGGCGGCAGCTGCCGTCGCGGTGGCGGCCGGCCTCACCCTCTGGCCCGACGACCGGAGGGCGTTCTCCTTCTGCGAGGTGGCCTGGAGCGTTCCGACCTTTTTCCGCGGCGACGTCGCCAACGTCATCCTGTTCCTGGCCCCGGTCGTGCTCCTCGCCACCGCGACCCGACGACCCGTCCTGGTCGCCGCGGTGGCAATTGCCGTGTCGGCCGGCGTGGAGCTGCTGCAGGCCCTCGCACCAGGCCTGGGCCGGTCGTGCTCGACCAACGACTGGCTCGCCAACACCATCGGCGCCGTCCTCGGGGCTGCCCTGGCCTGGGCCGGACTTCGTCTCGCCAGAAGGACCTTCGCACCAACGGCCCGGTGATTGCCCTGGCCGAGTGCCTGCTTCCCTCCTCCCCGAGCGAGCGGCGTGCGCCGTGACGGTGCAGGTGCGCCGGACGACGACCGGCAACGCGAGACACACCACCTCGTCTCGTTGCCGGGCTCAGCTGTCGACGACGGCCTTCCGAGCACTCACCGCTCGCGCGAAGCGGCTGGCCAGCTTCAGGTGCTCCGGCTGCGACACCGGCGGGAACACCGCGTCCGGGTGTGCCACGACGATCGCCATCAGCCGCGCCCGCGACAGCGCCACGTTGATCCGGTTGATCTCGTAGAGGAACGGCACGTCACCCGGCTTCTCCGCCGGCCGTCCCTGCGCGAACACCACGACGTGCCCCTCGCGCCCCTGGAACTTGTCCACCGTCCCCACCCGGTCGCTGCCGCCCAGCGCCGCCCGGATCCGGTTCACGTGGGCGTTGTGCGGCGCCACCACCAGCACGTCGTCGAACGTCAGCCGCTGGGCGCAGCCATCGACCGTCACCGAGGCCCGCCGCACCAGCTCCCCCACCAGCGATGCGACCAGCGCCGCCTGCGCCTCCTCGGCCGCATCGGTCGGCAGCCACACGACCCCCGGCCGAAGCGGGATCCGGTGGCCGCCGATGACGACGTCCGGCCCCGAGATGTCCCGCGCCGCCGCGGTCTCATGCGCCTGCAGCGCGCCGTCGTACGCCAGCGCGCCCACGACCTCGCATACCGCCGGGTGCATCCGCCGGGAGACGTCGAGGAACACCCCGGCCTCCGCCGGCAGCACCGCCCTCCCCCGCGCCAGGTGCTCCAGCAGCGACACCCGCACCGCCTCGCTGTGGCTGGCCTGGATCGGCGACGCCAGCTGCTGCGGGTCCCCCAGTGCCACCACCCGCGGCGACGCCTGCGCCACCGCCACCGCATCGGCCAGCGACAGCTGGCCGGCCTCGTCCACCACCAGCAGGTGCAGCACACCCGCCAGATCGGGCCGGGCCCACCCGAACTTGGTCGCCCCCACCACCGCCGGCCGCCCGGCCGAGCGGTGGCCGTCCAGCCGCGGCCGCAGCTCCCTGCTCCCACCGGAGATCGGCGCGACACCCGCACCGGTCACCTGGTCACCCGACCCGACGTGCCCGACGGCCAGGTCCAGCCCGCGCTCGGCCGCCAGCGCCGCGACGCCCTCCAGCAGGTGGTCGATCACCTTGTGCGAGTTGGCCACCACGCCGATCGCGGCCGAGCCCCCGGTCGCCGCCACCCGCGCCACCTCGTCGAGCACCAGCCGCGCCGCGAGCCACGTCTTCCCCGTGCCGGGCGGACCCTGCACGGGCAGCACCCCGGCGGTCATCTCCCCCAGCAGCCGGCGCGCCCGCTCCGCCGCCTCCTCCCCCGCCCGCAGCGCCATCCGCGCCGCCGCCAGCGGAGCGGCGCGGTCGAGCAGGCGCAGACCGGTCACCGCCGCAGCCGGCGGGTCGGCCACCAACGCCGCCTCTCCCAGCCGCACGAGCGACTCCCACACGGCGTCCGGGTCGTAGAACGGCGCCGCGACCAGCGGCCCGAGCTCGGCCGGCACCTGCCCCTTCTTGAAGGAGAACCAGCCGGTCTTCGGGTCGTGGTCGAGCAGCCGCACCGCGAGCGGCTTGCGGTCCTGCCCCGCCGGCACGACCTCCACCACGTCGGCGCCGGCCCGCAGCTTCCACGCTCCCGAAGTTGCCCGGCACTCGCGCAGCAGCGCCTCGTTCTTCCGTCCGGTCACCGGCGGGTGCACCCTCTCCAGCACCACGTCGACCAGGCACGACTCGTGCTCGGTGCCGCGCCGGATCCGCGTCTCCTCGACCGGGGCGCCGTTGAGCTCGGCGAAGTCCCGCGACACCTCGGGCGCCGGCTCGGAGGTGGCGCCGTCGTGGTCGGCCGCCCAGTCCTGCAGCCGCAGGAAGTCCTGGTAGGCGACGACGAACTCCCGCCGGTGCCACTCGAGCATCTCGGCCAGCATCCCCGTGCCGGCCGCCGACAACCCCGACGGCAGGTCCCCCACCGCAGCCGCGGAAAGCAGCCGCTGCTGCAGCTCCTCGGTGCGGGCCGCGCGCTGCAGCACCGAGTCCGGCGGCGTGTAGTCGTCCTCCGGCTCGTCCAGCAGGTCGTCCTCGGAGAGATCGGCGGCCAGCGCGCGCAGCCACAGGTGCACCGCGCGGGTCGCCTTCACGTCGTGCTCGTTGTAGGCGCGGATGCCCTCGAGCAGCGCCGCCCGGGCGTCGCCGTCCTCCACCGCCAGGTAGGCCTCGTAGGCCTTGATGCTGTCGTCGGCCTTGCCGACCGCGGCCGCCGCAGCGGTGCGGTCGTAGCCGGCCAGCTTCTCCACGATCTTCAGCGAGGTGCTGCCGTCCTGGGTGCGCAGGCCGGCCTCGACGCGGCGGTAGAGGTCGTCGAACCGGGTGGCGACGAAGTGCTCGACCTCGGCGACCAGGCGCTCGCGCTCCGCGGCATCCGGCCAGGCGGCGGCGATCCGCTCCAGCGAGGTGACCTCGTAGGAGTTGTAGTGGTAGACCCGCCAGTCGCCGCCGAGCGCCTCCCGGCGGCGCAGCTCGTCGAGGAACCAGCGGCACGCCGCCCGCTCCCCCTCCACGTCGTGCGCCCAGCGGTGGAAGTAGGCGCCGTCGACGTCGCAGTAGGCCCAGAGGTAGTCCAGCGTCGGGATCGCGGCGTACGGGTCGCCCTCGAGGTCGAAGTAGACGTCGAGCGGGTGCGGCTCCGGCGTTCCGGCGATCCCGGTGACCCGCGGCTGGGGCCGCACGAGCACGACGTCGTCCGCCCCTGCCTGTGCCGCCGCCTGGGCGCGCAGCCGCTCGAAGGTCACCACGCCGATGTCCTGCGGCCGGTCGTCGTCCGACGCCGCCGCCAGCGCCTGCACCGTCGAGATGCCGCACTCCCTCAGCAGCGCGCGCTGCCGGCGGGAGAGCCGGTGCACGTGCCGCAGGTCGTCGGGGCCCCACTCGTCCTCACAGCGCTCGGCCCACCGGCACAGCCCGCAGGCGTCGACCGGGTCGGCCAGCGTCTCGACCGGATCGCGGTGGAAGGCGAGGAACCGCTCCCGCAGCTCCTCCAGGTACGGGACGGCGTCGTCGTACGCCCAGGTGAACTCCTCGCCGGTGCCCAGCCAGACGACCAGCCGCGGCGGAGGGCAGCCCTGCAGGCTCTCCAGCATCGAGCCGTAGTGGGCCATCTGCACCAGCGCGTTGGCCGAGGGCTTGCGCGCGAGCTTGGTGTCGCGCACCTCGTAGGCGTGGTCGCCGAACCGGCTGGGCACGCCGTCGACCCGCACCAGGAAGTCGGCGTAGCCGAACCACGGCTCATCGAACAGCGCGGCCTGGTAGACGACGTCCACGCCGTCGCGCAGCGCCTGCTCGGTCGCGCGCGCGGCCTCGATCAGCCCGTTCACCCCGGATGGCCGCGGGATCTCCACGACCTCCAGCCCGGAGGCCACCAGCCGGTTCCGCATTGCGCGCTCGTGCTCGTCACCACGGACGTTCGCCGGCTCAGGGAAGTCCGCACCGGAGGCGATCGCCGCCGCACGCGCCTGCGATCGCGCGGCGAGCCACGCGGCGAGTGCGGCATCGCTGAGCGCCAACGCGTCCAGTCGGGAGGCGTGCGCGCAGCCGTGCCAGGTGAGCAGGTCCGTCGCCGAGTAGCGCATCCCGCCGTCGACCTGCTTCATCGATCCTCCGTCGTCCCTGAGCCGTGGAGCGTCCGCGGCCTCGGTGCAGATCAGACCGGACGGTAGTGACACGTTTTCGATCCGTATCACCCGGTCGGGCGACGGCGACGAGCCCACCCCCTGGTCACCGCAATGACCCGATCACCTCACTTCGGTGCGGACCGGCTCGAGGAGGAACAGCTCCTGGGTGCTGTTGTAGTCGCCGACGCGGGCGACGATGTGGAGGTTGTTGCCGACGCCGATGGTGTCCGGGACGTTCGGGCCGGTGAGTTGCAGGTCGTTCGTGATGTTGACGTCCCGGAACTGGAAGTTCGGCCCCGGGGAGGCGGCCTCGCTGCTGTAGTCCCCAGAGAGGATCAGCAGGTCGTACCTGGTCGTGTAGCTGCCATGAGGATTCAGGTAGGCGATGTTCCCGTCGAACTCGATGGTCCGGCCCCGGTACTTCGCCGCGAACTCACTGACCGCAGGCGCGTTGGGTTGGGTCAGGGCCAGCAGCGCTGCCAGGTCCGCGTTGTTCTCGACCGTCAGGGTCTCGTCAGTGGCGGAAGTTGTGGGGACGGGAGTCGTGGGGGCGGAAGTCGTGGGGGCGGCCGAGCTGGGCACTGCCGGCACCTGAGTGGGGTCCGCACCCACCTCGGCGTCGGTCGCCGACGCCGAAGGCTGGGACGAGGTGCCACCCTGCGTCCCCAGAACGATGCCGACAACGACGCCGGCCAACAGGACCAAGACGGCCGACACGGCGAGCAACTGCGCCTTCGGCTGCAGGCCGCGGAAGGCCGCAAGGGCGACCGTGCCGAAGGTCTTCGGCTTGATGCGACGGAAGGTCAGCTCCGTCCGCAGCACTCCCTGGTCCCGGCGATCAACCTCCCAGCCGTCCTTCTCCCACTTGGCGATCGCCTTGGCCTCGGTGCCGCGCAGCGCCTGCACGGACGTGAACTCGTATTGCGCGTCGTCAGCCACGGCCGGGACCGTAAGCGCGCAGACCGACGCAGCGCGGACGCCGCTCGGGCCGTTCAGCGCCACATTCCCCTCCCGGGACACGGCAGTAGCAGCATCCGCCTGCTCCCCAGAGGCGCAATGGGTTCGTCCTCGACGTCCCACCGTGCGCATTGATGCTGGCGGCACGCCGGGGCGGCCGAGTCTGACCGCGGCACCGCGCTGTCCACCCTGCCGTACAGCGGGAATCCCAGGGGACGGCCCTACGGTGGGGCATGACCTCGCCGGAACCCCTGCCGGCCGACCTGGTGCTCGAGGGCGGCGGCGTCAAGGGCATCGCGCTCACGGGCGCCGCCGTCGAGCTGCTGGGCCGGTACCGGTTCGAGCGGGTCGCCGGCTCCTCGGCGGGCGCCGTGCTGGCCGCATTCCTCGCCGCCGGGCTCTCCGCCGACGGGATCCGGGCGGCGGCGGCCCGGCTGGAGTACGACCGCATCCCGGACTCCTGGGCGCCGGTGCCCCTGCTGGCGCCGGCGGCCGGGCTGCTGCTCCGGTCGGGCCTGCACCCGGGCCGCTACATCACCGAGTGGGTGCGCCGGGAGCTGGCCGACCTCGGCATCGTCACCTTCGGGGACCTGCGCCGCGAGGACCCCGGCGACGACCCCGCGCTGGAACCGTGGCAGCGCTACCGGCTGGTGGTGACGGCGACCGACGTCACCCGCGGCCGGCTGCTGCGCCTGCCGTGGGACTACCGCGAGTTCGGCCTGGATCCCGACCGCCAGCCGGTGGCCGAGGCCGTCCGTGCGTCGCTGGCGATCCCCTACTTCTTCGCCCCCCGGAGCCTGCGGGACCCGCGCACGGGGCGGCGGTCGACCCTGGTGGACGGCGGGGTGCTGTCCAACTTCCCGATCGAGATCTTCGACCGCACCGACGCGGCCACACCGCGCTGGCCGACCTTCGGCGTGGGCGTGGGTGACACGCTCGCCGACGAGGACGTCTCGGTGTTCGGCGGCCGGCACCTGTTGCCGCCGCTGCGGCTGCTGGACTCGCTGGTCGCCACCACGGTGACGGGGCGGGACCGCACCTACCTGGCCTCCCCCTGCGTGCGCCGCCGGGCCTTCTCGATCGGCACCATCGGCACCGGCCTCACGGAGTTCGACATCGACGCCGTCGAGCGGGCCCGGCTGATCGCGTCCGGCGAACGGGCCGCGCGCGAGTTCCTGGCCCGCTGGGACTGGGGCACCTACCTGCGCGAGTGCCGCGGCGTCGCCCTCCCCCCGGCGCCGCCGGCGTAGCAGTCCCGCGAGAACAGGTCACGGGCGCGACCACGGCGCCGAGGGCGGCGGTCTGGGTCACCGGCGGACCCGAGCGGAAGCCCTGCGTCAGACGATCCGGATCCGCAGCCGCCGGAAGCCCCGGCCCTTGTTCTCCATCTTGGTCACCTCGACCCGACCCACCATCGACGTCGAAGCGACGTGCGTGCCACCGTCCGCCTGGGTGTCCAGACCCACGATGTCGACGATCCGCACCGTCTCGATGCCGGGCGGCAGCAGGTTGGTCGCCGTCCGGATGATGTCCGGGATCGCGAACGCCTCCTCGCGCGGCAGCACCGACACCTGGATCGGCCGGTCCTTCTCGATCTCCGCGTTCACCGCGGCAGCCACCCGGTCCTTGAAGTCGGCGGGGACCTCGGCCAGGTCGAAGTCCATCCGTGCCGACAGCGGCTCCATGTTGCCGCCGGTCACCAGTGCCCCGAAGTCGCGGAACACCACGCCGCACAGCACGTGCAGCCCCGAGTGCGTGCGCATCAGCGCCGTCCGCCGCTCGTCGTCCAGCGCCCCGCGGACCGCGGTCCCCACCGGGGGCAGTGGATCCTCCGGAGCGGGGATCAGGTAGAGCTCGTCGCCCTTGCGGGTCCCGACGATCCGCGTGCGCACCCCGCCCCACAGCAGCACGCCTTCGTCCGGCGGCTGCCCGCCGCCGCCCGGGTAGAACGCCGACCGGTCCAGCACGATGCCCTGCTCGGGGTCGCTCGCCAGGACGGCGGCGTCCCAGGAGCGCACCGACGCATCGTCCAGATCGAGGCGGTGGGTGTGCAGCACGCCGCTCATCGTGCCCGACCCGGACGGACCCTCGCCGCACCATCCGCAGGATCGGGCGCCGTCCGCGCTCGGCGAGCTCCGACGACCCCCGGCAGTGGGCGGCTCGAGCGCTACGACTGCTGCGCCGGGGAGTCGGAGTTCCAGATGTCGAGGCCCATGCGCCACCCACCGTCGGGCTGCCGGCGATGGACGACGACGTAGCTGCCGTTGTCGACGACGTCGGCACCCACACGCATCTCGTACTGCCCCTCCTCGACCGCGAGGTCGTCCCTCTCGTCGAGCGACACGGTCTTCAGGACGGCGCCGGTGACCCCCATCTCCAGGACGCCTGCCCAGAACTGCTCGATCCCCTCGCCGGTGACCACCGGCGAGCCCGGCGGCATGATCTTGGCGTCCGGCGCGTAGACCGACGCGATCAGCGCGGCGTCCCCGGTCTCCACCCCCTTCATGAACTTGGCGTTCCCGGCATCGATGTCACTCCGGCTCATGGCCTCCCCCTCGCATCCGAGGACAGCAGCGTCGCGACGGCGGGGCGGCCCGGTCAACGCATGCGGAGGTCGTGACACGCCGGCATGGGGCCTGCGAGCGCTGCGCGCCCCCGCGGTGACCGGGCGTCCGGACGGCGTGCGTACCCGGCCGGTGACCCGCCCCTCAGCCTGCAGACGCGCCTCGGCCAGGATCAGGCCGCGTCGAGCCGGTAGAGCGCGGTGTGGTGCACCTGCAGCACCGGCTCGTCGCCGGCCAGCACCAGCGCGTCGTAGCGGACCTCGTCGTGGCGTCCACGCCGGCCCACGTCGGTGACCCGCCCGTGCGCGGTCAGCTCCACCGGCAACCGGGCGGCGCCGAGGAAGCGGCAGTCGCTGGACGTGTGGATCCACGGCCCCAGGGCGACGTTCTGCATGAGCAGCTCGTTGACCAGCCGCAGCAGCAGCCCGGGATGGACCAAGCCCTCCTGCCGGTACAGCTCCAGGGGCTCGCCGATCGCATCCAGGTACCAGTCGTTGCGCTCCGCGGTGCCGGCCTCGGAGACGCTGCCCATCGGACCGACGACCGGGTCGGTCAGGAGCTCGCGCGGCGCGGGCACCGGGGCGTACCCGGCGAGATCAGGGCGGTCCGCGCCGAGCCCGGCCGAGCCGACGCACCGCACCTCCCCGGACGGGCCGCTCACCGTGAGCCGGCCGTCCGCCGGGTCGACCAGCAGCTCGTCGCCGTCGTAGGTGGGCCGCCGGAAGCGCAGGTCGATCCGGCCCCGGGAGAGCCACTCGGCTCCCCAGGCCGCCACCAGCGGCGTCGTCGTGCGGGCGAACAGCTCGACGCCGGGGACCAGCGCCCCGGCGAAGCCGTACCGCCGCGCGATGTCGTCCTCGTGGATCTTGTTGGTCGACTCCTCGACGACGTGGGCCACGAAGCGGTGCGGTTCAGGAGCGGTCACATCGCCGGATGCTGCCGTGAAGGTCCGCCCACGTCGACACGGAGCCCGCTGCGGCGGCGCGACGCGTTCAGCAGCCGAGGCGGCTCCGGGACCACCGCCCGGCGCTACCGTCCCTCCGTGGACCCCGACCCGACGGAGGGCCGGCCGCCGCCCAGCCGCCTGGGCCGCATGGCCCGCCTTGCCGCGCTCCCTGCCGCGCACGCGGGGCGCACCGCCGTCGGGCTGGGAAAGCGGATCGGGGGGCGTCCCGCCGAGGCGGTCGCAGCGCAGGTGCAGCAACGCACCGCGGCGCAGCTGTTCGCCACGCTCGGGCAGCTCAAGGGCGGCGCCATGAAGGTCGGCCAGGCGATGTCGGCGATGGAGGCCGCGTTGCCCGAGCAGCTGGTCGGCCCCTACCGCGAGGCACTGGTCCGGCTGCAGGAGGCGGCACCGCCCATGCCGACGGCGATGGTCCACGCTCAGCTCGACCGCGCCTTCCCCGGCGGCTGGGAACGACACCTGCGCGACTTCGACGACCGGCACGTCGCGGCGGCCAGCGTCGGCCAGGTGCACCGCGCGACCTGGTCCGACGGCACCCCGGTCGCGGTGAAGATCCAGTACCCGGGCGCCGGCGAGGCGCTGGTCGCCGACCTCGGCATGCTGCAACCCCTGGCCCCGGTGATCCACACAGCCATGCCCGGCCTCGACGCCCGGGAGCTGATCGCCGAGCTGCGGACCCGCCTTGTCGAGGAGCTCGACTACGCCCGCGAGGCCGACAACCAGACCGCCTTCGCCGCCGCCTACCGCGACGACCCCGACATCGCCGTTCCCGAGGTGCTCGCCGCCGAGGACGTCGTGCTGGTCACCCGCTGGCTCGACGGGACCCCTCTGTCGCAGGTGATCGCCACCGGCACCCAGGACGACCGCGACCGCGCCGGGCTGCTCCTGGTACGCCTGCTCCTCTCCGCCCCCGTCCGCGCCCGCCGGCTCCACGGCGACCCCCACCCCGGCAACTTCCGGCTGCTGCCCGACGGACGGCTCGGCGTCCTCGACTTCGGCGCCACCGAGCCGCTGCCGACCGGCTGGCCGTCCCGGCTCGGCCCGCTGCTGGCCGCCGGCCGCGACCGGGACACGCCGGCGCTGCACCGCATCGCCACCGACGCCGGCCTGCTGCAGCCGGCCAGGGTCGACCCGGCCGCGCTGATGGCGCTGCTCGATCCCTATCTCGAGCCGCTGCGCGCGTCCGAGTACCGCTTCACGCGTAGCTGGCTGCAGGAGCAGACCAGGCGGGCCTCCGATCCGCTCACCAGCGCCGCCCGCACCCAGCGCCGGCTGAGCATCCCCGCTCGCCATCTGCTGCTCCAACGAGTCACCACGGGCCTCGTGGGCGTGCTGTGCTCGCTGGGCGCCACGGTTTCCGTGGACGAGGAGGCTCGGCGGTGGCTGCCGGGGTACGACTGAGCCGAACAGATATGCGCCGGGCGCTCGGACTGCGTGCCGTTCACTGCGCTGACCACCTGTCCGCCTGCTCCAGCCGCGCCTCGCAGGCCGGGCCGTCGACGAAGGCCACCGGTAAGGGGGCAAGCGCTCGGCATCCTCGAAGCGAGCCAGGACACTGCCCGCGCTCGCTCCAGTTGACAGCGGTCGGCGCTTGGGCACTATGACCTGGGGCGACGCCGTCGGGGCGCCGCGCGCCTGTCCCCGGAAGGGAGGGCGTCATGCACGCCCGATCCACCACGATCACCGCCGACCCGAACCGCATCGACGCCGGCATCGCCGACGTCCGCGACAACGTCATGTCCGCCGTGAGCGGCATGGACGGCTACGTCGGGCTCTCGATGCTGTGCGACCGCGACTCCGGCCGCTGCATCGTCACCACGGCCTGGGAGAACGAGGAGGCGATGGCCGCGACCCGCGAGGCGGTCCTCCGGATGCGCGAGCAGGCGACGGAGCAGTTCGGCGCGGAAGCGCCCGAGGTGCGCGAGTGGGAGATCGCCGCGATGCACCGGCTGCACCCCGCGGGTGACAACTCCTGCGCCCGGGTCACCTGGTCCCGCGTCGACCCGGCCAGAATCGACAAGGTCCTCGACGTCTTCCGCACCGACCTCATCCCGCGGATGGACGAGATGCCCGGCTTCTGCAGCCTCAGCCTGATGCTCGACCGGCAGACCGGCGACAACTCCCTCACCGCCGTCTACACCGACCGCCGCGCCCTGGAGGCGACCCGCCAGCGAGCCATGTACATCCGCGACGAGTTCCGCCGGGCATTGCGCATGTCGGCCACGGACGTGGCCGAGTTCGACGTCGTCCTGCACCACCTGCGCGTCCCCGAGTTGGTCTGACCCGCACCGGACCGCACCTCTATCGGTGACCGTCCACCGTCCGCGTGCGACGCACGGTGTCGCCGCGGCGAGAACGCATCCACGGTGGCGACGTCGGGGCCGCGAGCCTTCCCGGAGGTGATCGTCCACCCGGAGCAGGACGCCGCCTGCCCGTAGGGCACCACCGGTCATGCAGTCCCGGCCGCCCGCCGATGAGGCAGCCATGACCAGTCGACATGTCGGTCCTGCGGAAGCGGCGCACGCGGCGGCGGCCAGCGCCATCCAGGAGCTCTACGACGAGGCGCTCCGCCACCTCGACGAATTGGCTCGCTCCCTGGAGTCAGCCGCCCCGGCGGCGCAGGAGGCCGGCGAGCCGCAGGAGCCCCACACCGATGCGGTTCACCCGACCCTGGAGCTCCCCCGCCGGCTGCTCTCGCCGGTGGCCGACGCGGCCTGACCGCACCGCGCCGAGTGGTCGTCCGCGGCCGGCTGGGTTAGGGATGCCTCATGCCCTTCATCCAGATCACCATGATCGCCGGCCGCACCGAGGAGCAGAAGCGCGACCTGCTCGCCGCGGTCAGCCAGGCCACGACCGACAGCATCGGCGCTCCGCCGGAGACGGTGCGGGCCTGGATCGTCGAGGTGCCGCCCACCGACATCGCGGTCGCCGGCGAGACGCATGCCGATCGCCGCGCGAAGGCCGACCAGACCTGAGGTGCCGGACGCCGGGGTGCCTCAGTCGTCCAGCGAGCGGATCCACAGCGCTGCCGCGCCGTAGGCCAGCGAGCTGACGACGGCGCGCGTGGTGGTCCGGCCGCCGGCCTTCCCCGCGGTCGCCAGCGCGGTCAGCGTGTCGAGCGCGTTCATCGCCGCGACCGCCATCAGCCCGCGGTCGACCTCCTCGTCGGTCTTCGCGGTCAGCGCCAGGGCGGAGACCACGAGCGCGCGGCTGCCGAAGAGCCGCTGCAGCTGCAGCCCCGACGGCGTCACCGGGACGCCGTAGCCGTTCGCCACCTTGCGCGGCGCCAGGACGCTGATCGCCCCGAACGCGACCCCCACCGCACCCAGCGCCTGCGCCATCGACTTCTTCGACGTCTCCGCCGCGGTCTTCTTCTTGGCCATCGTCAACTCCCGGAACGAAGAGGGACGGCGTGCGCTCACCGCCACCGGCCACTCAACCAGCGGCGTCTCCGACCCGCAGCGCGAGCGACCCCGCCCGCGGCTAGCGTCCGAGCCATGACCGTCCGGCCGACCCGCGACCGGTAGACCGTGCCCGTCGAGCTGCAGCACCGCGCCACCCGCTGGGGCGCCATGCGCAGCCGGTTGGCCGGCACCCCGCGGCCGGGCGTCCCCGAGGTCGTCGTCGTCCACGGGCTGGCGGTGGCCGACTACCTGGAGCCCGCCGTCCGCGAGCTCGGCACCTGGACCCGCGCCCATTTGGTCGAGCTGCCCGGCTTCTCCGGCAGCGCCGACCCGCCGCGGCCCATGGACGTCGCCGACCACGCCGACGCCGTCGTCGAGTGGCTGGCCGCGAGTGAGATGACCGACGTCGTCCTCGTCGGGCACTCCAGCGGCACCCAGGTCGCCGCGCACGTCGCCGTCCGGGACCCCGACCGGGTGAGGGCGCTGGTCCTCGCCAGCCCGACCATCGACCCCGCCTACCGCAGCATGCGCCGGGTCCTGCTCGCCTGGCGCCGCAACCACGAACTCGAGCCGCCGGAGCTCGACGTCGCCCACACCCCCGACCGCCGGCGCGCCGGGCTGCGCCGGGTCAGGCACGCCCTCGCCGTCCACCTCCGCGACCGACTCGAGGACACCGTCGAGCGCGTCCCCCAGCCGGTGCTCGTCCTGCACGGCGACCGCGACCGCCTCTGCACCGAGGCCTGGGCTCGCGAGCTCAGCGAGCGGGCCAGGGACGGCCGATTCCGCAGCGTCCCCGGCGCGCACAGCTTCGTCTGGACGGCGCCGCACGCCTGGTCCACCCCGATCGCCGAGCTCGCCGGCGTCCCGACGATTGACCCCCAGCGACCCGGCCGCCACGATGACCCGACCGCCGACCGAGAACCGTGAGGGACACCATGAGCAGCACGGAGACGATCCAGATCCCCCACCTCGGTGGCTCGACCATCGGTCACCGGTTCGGCAAGGCCTACGACCCGTCGCTCCCGACGCTCGTGATGGTCAACTCCTTCACCACCTCCGTCGAGCTGTACCGGCCGCAGTTCGCCGACGAGCAGCTCTCCGCCACCGCCAACCTGCTCGCGATCGAGCCCTACGGGCACGGGCAGACCCGCGCCACCTACCGGCAGTACACCTACTGGGACACCGCCATCGCCGGGCTGCAGGTGCTCGACGCGCTCGGCATCCCCGACGCGTTCGTCCTGGGCACCTCGCAGGGCGGCTGGATCGCCGCCCGCATGGCGATGCTGGCCCCCGACCGGATCAAGGGCATCGTCCCGCTCGGCACCTCGATGGACTTCGAGAGCGAGCGCAGCCGCGAGCTGGGCTGCTGGAACGGCGTCGAGTTCTGCACCCCCGCCATCGACGCCCTCGCCCAGCCCGTCGGCGACGACTGGGTCGTCCCGACCGAGCTCGTCGACGCCACCCTCGCCGAGGGCATGGGCGACGACGTCCCGGACGACGAGCGCGCCTTCTGGCACGAGACCCACCAGCAGAACTACACCGGCGACGCCGGGCGCGAGCGGCTCCGGATCAGCAGCATCAACCTGCGCGACCGGGACGGCCTGCACGGCCGGCTGGACAGCGTCCGGTGCCCCGTCCTGTGGATGCACGGCACGGCCGACCGGGTCTACTCCGTGGAGAACGCCGTGGACGAGATCAAGCTGTTCGTCGACAGCGCCCACGCCGAGCTCCGCGTCGTCGACGGCGGCCAGCACTTCCTCAGCGCCACCCACCCCGAGGTCGTGAACCCCGCGACGGTCGAGTTCATCGACCGCTGGAAGTAGCGGCGTCGGCGGGTCACCGCGCTAGGCTCGCGGGCGTTCCGAACGTCCGTGTGTAACTACCTGCTGCCGGCCCCGCCGGCGGATCAAGGCGGCACGCCCCGATCCGCAGCAGCAGAGGTCATGTTCCGCACGCGCCCCACCGACTCCGCGGTCATCCGCTCCGCCGGTCTGTCCTACTTCCCGCTCGCGTTCGTCGCGCGGCTCCCCTTCGCGATGATGATCGTCGGGGTCCTCACCCTGGTCGTCGCCGAGCGCGGCTCGGTCACCCTCGGCGGGCTCAACTCCGCCGTCGCCGGCATCGGCACCGCGTTCGCCGGCCCGCTCCTCGGTGCCGCGGCCGACCGGTTCGGCCAGCGCCGCGTGCTCGTCCCCGTGAGCCTGGTCCACGCGGCCCTGCTCGGCGCCTTCCCGCTGGTCGTCGCGAGCACCGCCGCCGACGCCGCCGTCCTCGCGCTCTCGGTGCTGATCGGCATGTCCGCCCCGCAGGTCGCCCCCATGTCCCGCACCCGCCTGATGGCGGTCATCCGCCGCTCGGTGCAGCGCGACCGCCGCCGGCGGGCGCTGGACGGCACCATGGCCTACGAGTCCGCCGCCGACGAGATGGTCTTCATCGTCGGACCGTTCCTCGTGGGGCTGCTGGCCACCGCGATCGCCCCGTGGGTCGCCATCGCCGGCGCCGCCGCCCTCACCCTCGTGTTCGTCACCGCCTTCGCGCTGCACCCCACCGGCCGGCTCCAGCCCGGCGCCCAGCACGGCAGGGCAGACCGGGCCCCCGCCCGCGAGCTGGCCCGCTTGCCGCTGCTCACCGTCGTCGCCGGCACCCTGGGCGTCGGCCTCTTCTTCGGCGCCACCCTCACCTCGCTCACCGGCTTCCTGGCCGCGGACGACGGCAGCGGCGAGCGGGCCGGCCTGCTCTACGGCGTCATGGGCATCGGGTCGGCCGTGCTGGCGCTGGGCACCGCGGCGCTCCCCCGGCGCTTCTCCCTGCGGGCGCGCTGGGCCACCTTCGGCACCCTGCTGCTCGCCGGCGCGATCCTCTACGCGACCGCGCGTTCGGTGCCGGCGCTCGTCGTCGCCCTCGCCGTCCTCGGCTGCGGGATCGGGCCGACGCTGGTCACCCTCTACAGCGTCGGCGCGCTGCTCAGCCCGGCCGGCCGCTCGGCCACCACCATGACGATGCTCAACTCCGCGGTCGTCGTCGGGCAGGCGCTCGCGGCCGCGGTGACCGGCGCCTTCGTCGACCGGCTCGGCGTGGGGACGGCGCTCGCCGCACCGGCGGTGGCCGCCGCGCTCGTGGTCGCCGCCGGCCTCACGCACCGCGCGCCCCGGACGCGCGTCGCGGAACGCGAGCTCGTGCCCGCCTGAACCCGGGCGCAGCCCGACGGGCCCGACCACCCGTGGGTGGCCGGGCCCGCCGTCCCGGCATCAGCTGCGGACGGCGACCCGGCGGCGGCTGAGCAGCGTCAGTCCGATACCGAGGGCGACGGCCAGCAGCCCGGCGAACAGCGCCGGGTAGGCGGCGCTGCCGGTGTAGGCCAGCGCCGAGTCGCTACCGGCGGCAGCGCCGGCGGTCTTCGTTCCGGCGCTGTCCCCCTCGCCCGTCGACACCGTGGTGCTCGCAGGAACCACGCCCGGGTGAGCGGCCGGCGGACCGGACGCCGGCTGGACGGGCGCCGCCGGCGCGACCGGGGTGCCCGGCGAGACCGGACCGGTGCAGGTGGTGCCGGTTCCACCCAGGACCGCGACGCCGATCCCGCACACGCTCACGGGCGCATCGACGCCGACGACCGGGTCGGTGCCGTCCGTCGAACCACCCGCGGCCGGAACCGGGGCGGCGCAGTCCGCGGCGGCGTCACCCAGCACGCCGACGGCGGTACCGCACACGGTGACCGGGACGTCGGCATCCACGAGGGAGGCACCGGCGTCGGGCTGTGCCGCCGGGGCGGCACCGGGCGAGGAACCACCGGCGGTGGCGTCGCCCAGCACCCCGACGGCGTTGCCGGTCACGGTCACCGGCACGTCGGCGTCGACCACCGAGCCGGAGGACCCGCCGGCCGCCGGAGCGGCCGCGGGCTGAGCTGCATCCACCCCGGCGACGTCGGCGGCGTTCCCGCCGATGCTGATCGGCACCTCGACCGCCAGGCCGCCGAGGTCGACGCCCACCGTGCCCTCGAGCACCGGCAGGTCGATCTCGGCCGGCGTGTTCCCGGGCGCGGTGCCCAGCACCGCCACTGCGTTGTCGGTGACGGTGACCGGGACGGTCACCGCGACCGCGTTCTCGTCGGCGGACGCGAGGCCCGTGCCGGCGGCCAGCAGACCGCCGGTGAGCAGGGCCGTCTGCAGCCCGCGCTTCATCCACACGTTCATGAGCGATGTCCTTCTCTCTGACTGAGGGACCGGTCCGTCGGACCGGGTGGGATGGCCGCGGTCAGCGCGGGGCTGACCAGGGCGCCCTCAGTCGGGGGCGAAGGAAGGGTCGAGCGCGCGGTCGGCTGCCGTGCCGCGTGCGCCGTCGGCCGCGGCGGGCAGCGCGGCGGGGTCGACGAGACCGGCGGCCGGCGGCTGGTCCGCCGCCGGCTGGTCCGGGGACGACGGCCCGGAGGCCGCCGCCGGTGCCGGTGCGCCGGACGGCAGAGCCGGTCCGGGCACCGGCACGTGGTTCCCGCCGGGGACAGGGGCGGGAACGGCGGTGACGGCGTCGTCCACGTGCTCGGCGACGCCGACCCGAGCGGCCGGAGCGCGCCCGGCGATCGAGGGATCGGAGCTGGTCGGGACGGCGGACCCCGGACTCGTCGAGGAGGCGGCAGACGCCCCCACGACGGGCGATCCGGTGATCACCCCTGCGGCGACCGGCGCACCGGCCGCACGCGCGGGTTCCACGACCTCACGGATCACGGGCGCCAGCACCGGCGAGACCGCGGTGCTCACCGGCTCCAGCACCGGGGAGACGGAGTCGACCACCGGCGCGAGAGCAGTGATCACCGGCGCGGTGACCGGCTCGACCGCACGGAGGACGGGCACGACCACGGTTCTCCCGACCGGCGCCGGCACGTCCGTCACCGGCGCGGTGCTCCGGACGACCGGCGCCATGGCCTCGGCCGCCGGCGCCACGGTGGCGTCGACGACGGGCGCCACGACCGGTGCGACCGGAGAAGCGACCGGCGCCGGCAGGCTGCCGGCTCCATCCGCGATGTCCTGCACCGGGGCGGTCAGCGGAGCGAGTGGCGACGGCGGCGAGTCATCCGCGGCCGCCGACGCCGTCGCCGACCCCGCCACCCAGAGCCCGACGCCGAGGCCCACCAGCAGCAACGTGCGCCGGCCCAGGGGCGGGCCCCACGGCCGGCGGAGGGCGGCGGTCACACGCATGGCCATGCCGCCCCCCAACCGTCGGTGATCGATGTCTCACAGCCAGTCAAGACCTCGGTGCGCAGAGCCGCTATCCGAATCGTGTCGCTCGATGGGGTGACGGCACCAGCCACCCCTCGCGTGCGTGAGCATCGGCGCGAGCCGACGACGTGCGCGCGCCGCTGCAGAGCCGGCGCATCGTGCCCGACGCCGGCCGCTGACCGGTCGCGGCGGGAACCGGCGAGGCGCCCCGCCTGCCTCGGTCCCCCCGGACGGGTGAGCGGAGATCAACGGCCCGCACGTTCCGGTCGATGTCGTTTCCATGAGGTGGTCCGACGTCCCCGAGGTGGCGACACCGCGCGTCATGACCCAGACCGCCGCCGTCCTGTACCTGGTCGGCGGCATCGCCGGCATGCTCGCCACCCTGGGCACCGACCCCGGCGACCCGTCGCGCACCGCCCTCTTCGCCCTCGCCGGGGGCGTGCTCGTCACCTCCGGGATCGCCTTCCGATGGGGACGGAGCTGGCCCCGGCAGGCCTTCCACGTCGCCATCGGCACGGCGACCACGGTCATCCTCGTCGCCGTCACCCTGAGCCCGGACCCGGTGACGGCGGTCGTGATCGGCTCGCTGGCCAGCTTCATCGCGATCGACGCCTGCTTCTTCAGCCTCCGGCTCGCCGTCGTCCACGTGGTCGCGGTCCTCGGGACCCTCACGACCGCCCTCCTGCTCCGCGGCGACATCGCCCTGCCCACCGCCCTGGCGCTCGACGCGGTGGCCATCGGGCTGAGCACGATCACCCGCGGCCTGGTGATGCGGGCCTCCAGCGCCAGCCGCGACCCGCTCACCGGCCTGGCCAACCGGCGCGGCTTCGACCAGGCGATGGACGAGGCCATGGCAGCGGCCGCCCGCACCGGCGAGCCGTTGTCGGCAGCGCTCCTCGACCTCGACCACTTCAAGGCCCTCAACGACTCCCAGGGCCACGACGCCGGCGACCGGATCCTGCAGCGGGTGGCCGACGTCTGGCGCACGGCCCTGCCGGCACCCGCCGTCCTCGCCCGGCACGGGGGTGACGAGTTCGCCCTGCTGCTGCCCGGGCTGACCGGGCCGGCCGCCCTGGACGTCGTCAGCCTCGTCCGCGCCCTGCACCCGGACATCGGCATGTCCTGCGGCGTGGCCGAGCACCGCCCCGGCGACAGCGCCGCCCAGCTCATGCGCCGCGCCGACCTGGCGCTCTACGGCGTCAAGACGGCCGGCCGGGGCGGGTGCCGGCTCGAGTGCGGCCCCACCTCCGACCTGGCCACCGATCTCGCCGCGGCGCTCGACGCCGGCGCGGTGACGGTGCACTACCAGCCGATCCTCGACCTGCGCACCGACGAGGTGGTCGGCGTCGAGGCACTGGCCCGCTGGACGCACCCCCAGCGTGGCCCGGTGCCGCCGGGCGAGTTCGTCGCCGTCGCCGAGCAGCACGGCCTGATGCCCCGCCTGGGCGAGCACGTGTTCCGGACCGCCTGCACCGAACTGGCCGCGCTGCACGCCGCCACGGGGCGGCGGCTGCACGTCGGCATCAACGTGTCCGGCCGCGAGCTGTCCGACCCGGCCTACGTGCAGCGGGTCCGCGCCGTGCTGGCCGAGACCGGCTGGCGGTCCGCCGACACCGTGCTGGAGGTGACCGAGAGCCTCCTCGAGGCGGAGTCCTCCCTCGCCGTGGCGACGCTGCACGACCTGCGCGCCCTGGGCTTCGTCGTCGCCATCGACGACTTCGGCACCGGGTACTCGTCCCTCAGCCGCCTGGACACCCTTCCCCTCGACGTCCTCAAGGTCGACGCGTCGTTCACCGCGACGATCACCAGCTCCCCGCGGCGGGCCACGATGCTGCGCAGCATCGTGGGCATGGCGCACGGCCTGGGTCTCGACGTCGTCGCCGAGGGCGTCGAGACGGCGGAGCAGGACGCCGAGCTCCGCGCGGTCGGCTGCAGCTTCGGCCAGGGCTGGCACTTCGGCCGGCCCGCACCCCTGGCGGACGTCGTCGCGTCGCTGGACGACCGGTCCGCCCGCACCCCGGCCCTGCGGGCCTGACCAGGCCCCCTGCGCGACGCGCACGAGCGAGCCGCCCTCCTGCGGGCGCGCGGCTCGGCACCCGGTTACCGTGACGTGACGCAGATCTCACGCTGCGCCCGACGACGGAACAGGCGGATCGCATGCTCTACAGCGCCTACCAGTGGAACCGGCGGGCCACGGCGCCCCTCCTGACCGCATCGCAGCTGACCGCCCGGGCACTGGAGGCCGTCCCCGCCCCGCTGGCCCGTACGCCGGCCCTCCGCCACGTACGCGCGGCCTGCGACGTCCTCGGCCACGCGCGTCCGACGCACGACCGCCCGGCGTTCGGCATCGATTCGGTGCTCATCGACAACGAGCCCGTCGCCGTGCAGGAGCGCCCGACGATGCGGACGCCGTTCGCCACCCTCCTGCACTTCGAGAAGCCCGCGGTCGCCGGTCAACCGCGGGTGCTCGTCGTCGGGCCCATGTCCGGGCACTTCACGACGCTGATCCGCCCGACGATCCACACCCTCCTCGCCGACCACGACGTGCACGTCATCGACTGGCACAACGCCCGCGACATCCCGGTCGAGCACGGCCCGTTCGGGCTGGACGAGTACATCGAGCACGTGATGGAGGCCGTCCGGTTCCTCGGTCCGGACACCCACGTCGTCGCCGTCTGCCAGCCGGCCGTGCCGGTGCTGGCCACGGTGGCCCTGCTCGCCGCCGCGGAGGACGCCGCTCAACCCCCGAGCGTCACGCTCATGGCAGGACCCATCGACACCCGGGTGAACCCGAACCGGATCAACACCAGGGCCGCCACCAAGCCGCTCTCCTGGTTCGAGCGACGCGTCGTCGACACCGTGCCGAAGGGGTACGCGGGCGCCGGGCGCCGGGTGTACCCGGGTTTCGTCCAGCTGACCGCGTTCATGTCGATGCACCCGATCCGGCACCTGTCCGCCCACGGGCGGCTCTACCGCGACCTGGTCGCCGGCAACACGGAGCGGGCGGCCGCCACACGGGCCTTCTACGACGAGTACGGCGCCGTCATGGACGTCCCCGCGGAGTTCTACCTCGAGACCGTCGGCCGCGTCTTCCAGGAGCACGCCCTGCCGACCGGCCGACTCTCCTGGCGGGGGCAGCGCGTGGACCCCCGCGCGATCAGCCGGACCGCCCTCCTCACCGTCGAGGGCGAGAACGACGACATCTGCTCACCCGGGCAGACGGTGGCCGCCCACGAGCTGTGCAGCGGCATCCCGCAGGAGAAGAAGCACCACCACCTGCAGCCGGGGGTCGGCCACTACGGCGTCTTCAGCGGATCCCGCTGGGAGGCGGAGATCTACCCGGTCGTCCGTGCCTTCATCGACCGCTCCTCCCAGCGGCTGGCAGCTCCGGCCTGAGCGACCAGCCCGTCGAGGCTCAGCCCTCGCCGAGCCGGTCGCGCAGCCAGTCGTGGAACAGCGCGAGGTGGTGCTCGACGGGCACCAGCACGCCACCGGCCGCGTAGGCCCGCGAGCTCATGCCGGGCTGGGTGCGCTCGCAGGCGGCGAAGTCCTGCTGGTTGACTCGGTGGAACAGCTCGACCGACCGGGAGACGTCCAGCCCGGCGGCGACCACCTCGGATGCGTACAGCCAGTCGCACTCGACCACCGTCCGGTCCACCGCGAGTGGGGTCATCCGCAGCAGGATCACGTGGTCGGGCACCAGGTTGAGGAAGACCGCCGGCTTGATCGTGGCCGCGTAGTACCGGCGGTCCCGGTCCGGGTCGATCCCCGGGAGCGCGGGGAACCCGGCGCTCCCGTCCACGGTGAAGCCCTCGGCGGCGGGGGCGAACTCCGCCCCGTGCCCGACGAAGGACTGCGCCGCGTACCCGCGGCTGAACTCCGGCAGGACGTCGGTCAGCTCGGGGTGGATCGTCGCGCAGTGGTAGCACTCCATGAAGTTCTCGACGACGAGCTTCCAGTTGGCCGCGACGTCGTAGCGGATCCGCCGGCCCAGGGCCAGCCGCCCGACGTCGTACTCCTCGATCGCCGCGGGGTCGCCGAGCCGCTCGGTCACCGCGCCGACGACGTCGTCCTCGAAGGAGGGCGGGGCGTCGGCCAGGCACACCCACGCGTAG
Organism: Blastococcus sp. SYSU DS0541; assembly: GCF_054050875.1. Classification (NCBI taxonomy): domain Bacteria; kingdom Bacillati; phylum Actinomycetota; class Actinomycetes; order Geodermatophilales; family Geodermatophilaceae; genus Blastococcus; species Blastococcus sp. SYSU DS0541. Next base: position 15,603 of record NZ_JBJHAD010000009.1, on the reverse strand, counting down.
CCCAGCCACTCGCGCAGGTGCACCGGCACCAGGCCGTTGGCGACCCGGTCGACGTCGGGCATCCGTGCCAGGTTGGGTGCGGCGACGAGTTCGCCGTCCAGCCCGAAGGACCACGCGTGGTACGGGCAGCGCAGCGTGCGGGTCACCTGCCCCGACTCCTCGCTGCACAGCTGCGCGCCGCGGTGCCGGCACACGTTGAGGAACGCCCGCAGCGCGCCGTCCCGGCCGCGCACCACCAGCACGCTCTCCCGGCCGACCTGCACCCGCCGGAAGCTGCCGGGGGCGGCGACCTCGTCGGTGCGGGCGACGCACTGCCACATCACCTCGAACACCCGCTCCTGCTCGCAGGTGAACAGCGCCGGGTCGGTGTAGTACCGCCCCGCCAGGGTCGGCATCAGGCTCGCGGACGCGGCAGGGAGGGTCGCGGTCATGGGGTGGCCTCCAGTGCGGGCCGGCGGGGGTCGAACAGGCCGATCGGGTGCGTCGTCGCTCCCGTCGTGGCGAGGTCGGCGAGGATCTCCCCGACCACCGGCACGAACTTGAAGCCGTGCCCGGAGAAGCCGCAGGCCACGGTCACCTGCGGGTGCGCGGGGTGCGGCGCGATGACGAAGTGCTCGTCGGGGGTCGTCGTGTACATGCACGTCGCGGCCTTCAGCAGCTCGCCCGGCAGGGTCGGCAGCACCCCGGCCAGGTGCCCGGCCATCGCGGCGACCTCCTCGGCGTGCACCTCCCGGTCGATCGTCTCCGGCGTGCACGGGATCCCGCGCCGGAAGAAGGCCACCTTCGCCCCGCCGTCCGGGCCGTCGATCGCCGGGAAGCCGTAGACCTGGGTGCCGTCGGCCGCCTCGTGGATGTAGATCGGGTGCCGGTCCGGCGTCCATGCGGCGGTGCCGCCGGTCGGCTGGAACCAGTACATGACCTGGCGCTCCACGGTGAGCGGGACGCCGAGGGCGGCCAGCACCTCGGGCGCCCACGAGCCGGGGCTGACCACGAGCGCGCCCGCCTCGTACTCCCCCGCCGCCGTCCGCACCCGCACCCCGCCGCCCGGGGTCGCCGTCCACTCCAGCGCCGGCTCCTGGAAGCGCAGCTCTGCGCCGCGGGAGAAGGCCAGGTCCAGGTGCGCGGCCACGGTCGCCTCCGGCCGGGCGAACCCGGCCGCGGCCTCGAACAGCCCGACCTCGTCGTCGGCCGGGGTCAGCGTCGGGAACCGGCGGCGGACCTCCGCCGCGTCGAGCAGTTCGTGCGCCAGCCCCCACTCGCGGGCGGCACCCAGGCTGCCGGCGACGGTGCGGCTGTCGGGCCGGCCGAGGAACACCCCGCCGGTGCGCACCAGCACGTCGGTGCCGGAGTCGGCGCACAGCTGGTCCCAGAGCTCGTAGGCGCGCAGCAGCAGGGGCACGTAGGCCGGGTCCTCGAAGTAGGCCTGCCGGGTGATCCGCGAGCCGCCGTGGCTGGATCCCTGGTCGTGCGCCGGGCCGAACCGCTCCAGCCCGAGCACCCGCTGCCCGCGGGCGGCCAGGTGCGCGGCGGCCGCGCTGCCCATGCCGCCCAGCCCCAGGACGATGACGTCGTAGGTCATGGTCAGCACCTCATCCGGGCGCCGGCGGGGTCGACGAGCGGGTCGGCGGCGACGGTCGCCCGGACCGGCTCCCCGAACCAGTCGATCGTCACCGCGGTGCCGGGGCCCGCCACCGACGCCGGCAGCCAGGCGTAGGCGATCGACCGGCCGATCGTGTAGCCGAAGCCCCCGCTGGTGACGTGGCCGACCGGTGTCCCGCCGATCCGCACCGGCTCGCGGCCCAGCACCGTCGTCGCCGGGTCGTCGAGGACGAGGCAGGCCAGCCGCCGGTCGTGCGGACGGCGTTCCAGCGCCTCCCCGCCGACGAAGTCCTCGTCCTGGCGGACGGCGAAGGACAGCCCCGCCTCGACCGGGTCGTGCTCGGTCGTCATGTCGACCCCCCAGGCGCGGTAGCCCTTCTCCAGCCGCAGGCTGTCGAACGCCCGGCGCCCCGCGGCGACCAGCCCGTGCCGCTGCCCGGACTCCCAGAGCGCATCCCACAGCCGCAGCCCGGTGGCCGCCTCGGTGTACAGCTCCCAGCCGAGCTCGCCGACGTAGGAGACCCGCAGCGCGGTCACCGGCACGCCGTCGACGGACAGCTCGCGCGCCCGGAACCAGCCGAACGCCTCGTGCGAGACGCCGGTGCGTGTCAGCACCTGGAGCACGTCGCGGGCCCGCGGCCCCCACAGCCCGATGCCGCAGGTGCCCGCGGTGGTGTCCCGCAGCTGCACCGATCCGTCGTCCGGCGCGTGCTGCCGGAACCAGTCGAGGTCGAGCGGGCCGTTGGCCCCCACCTGGAACCGCTGCTCGCCCAGCCGGGCGACCGTCAGGTCGCTGCGGATCCCGCCCGCGGCGTCCAGCAGCAGGGTGTAGGTCACCCGGCCGACGGGCCGGGCGACGTCGTTGGTGGTCAGCCGCTGCAGGAAGGCGCAGGCCCCCGGACCGGTCACCTCGATCCGGGTGAGCGGCGTCATGTCGTACATCGCGCCGTGCCTCCGGGTGGCCAGCGCCTCGGCGGCCACGGTCGGCGACCACCACCGCGCCGCCCAGGGGTGCCGCGGCGGCAGGTCCAGCCCCTCGGCCAGCGGCGCGTTGGCCTCGAACCACAGCGGCCGCTCCCAGCCGCCCGCCTCGGTGAAGACGGCGCCGAGCTCCTGCTGCCGGCCGTAGAACGGGCTGGTGCGCAGCGGACGCAGCACCGCGGGCGGGTCGAGCGGGTGCACGACGTCGTAGACCTCGACGAACTGCTGCGCCCCGCGCCCGGCCACGTACTCCGGCGAGAGCTGCACGTCGGTGAACCGGTGCAGGTCGCACTCGTGCACGTCGGTGCGCGGCTGGCCCTCGACCAGCCACTCGGCCAGCGCCTTCGCCACGCCCGCCGAGTGGGTCACCCACACCGCCTCGGCGACCCAGAAGCCGGGCAGGTCGCGGTGCTCGCCGAGCAGCGGCATGCCGTCGGGGGTGAAGGAGAAGACGCCGTTGATGCCGTCGGCGACCTCGGTGGCGGCGAGCCCGGGCAGCAGCGCCAGGCTCTGCTTCCAGGCGTCGGCGAAGTCGTCGGGGGTGAAGGGCAGGCAGCTGTTCGGGTGCTGCTCGGTCTCCGCGGCGGTGACCGGCATCGGCCGGTGGCCGTAGGAGCCGATGCCGATCCGGTCGCCGTGCTCCCGGTAGTAGAGGTCGGCGTCCTGGTGCCGCAGGATCGGCGCGCTGATCTCCCGGGTCGCACCGGCCAGCGCCGGCACCGGCGCCGTGGTGGCGTACTGGTGCGCCAGCGGCTGCAGCGGCACGGTCAGCCCGGCGAGCGCGCCGACGTCCGGGCCCCAGAAGCCGGCGGCGCAGACGACGACGTCGGCCGGCACGAAGCCCTGGTCGGTCTCCACGCCGCTGACCCGGCCGCGTTCCTGCGCGACCCCGGTGACCCGGTGCCGGGCGAGGTAGCGGGCGCCCCGCTCGATCGCCCGCCGCGCCTGCGCCTCCCCGGCCGGCACCGCGTGCGCCAGCCCGTCGCTCGGCACGTGCAGCCCGCCCAGCACGGCGGCCGGGTCCAGCAACGGGTGCAGCCGGGCGCACTCCTCCGGGTCGACCAGCCGAGCCTCGATGCCCCACGAGGTGGCCAGGCCGTGCCGGCGGGCCAGGTCGGCCCAGCGCTCCGGCGTCGTCGCCACCTCCAGGCCGCCGACCGGCCGGAATACGGGTGCGCCGTCGAGCGCGAGGTCGCCCAGCTTGCCGACGGTGTAGCTCGCGAACTCGGCCAACGTCTTCGAGGGGTTGGTCTGGAAGACCAGGCCCGGCGCGTGCGAGCTCGAACCGCCGGCCGCGAACAGCGGCCCCCGGTCGAGCACGGTGACGTCGGTCCAGCCGCGCGCGGTGAGCTCGTCGGCCAGCGAGCACCCGACGATCCCGGCGCCGATGACCACGACGCGGGGCGACGTCCTGCGGGGAGCCATGTCCATGGCCACGCCCTTCGCTCGTTGCGGATCCCGCAACGGTTCGCGGGATGCGCAACAGCGTCCGAAAGGCCTCCGCACCCCGTCAAGAGGCGTCCGCGTGTCGTCGCGCGTCCTGACACGGTGTTCACACCGCCGACACGGAGCGCGGCTCCGGCGCTCAGCCCAGCTGCCGGCCGGTCTCCGTGGCGACGACGCACAGCCGCTCCGCGACCTCGGCGAACCGGTCGCGCGGCAGCCGGTAGGACGGCGCCGAGACGCTGAGCGCGGCGACCAGCCGCCCGTCCGGCGCGCACACCGGCGCGGCCACCGCGTTGAGGCCCAGCTCGAGCTCCCCCTCGGTGGCCGCCCACCCCTGCTCGCGCACCCCGGCCAGCACCTCGTCCAGGACCGCGGCCTCGGTGATCGTCGACGGTGTGTACCGCTCCAGCGGTGTGCCGGAGAGGGCCGCGCGCGCGGCCGCCGGCCCGAAAGCCAGCAGCACCTTGCCGCTGGAGGTGGCGTGCAGCGGGGTGCGCCGGCCGACCCAGTTCAGCACTCCCACCGAGGCGCTCCCCTGCACCTGGCTGATGTTGACCGCGCTGTCGCCGTCCAGGACCGCGAGGTTGACCGTCTCGTCGAGCTCGGCGGCCAGCCGCTCGCACACCTCGCGCCCCAGCCGGGTGAGGTCCAGCTGCGCCGCGCTCGCCCCGGCCAGGCGCACCAACCCGAACCCGAGCCGGTAGGTGCCCCGATCCCCCAGCTGCTCGACCAGCCCGTGGGCCTCCAGGGTGGCCAGCAGCCGGAAGGCGGTGGACTTGTGCACCCCCAGCTCGGCGCCGAGGTCGGTGACACCCGCGCTGCCGCGGTCGGCCAGGAGGGAGAGCATCGCCAGCGCCCGGTCGACGGACTGGACGAGCGGGGCTTGGCCGTCGCCGTCCGCACCGTTGCGCATGACGCAACGCTAGCCCAGCCCGTGCGCCGGCGGAGGCGTCGACCCCCACGCGCGCAGCGGGTGCTCCGGGCGACGAGGCCGCCCGGCCCGAAGAGGCGTGCGCGGCCGGTGCCGGGAGAGCGTGCCCGCCCACCAGCTCCGCCACCGGGCGGGGCCGGGGTCAGACGCCGAGATGCGCGAGCGCCTGCAGCAGCAGGGTCGCCTGACCGTTCGTGAGCTCCGCGAGCACCGCCGGGTCGCGCGCCTCCAGCGGCGTGAACCAGGTCAGCTCGAGCGCGTCCTGCTGCGGCGAGCAGTCACCCTCCACCGGGACGACGTAGGCCAGCGAGACCGCGTGCTGGCGCGGGTCGTGGAACGGCGTCACCCCGGGGGTCGGGAAGTACTCGGCGACGGTGAACGGCTGCGGCGCCGGCGGGACGCGCGGCAGCGCCAGCGGGCCGAGGTCCTTCTCCAGGTGCCGCAGCAGCGCCGCGCGCACCCGCTCGTGGTACAGCACCCGCCCCGAGACCAGGGCCCGCTTGATCTGCCCGTCCTCGCCCGCGCGCAGCAGCAGCCCGATCGAGGTCACCGTGCCCTGCTCGTCCACCCGCACCGGCACCACGTCGACGTAGAGGATCGGCAGCCGCTCGCGCGCCGCGTCCATCTCCTCGCGGGCCAGCCAGCCCCCGCCTGTCGCCGTCGTCAGCTCGGTCATGGCACCTGTCTAGCCGACGCACCCGCCCGCCCGACACCCGCGCCGCCGGAGCGGGGACGTGCTCCCGGTCACGCGGGGCCCTTCCGCTCCGGCGCCACCGGGAGTAGGCACATCACCATGACCGCCGTCACCACGCGCACGACCGCCCACCCGCTCGCCCGGCTCACCGCCGAGGAGATCACGACCGCGACGGGGATCGTCCGCGCCGCGGGCCTCTGCGCCGGGTCGACGAAGGTCGTCTACGTCGGCCTCGAGGAGCCGCACAAGGCCCAGGTCCTGGCCTGGCAGCCCGGCGACGCCGTCGAGCGCCGGGTCCGGGCACTGCTGCTGGACCGGGCCACCGGCGGCGGGCGCGACGTCACCGTCTCGCTCACCGCCGGCGCCGTCGTCCGGGACGTCGAGCTCGACGCGGTCGCCGACGGGCAGGTGCCGATCCTCGACGCCGAGTTCGAGGCGATCGAGCCGATCCTCGCCGCCGACGAGCGCTGGGTCGCGGCGATGACCAAGCGCGGGCTCGACGTCGCCCAGGTGCGCTGCGTGCCCCTGTCGGCCGGCTCCTACTTCGCCGACGAGGAGGGGCACCGGATGATCCGCGTGCTCGGCTTCCACCAGGCCGACGAGGCGGACCTGCCGTGGGCGCACCCCGTGGACGGCGTCGTCGCGTTCGTCGACATGACCCGCGGCGTCGCGACGGCGGTGCAGGACCACTACGACCTGGCGGTCCCCGCCGAGCGCGCCGACCTCACCCCCGACGTGCACCCCGCCCCGCTGCGCGACCTCAAGCCGATCGAGATCACCCAGCCCGAGGGGCCGAGCTTCACCGTCGTCGACGACGAGGTCAGCTGGGCCGGCTGGCGGTTCCGCATCGGGTTCGACATGCGGGAGGGGCTGGTCCTGCACCAGGTCTCGATCGACGGCCGGTCGGTGATCCACCGCGCGTCGATCGCGGAGATGGTCGTGCCCTACGCCGACCCCTCGCCGGTGCGGTTCTGGCAGAACTACTTCGACACCGGCGAGTACCTCTTCGCCCGGTACACCAACTCCCTGGAGCTGGGCTGCGACTGCCTCGGCGAGATCCACTACCTCGACGCCACGATCGCCGACGAGGACGGCGCCCCGCGCACCATCCGGAACGCGATCTGCATGCACGAGGAGGACTACGGCGTCCTCTTCAAGCACACCGACCTCTTCAACGGGATGGCCGAGACCCGGCGGCAGCGGCGGCTGGTGGTCAGCTTCTTCACCACCATCGGCAACTACGACTACGGCTTCTACTGGTACCTCTACCTCGACGGCACCATCCAGCTGGAGAGCAAGGCCACCGGCGTCGTCTTCACCTCCGCCTTCCGCGGCGAGGAGCACCCGTACGCCACCGAGATCGCCCCGGGCCTCGGCGCGCCGTTCCACCAGCACCTGTTCTCCGCCCGGCTGGACATGGCGGTCGACGGGGTCGACAACACCGTCTACGAGGTCGACGCCGTCCGGCAGCCGGTGAGCGACGCCAACCCGTACGGCAACGCCTTCACCCGGCGCAGCACCCCGCTGACCTCCGAGGCGGAGGCCGCCCGGCTGGCCGACAGCAGCGTCGGCCGGGTGTGGCACGTGGTCAACGAGTCGAAGCGCAACCGGCTCGGCCAGCCGGTGGGCTACGCGCTGCACCCGGAGGGCGGGCCGGTGCTGCTGGCCGACGAGAACTCCTCGGTGCACGCCCGGGCCACCTTCTCGACCAGGCACCTGTGGGTGACGCGGTACGACCCGGCGGAGCGGTACGCGGCCGGTGACTTCGTGAACCAGCACCCGGGATCGGCCGGGCTGCCGGCGTTCGTCGCCGACGACGAGCCGCTCACCGACACCGACGTGGTGCTGTGGCACACCTTCGGCCTCACCCACTTCCCGCGGCCAGAGGACTGGCCGGTCATGCCGGTCGACTACGCCGGGTTCACGCTCAAGCCGGTCGGGTTCTTCGACCGCAACCCGGCCCTCGGCGTGCCGCGGTCGGCCTCCTCCCACTGCGCGCCGGCGAACGGGGAGCACGGCGGGCACTGCTCGTGACCCCCGACGGGCCGGCCGCGCTGCGCCGGTGAGACCGCCGGGCCGCGAACCCTGCGGTTCACCGGCCGTTCACGTACCGTTTCCCGTGACCGTCGTCACGGGGGCGCCATGACTGTGCTGCACCGGCTGGGCTCCGCCGCTCGCCAGGCCACGCAGGTGGCCACCGGTGCGGCCGCGCTGGCCGCCGTCCCGGTGGTCGTGGGTGCGGGCCTGCTGGGCGGGACGGCGTCGGCCACCACGCGGGCGGCGCGCGCCGGGGTCGCGGGGTCCCTGCACCTGGCCCACGGCGTCGCCGTCTCCGGCACCCGCGCGGTCGGCACCCTGGTCAGCGGCGCCGACCCGCTGCCCAGCGGCCACCTGCACGACCTGGTCGACGCCGCCCGCGGCCTGCTGGAGCCCCCGCAGACCCGGCACACGCGCCGCGTCTGGCGCGACCGCGACCGGCTGCAGATCGAGGTCGAGGACCCCGCCGACGACGATCCCCCCGCCGCCCGCGCCGCCCTGCGCCGCCAGCTCGAACGCCTCGAGGGCGTCGAGTGGGCCACGGTCAACGACGTCGTCGGCCGGGTGCTGGTCGCGGTCGACGCCCGCCGGGTCGGCATCGAGGACGTCGTCGGCGTGGTCACCGAGATCGAGCAGGCCCGCGGCGGCACCGGCGTCTTCCCGTACCGCCCCGACCACCCGGCCGACGTCGAGCCGCTGCTGGCCGCCGTGGCCGCCGCCGCCGTCGACGTCGCGGCCGTCGGCGTCGCCACCGCCGCGAAGTACCTGCCGATCCCCGCGGTGCACCGGCACGCCACGCTGGTCATGGCGCTGCTGGACACCCAGCAGTGGCTCAAGCGCGGGCTGTCGGACCGGATCGGCCCGGTCGGCACGGACCTGGTCTTCGAGGGCACCAGCGCGCTGCTGCACTCGCTCACCCAGAGCCCCACCCTGCCCGCGATCAACGCCGCCGCCGCGGTGCAGCGAGCGCTGGAGGTGCGCGCCCGCCGCCGGGTGTGGTGCCGACGCGAGCGGGAGCTGTGCGGCCCGGAGCCCGACGACGACCGCTCGCCCGCGCCGCCGCCCGGCCCGCGGCCCGGCGAGCTGCCGCGCGGCCCGATCGAGACCTACCGCGACCGCCTCGGCCCCACCGAGCTCGGCGCGGCGCTCGGCCTGCTCGCGCTCACCGGGCGCCCCGGACGCTCGGCCGACCTCATCCGGGCGCTCACCCCCAAGGCGGCCGTGCAGGGCCGCGAGTCCTTCGCCGCCACGCTCGACCTGCTGCTGTGCCGGCAGGGCGTGCTGCCGATGGACGGCTCGGTCTACCGCCGGCTCGACCGGGTCGACGCCGCCGTCGTCGACGCCGCCGCGCTCTGCACCGGCCCGCCGGTGGTCGTCGAGGCCGTCGCGGACGCCGACGGGTGGGACGACGCCGCCGTCTGGTCGGCCGCCACCCGCCTGCTCACCGGCGACGGCGACGGCGACGACCGGCTCCGCCTCGGGCCGGTGCGCCGCAGCGACGACGCCCCCGGCGGCGAGGTGCGCTCGTTGCTGCAGGGCCGCCGCCGGGTCGGCACGGTCACCGTCGCCGCCGAGCTCGACCCGCACGCCGAGTCGCTGCTCACCACCGTCGCCGACGCGGGCCTGCGGCTGGTGCTCACCCGGCACGTCGGGGCCCGCGACATAGCCGGGCTCGCCGACGACGTCGCCGATGCGGGGACGGCGCTCGTCGACACCGTGCGGGGGCTGCAGGAGGAGGGGCACGGCGTCCTGGTGGTCTCGGCCACCGACGGGCCCGCGCTGATGGCCGCCGACGTCGCGGTCGCCCCGGTGCTGCCTGGCCGCGCGCCGGTGTGGGGCGCCGACCTGGTCACCGATCCCGGCCTCGCCGACGCCTGCCGCATCGTCGCCGCGGTCCCCGACGCCCGGACGGTCAGCCGCCGGGCGACCGCGGCCGCGCTCACCGGGAACGTCCTCGGCGGGCTGCTCGCCGCCGTCGGCAGCCCGCGTGCCGGCCAGCAGCGGGCCACGACACCGGGCAAGTGGGCGACCGTCACCACGATGGTCACCGGCACCCGCGCCGCCGTGGTGGCCGCCCGCCGCCCGGTGCCGGCCCCGACCGCGCACACCCCCTGGCACGCGCTCGACCCCGACGAGGTGCTGCGCCGGCTGGCCGACGTCCCGGCTCCGCCCGAGCACCCCCCGGGCCGGGTGACCGCGGCCGCGCGGCGGGCCGCCGCCTCCCGCGCCGTCCGGGTCCCGGCCCGGTTCGGCCGCACCGTCGGCGCGGAGCTCGCCGACCCGCTCACCCCGATCCTGGCCACCGGCGCCGCGGCCACGGCCGTGCTCGGCGAGGTCACCGACGCGGTGCTGGTCGGCAGCGTCACCGCCATCAACGCCGTCGTCAGCGGCCTGCAGCGGATGCGCGCCGAGAGCACGCTGGAGGCGCTGCTGCTCGAGCAGGCGCACTGCGCCCGCCGCGAGACCGGCGGCGGCACCGAGGAGGTCCCCGCCACCGCGCTGCGCCTGGGCGACGTGCTCCTCGTCGAGCCCGGCGACGTGATCGGCGCCGACGCCCGGTTGCTGGAGGCCGAGGACCTGGAGGTCGACGAGTCGAGCCTCACCGGGGAGTCGCTGTCGGTCGCCAAGTCGGTGCCCGCCACGCCGGGGGCGGAGCTCGCCGACCGCACCTGCATGCTCTTCGACGGCACCACGGTGGTCGCCGGGCGCGGGCGGGCCGCCGTCGTCGCCGTCGGGGCCGCCACCCAGGCCGGGCGCGCGGCCCGCGCCGCGGGGGGCGCCGCACCCCCGGCCGGCGTCCAGGCGCGGCTGGCCGAGCTCACCCGCGCCGTGCTGCCCCTCACCCTCGCGGGCGGCGGCGCGGTCACCCTGCTCGGCGTGCTGTGGGGTCGCCCGCTGCGGGAGTCGGTCGCATCGGGGCTCGCGATCGCGGTCGCCGCGGTGCCCGAGGGGCTGCCGCTGGTCGCCACCGTGGCCCAGCAGGCCGCGGCCCGGCGGCTGTCCCGGCGCGGCGCGGTGGTGCGCAGCGCGCGGGTGCTCGAGGCGCTCGGCCGGGTGGACACCGTCTGCTTCGACAAGACCGGCACGCTGACCGAGAACCGGCTGCGGGTGGCCCGGCTGCTCCCCCTGGACGACGGCACCGAGGAGGAGCTCCTCCGGCTCGCCGCCGCCGGCATGGGCAACGGAGACGACCGCTCCCACGAGACCGACCGGGCGGTGCTGGAGGCCGCCGGCGACGCGTGGAGCTCCCCGCCCGACGCGTGCCTGGCCTTCGCCGCCGGCCGCGGCTTCTCCGCCGCCGTCCGCGACGGCCGGCTGGTCGTGAAGGGCGCGCCCGAGGTGGTGCTGCGCCGGTGCGACGGCGCCCCGGAGCTGCGCGACCGCATCCGGCAGCTGGCCGGCGAGGGGTTGCGGGTGCTCGCCGTCGCCGACCGCGCCGTCGACGGGACACCCGAGGACCTGGACGGGGCGGCCACCGGGCTGGCGCTGCGCGGGCTGGTCGGGCTCTCGGACACCCTGCGCGAGTCCTCGGTGCGCGCCGTCGAGCAGCTGCGGGCGGCCGGCGTGCGGGTGGTGGTGGCCACCGGCGACCACCCCGAGACGGCGAGCGCGATCGCCGCGCAGGCCGGGGTCCCGGACGCCGACCGGGTGGTCACCGGCGCGCAGCTGGCCCGGGCCACCGACGCCGAGCGGGCGCGGCTGGTCGCCGGGACCGCCGTCTTCGCCCGGCTCAGCCCCGAGCAGAAGGTCACGCTGGTGCAGGCGCTGCGCCGGGCGGGGGCGACGCTCGCGATGACCGGCGACGGGGTGAACGACGCCGCCGCGATCCGGCTGGCCGACGTCGGCGTCGGCGTCGAGGGCGCGGAGTCCCCCGCCGCCCGCACCGCCGCCGACCTCGTGCTCACCGACCTCGACCTCACCCGGCTGGTCGACGCGATCGCCGAGGGCCGGGCCATGTGGTCGCGGGTGCGCGACGCGGTGTCGGTCCTGGTCGGTGGGAACGCCGGCGAGGTGGCGTTCACCGTGCTCGGCACCGCCGTCGGGGGCCGGGCGCCGGTGAACACCCGCCAGCTGCTGCTGGTCAACCTGCTCACCGACATGTTCCCGGCGCTCGCCGTCGCGGTGGCCGCACCCCGGCAGGCCCCGGCGGGCGACGACGACGGGCCGCTGGCCGGTCACCCGCTGGCGCCGGTGCTGCGGGCCGGCCCGCACCGGGGTTTCACCGCGGCGGTGCGGCGGATGGTGCTCGTGCGGGGTGCCGCGACGACGGCCGGCGCCACCGCTGCGTGGTTCGTGGGCCGTGCGACGCCGGTGTTCCCCGGCCGGGCCAGCACGATGGGGCTGGCCGCGCTGATCACCACGCAGCTGGCGCAGACCGCGTGGTCGGGGCGGCGCAACCCGCTGGTGCTGGTCACCGTGGCCGGCTCGCTGGCAGCCCTGGTCGCGATCGTGCAGACCCCGGGGGTGAGCCGGTTCTTCGGCTGCACGCCGCTGGACCCGGTCTCGTGGGCCGTGGTGCTGGGCTGCGCCGCCGCGGCCGCCGCGGGTGCCGAGCTCGTGCCGGGGGTCGTGACCCGGTGGCGGGCGGCGGGGCCGTCGGTCCCCCGCCCGTGACCAGCAGTCCCTGCGGTCGGTGACGGGGCAGCACGGCGGGTGAGGGCGCGCGCATGCGCCATCCCGGACGGTCGGCCGTGCCTGCGTCGCCGTCGCCCGAGGGGTTGACCAGCACTTCCACACGCGAGCAGCGTGGCCGACCTCGATCACCGCACCCGGCTCGACGGAGGACGGCGATGGCGCAGTACGTGTACCGCTGCGACGACCACGGGCTCACCGAGCGCTCGCACCCGATCGGCACCGCCGGGCCGACGACGCCCTGCCCCGCCTGCGGGTCCGCCGCCGCGCGGGTCATCACCGCACCGCGGCTCTCCCTCGGTGACGCCACCCGCCGGGCGCTGATCGACCGCACCGAGCGCACGCGCGACGAACCCCGGGTCGTCTCCTCCCCCGGCCCGCGGCCGGCCCGATCCTCCCCGGTGGCCGCCAACCCGGCGCTGCGCCGGCTCCCCCGGCCCTGACCCGGGCACCACGACACCGCACCACGCGACACCGCTACGCCGAACGGGGACCACGACGCCAACCAGCGAGGGGATGTCCAGATGGCCAGCGTGGGACTCCTGTACGTCGGAGCCGTCCTGATCCTCAACGGCCTGATGCTCCTGGGCCGGGTGGACGCCCGGGCGGCCGCGCCGCTGAACTTCTTCGTCGGTGGGTTGCAGGTGATCACCCCGACGTACCTGATCTTCACCTCCGGTGGGAACCCCGACGCGGTCCTCGCCGCCTCGGGGCTGTACCTGTTCGGCTTCACCTACCTCTACGTCGGGTTCAACCTGCTCGGCGGCCTGGACGGCACCGGGCTCGGGTGGTTCTCGGCGTTCGTCGCCGGGTGCGCCCTGGTCTACGCCGGCCTGAACTTCGGGCGCCTCGACGACCCGGCCTTCGGCGTCATCTGGCTCTACTGGGCCGTCCTCTGGGCGCTGTTCTGGGTGGTGCTCGGGCTCAAGCGCGAGGAGTGGACGCGCTTCACCGGCCTGGTCGCCGTCGTCGCCGGGGTGTTCACCGCCGCGATCCCCGCCTTCATGCTGCTCACCGGCGTCTGGGGCGACTACCTCACCGAGTCCGCGATCGTCCTCGCGGTGATCTGCCTGGCGTCGCTCGCGCTCGCCCCCAGGCTGCGCGTGCCCCAGCCGGCGGAGGCGAGGGCACCCGCGCCGGAACTCCGGGAGCCCGACGCGCCGCCGTCCCCCCGCTCCGGCACCCCCGCCGCCCACGAGAGGAGGTGACCGCGCCCGCTGCCGGATCCACCCCCGCTGCACCGGCCGTGCAGCGTCGCCCGACCAGGAGGCAAGCCGTGCCGAAAGTCGTCTACCCGCTGGACTCGTCCAAGAAGTTCACCGACCAGAAGTACGTGGGCCACAACCGCTGGCACCCCGACATCCCGACCAACGTCACCGTCCGCCCCGGCGACACGTTCCGCGTCGACTGCCGGGAGTGGTTCGACGGGGCGATCCACAACGACGACTCCGCCGACGACGTCCGGGACGCCCCGCTCTCGACGGTGCACTGCCTGAGCGGCCCGTTCTCCGTCGAAGGCGCGCAGCCCGGTGACCTCCTGATCGTGGACATCCTCGACGTCGGCCCCATCCCCCAGGAGGACTCCGGGCCGCTCGCCGGGCAGGGCTGGGGCTACACCGGCATCTTCGCCAAGCAGAACGGCGGCGGCTTCCTCACCGACCAGTTCCCCGACGCCTACAAGGTGATCTGGGACTTCTCCGGTCAGACCGCCACCTCCCGGCACGTCCCCGGGGTCTCGTTCACCGGCATCGTGCACCCGGGACTGATGGGCACCGCGCCGTCGGCCGACCTGCTGGCCCGCTGGAACCGCCGCGAGCAGGCGCTGATCGACACCGACCCCGACCGCGTGCCGCCGCTGGCGCTGCCGCCGCTCCCCCAGGACGCCATCCTCGGCACGCTGGAGGGCGCGGAGTACGACCGGGTGGCGGGCGAGGCCGCGCGGACGGCACCGCCCCGGGAGAACGGCGGCAACCAGGACATCAAGAACCTGACCAAGGGCAGCCGCGTCTTCTACCCGGTGTTCGTCGACGGCGCGAAGCTGTCGCTCGGCGACCTGCACTTCTCCCAGGGCGACGGCGAGATCACCTTCTGCGGCGCCATCGAGATGGGCGGCTTCATCGACCTGCACGTCGACCTGATCAAGGGCGGCATGGAGACCTACGGGGTGAGCGAGAACGCCATCTTCATGCCGGGCAACGTCGACCCCCGGTACGAGCGCTGGCTGGCCTTCTCCGGGACGTCGGTCACCCTGGACGACGAGCAGCGCTACCTGGACTCGCACCTGTCCTACCAGCGCGCCTGCCTGCACGCGATCGACTACCTCACGAAGTTCGGCTACACGCCGGAGCAGGGCTACATGATCCTCGGCGCCGCGCCGATCGAGGGCCGGCTGTCCGGGGTGGTCGACATCCCGAACTCCTGCTCCACGGTCTACCTGCCGACCGGGATCTTCGACTTCGACGTGACGCCGTCGGCGTCGGGCCCCACCCGGATCGACCCCGGCATGGGCGTTCCGCGGTCGAGCTTCTGATCCGGAGAACCCGCGAGCCCCGCACCCGGTCGGGTGCGGGGCTCGCGTCGGGTCATGGTCAGTCGCCGGTGTAGGCGGCCACGCCGAAGTGCTGCTCGCCGTCCTCGTCCACCTGGACCAGCACGGTGTAGGCCTGACCGCCGATGATCGCGTCGCAGGTGTCGCCGTCGCACTCGATGGTCTCCACCTCACCGCCCTGCTCGGCCAGCGCGCGGGTGACGGCGGCCTCGGTGGCGGCGTCGTCCTCGTCGATGCCGCCGCGCCACAGGACGAGGCCGGCGATGGCGATCGCCGCCACGACGACGGCGACCAGCGCGGCGATCAGCAGGCCGCTGTTGCGCGCCGCCCAGCCCGGCTCGCCCGAGCCTTCCGGCTGCCCGCCCGGGGCGGATGCGCCGGCGACACCGCCGCCGTCGAGGACGCCGCTGGTCACGCCGTCGGTCGGCCCGGCGACCGCCGGCACGGGCGGCGGGAAGGACGGGTTCGGCTGGCCCTCGCCCGCCGGGGGGCCGGTCGGGTTCGGGGTGTCGGTGCTCATGGGAGGTCGTCCTTCATCGGGGGTGCGGGGTCGTCGGGGTGCGGGTCATCGGGTGCGAGAGCGTCCGGCCGGCCGACGCCGGAAACCCTGCCACAGCGCAGCGGGCGCGCGGGCGCACGGTCGGCGTCCCCGGCGGCCTGCCGGCCGTCGCGCGGCGGGCCGGCCCCCCGGTGGGGGGTGGCTGGGGGGGGGGGGGGGAGGCGGGGTGGGGGCGG
>NZ_JBJHAD010000008.1:0-182854 GCF_054050875.1 Blastococcus sp. SYSU DS0541 | reverse complement strand
CCGCCCGCCGCACCCCAAAAACCCCCCCACGGCCCTGCCCCCGCCCCCCCACAGGGGGGGCGTCCAGGGCGGACTGCCGGCGGACGCGCGGCGCCCCGGACCTCGGGAGGAGGTCCGGGGCGGCGGGGCTCAGACGGTGGTGGGCGTCCGGTCGACCGGGCGGCGGCGCACCGAGCGCACCGTGCGGACGGCGGCGCTCCGGGCGAGCTCGCGGATCGGGCCGGTGTCCCACAGCTGGCGCGGCTCCGCCGGCCCCTCGGCCGGTGGTTGCTCGGCGCGGGGGCCGTCGGCGCGGGCCGCCTCGGTCCGGGCCGCCTCGGTGCGGGCGGCGACCTCGGCCAGCGCCGCCCGGCGGCGGGCCAGGATCGCCTCCTTCTGCCGGTCGACCCGCTCGCGCTCGGCGAGCACCAGCAGCTCCTCCTTGGCCTGGGCCACGGTGCGCCGCGACTCCTGCGCCATCTCCTCCAGCTCGACGTCACCGGAGTCGCGCAACTGCACCAGCCGGTCGTAGGCGGTCGGCGGGCTGAAGTTGAGCAGCAGCTTCATGAGCACCGGCAGCACCTCGACGCACATGAACAGCAGCGAGAGCATGAACTGCGCGGCGGCCAGGGTCATGTTCCGGTCGCCCAGCCGGTCCAGTGCCTCCAACCGCAGCAGGATGCCGCCGGAGCCCTCGTTCTCCGTGTCGAAGGCGGCCTGCTGCCGGTCGAGCTCGGCGGTCAGGCGGGCCAGCTCGGCGCGGTCGCCGTCCAGCGAGGACCCGGCGAGGGCGGCGCTGCGCCCCTCCGCGGCGGTCACCGCGGCGACGGCGGCGTCCAGCTCGGCGCGCGCCGCGGTGACGACGCCGGCCTGCGCGTCGGCGGCGGCGCGGGCCTGCAGGTAGGCCTCGCCGGTGCCGGCGTCACCGGTGCCGCAGGTGCCGTCCAGCTCGCACTGCGCCTTGGCGTCCAGCTCCCGCTGCAGCGTCACGGCCCCGTCGTAGGCGGCCTGCTTCTCGGTGACGCCGGCGCGGACGACCTCCAGGCCCGCGTCGGCCGCTCCCCCGCTGGCGACGACCGCCTCCTGCGCGGCGATGCGCTCGCGCAGCTCCGGCAGGCCGGCGAACCGGCTGTCGGACTCCAGCGCCAGGCGGTGCGCGTCGGCGGCCTCGGCCTGCATCGACACGATCTCGGCGTCGATCTCCTTGTGGAACACCTGCAGCGTCAGCGGCGTGGCCACCACGACGCCGAGCACCAGCGCCAGCCCGACGCGTGGCACGGCCATGGCCACGTTGCGCTTGAGGGACGGGTCGTGCGCCATGCCGACCATCAGCATGCGGTCGAGGTTGACCACGACCGTGCCCCAGCCCAACCCCACCAGCACCGCCAGCGGCCACCAGACGCCCAGCGCCATGGCGACGGCGAACGCCGCGGAGACCGCGGCCAGCGCGCCCGTGCTCAGCAGGACACCGCCCAGCGCCACGAACCGGGGCCGCGCCCCGGGTGCGGCGGCCAGCACGTCCGGCCGGGCGCCGGCCAGGACGGCCAGTCCGTCGCCGATCCGTCCTCGTCGTCGCTCGCTCATGCAGTGCCCCCCGGGCGGCGGGGATCGTGAGGGACCGCCGCCCACCGCCCTTATCGGCAGGCCGGTCGGGGCACCGGCACCGTGACCGATATCGCTACCGCGGCCCGGGGTGTCGGCGGATCAGCCGACGTCGCTGGTGTCGTCGGTGTCGGGGCCGCCGTCCACGCTGCCGGCGTCCTCCTCTCCCGTGTCGCCGTCGGAGCCGGTGTTGTCGTCCTCGTCGATGCCGCCGGTGCCGCGGTCCACGCCGTCGGCGTCCTCCTCGCCGCCGTCGACCCGGTCGGGGCTGCCGACCTCCTCCTCGTCGAACACGGCCGGGACGCTCTCCTCGTTCCGGTCGAGTTCGTCGTCGCCGCCGCAGCCGCTGAGCCCCAGGCCCGCGGCCAGCACGGCTCCGACGACCATCCGTGCACTCCTGCGCATGTCTCCTCCTCCTGCGGTGCTGTCCTCCTCCGGTTCCCGTCCGGTGGGGGCAGCAGCGGCGACGGCGGGAGATGACACGGCTTCGACATGTGCGCGGGCCGGGTGGCCCTACCGGTCGCCGGGCGCCCGCCAGCTGGGGTCGCGGCCGGTGCGGCCCAGCAGCCGGTCCAGCACGGGCGCGTCGCCGGGCACCGGCACCACCGGCCCGAAGAGGCCGTCGGGCTCGGCGGCGGGGTCGTCGCGGGGACCCACGAACTCCAGGCACGCCTCGACCGCGGCGGGGTCCGGCCGGTAGGGCTGCCCGGTGGCGACGGCGAGGTCCCAGCCGTGCACGAGCACCTCGTCCAGGGCCACCAGAGCCATGGCCGCCCCGGGCATCCGGACGCCGGCCACCTCGGTCTCGCCCTGCCGGGCCTCCGGTCGCCGCCAGGCGGCGGCCAGCCCCTCGAGCCGGGCCGGAAGCAGGGTGCGCCAGTCGGAGGCCAGGCGGGCCGCGTCCGCCGACGGGCCGCCGTCGAACGGGGCCTTCTCCGCGGCGAGGCAGAACGCCAGGGCCAGGCCGAGGAGGTGGTCGAGCAGGCCGGCCACCGGCATCCCGGGGCACGGGGTGGGATCGCCCAGCTGGTCGTCCCGCACGCCGGCGACCACCCGCGCCAGCTCGGTCGTCGTCGGCCCCAGGTCCACGGTCGTCGTCTCCATGCACTCCAGACGCCCGGGGTCTCGGGATCTCATCGCGTGCGGCAGGCTGGTCCGGTGAGCGACCCCTTCGACCTCCGCCGCTTCGTCGACGCCCAGACCCAGACCTACGACCAGGCGCTCGCGGAGCTCCGCGCGGGCCAGAAGCGCACCCACTGGATGTGGTTCCTCTTCCCGCAGATCGAGGGGCTGGGCCGCAGCGGCATGGCGCAGCGCTTCGCGATCTCCGGCCTGGACGAGGCGCGGGCCTACCTCGCCCACCCGGTGCTGGGCCGGCGGCTGGTCGAGTGCGCCCGCGCCCTCACCGCGCTGGACACCGCGGACCCCGTCGAGGTGATGGGCGGGATCGACGCCCAGAAGCTGCGCTCGTCGATGACCCTGTTCGCGCACGCCGCCCCCGACCAGCCGGTGTTCCGCGAGGTGCTCGACCACTACTTCGGCGGGGTCGAGGACGACGCGACGACGGCCCGGCTCTGACCGTGGTGGGGACGGCGAGGGCGACGACGGTCACCGGAACGCAACCGCCGCCGGCGTGTGAGCGGGCGCGGCACCGGGCACGGCCCACCGGTGAGTGAGAACCAGAGCGGATCCGGTTACGTCGAGGCGGAGTACTCCCGCGACTCCAAGTACATCTCCGACCGCATCACCGCCGATGGCCTCGGCCCCTGGCCGGTCGAGCCGGGGCGCTACCGCCTCGTCGTCGCCCGGGCGTGCCCGTGGGCCAACCGGGCGGTCATCGTGCGCCGGCTGCTGGGCCTGGAGGACGCCATCTCGATGGGGCTGTGCGGGCCCACCCACGACGAGCGCAGCTGGACCTTCGACCTCGACCCCGGCGGCCGCGACCCGGTGCTCGGCTACGAGCGGCTGCAGGAGGCCTTCCTCGCCCGCGACCCGGAGTACTCGCGCGGCATCACGGTGCCCGCGATGGTCGACGTCCCCAGCGGCGCGGTCGTCACCAACGACTTCCCGCAGATGACCCTCGACTTCTCCACCCAGTGGACCGCCCACCACCGGGAGGGCGCACCGGACCTCTACCCCGAGCACCTGCGGGACGAGATGGACGAGGTGATGGAGCGGGTCTACCAGGAGGTCAACAACGGCGTCTACCGGTGCGGTTTCTCCGGCTCGCAACGCGCCTACGACCAGGCCTACGACCGGCTGTTCACCGCGCTGGACTGGCTCAGCGACCGGCTGGAGGACCGCCGCTTCCTGATGGGCGGGCAGGTCACGGAGGCCGACGTCCGGCTGTTCACCACCCTCGCGCGGTTCGACACCGTCTACCACGGCCACTTCAAGTGCAACCGGCAGAAGCTCAGCGAGATGGCGGTGCTCTGGGCGTACGCGCGCGACCTGTTCCAGCTGCCCGGGTTCGGCGACACGATCGACTTCCCCCAGATCAAGGAGCACTACTACGTGGTCCACGCCGACATCAACCCGACGCAGATCATCCCGCAGGGTCCCGACACGTCCGGCTGGCTGATCCCGCACAACCGCGACCAGCTCAGCGACCGCCCGTGGGGCGACGGCACGCCGCCCGGCCCCCCGCCGGTCGACGAGCGGGTGCCCGCCGACCACGGTCCCGGGGGCCTCGGCCACCGCTGACCTGTGGACAACGCCGTCGCCGGTCCCCGCGACCTGCCACGGTGACGGGCATGACGACCTCTCCGCTCGCCGATGCCCGTGTCCGCTCCGCCGCCGAGCTCACCGACCGCTGGTCCACCCTGCTCGGCCCCGACGGGTTCGGAGCCCGCAGCCTCTGGCTGACCTGGTTCGACGTCGACGGCCGCCAGCTACCGGTCGTCGTCCCCGTGGACGACCTGCCGGCCCTCCCGGAGCCCGCTCTGCTGGTCGGGCTCCGGGAGGTGCACGGCTCGGTCGTCCACGACCAGCTCGGCGGCACGGGGCACCTGGCGTTGGCGCTGTGCCGGCCGGGCGAGCCGGTGGTCACCGCGGAGGACGAGGCCTGGGCCCAGGAGCTGCGGTCGGTGCTCGACGACGACCTCGTCGCGGATACCTGGAGCCTGCACGTGGCGGTCGCGGGCAGGGTGCTGCCGCTCGTCGAGGGGCCGTGCCGCTAGATCCGGTGGCGGGCGATCCACTGGGCGGCGATGACGGTGCGCTGGATCTCGTTCGTGCCCTCGCCGAGGATCATCAGCGGTGCGTCGCGGAAGTAGCGCTCGACGTCGAACTCCTTCGAGTAGCCGTAGCCCCCGTGCACCCGCATGGCGTCCAGCGCGACCTGCATGGCGGCCTCGGAGGCGAAGAGCTTCGCCATGCCGGCCTCCATGTCGGCGCGGGCGCCGCTGTCGAGCTTCTCGGCGGCGTCGGCGGTGAGCAGCCGGGCGGCCTGCACCTTGGTCGCCATGTCGGCGAGCAGGTTGCCGACCGACTGGTGCTTCCAGATGGGGACGCCGAAGGTCTCCCGCTCCTGGGCGTACCGGGTGGCGGCGGCCAACGCCGCCTGCGCGACCCCGACCGCGCGGGCGGCGACCTGGACCCGGCCGACCTCGAGGCCGCGCATCATCTGCACCCAGCCCCGGCCGGGCTCCCCGCCGAGGACGGCGCCGGCCGGCACGCGCATGCCGTCGAAGCTCAGCTCGCAGGCCTCGACGCCGCGGTAGCCGAGCTTGGGGATCTTGGCCGAGATCTCCAGGCCCTCGCCGGGCTCGACCAGCAGCACGCTCATGCCGGTGTGCGGCGGGACGGCGTCGCGGTCGGTGCGGCAGAGCAGGCCGATCAGCCCGCTGTGTTGGGCGTTGGAGATCCAGGTCTTGCTGCCGGTGACGGCCCAGCCGTCGTCCGTGCGGACGGCGTGCGTGCGCATCGCCTGCAGGTCGCTGCCGCCGCCGGGCTCGGTGAGCGCCATGGTGGCCCGCACCTCGCCGGTGGCCATGCGGGGCAGGTAGCGGGCCCGCTGCTCGTCCGTGCCGACGGTCGCCAGCAGGTGGGAGATGACCGAGTGGCCGCCGATCGCGCCGGCCAGGCTCATCCAGCCCCGCGCCAGCTCCTCGGTGACGCGGGCGAAGCAGGCGGTGCTCACCGCGCTGCCGCCGTGCTCCTCGGGCACGAGCAGGCCGAACAGGCCGAGCGCCTTCATCTCCTCGATGAAGGCCTCGGGGTAGCGGTCCTCCGCCTCGAACTCGGCCACCCGCGGGCGCACCCGCCGGTCGACGAACTCGGCGGTGAGCGCGACGAACTCCTGCTCGTGGGCGGCGAGCGGCGTCACGCGAGCGCCTTCAGCGTCTCGATCGCGCGCAGCCGCTCGCCGTGTTCCGCGGCCAGGGGCGTGACGTTCAGCGTCGTCACCCCGGCTTCGCGGAAGGCGGCGAGCCGCTCGGCGACGTGCCCGCGGGGCCCGACCAGCGCGACGCCGCGTACGAACTCCTCGGGCAGCGCCGCGGCGGCCTCGTCCTTGCGCCCGTCGAGGTAGAGGTCCTGCACCGTCGCCGCCTGGTCGGCGAAGCCGTAGCGCCCCGCCAGCTCGTTGTAGAAGTTCTTGCCGCGGGCGCCCATCCCGCCGACGTAGAGCGCGAGCTTCGCGCGGACCCGGTCCAGCGCCGCCGCCTGCTCGTCGGCGTCCTCGCTGATCAGCAGCTGGCTGTCGGCGACGACCTGGAGCGGCCCGAGCTCCGGGTCCCGCCGCGCCGTCCCCTCCGCGAGGGCGTCGCCGAACGCCGCCGCGCTGCCCTCGGGGAGGAAGAACGCCGGCTGCCACCCCTCGAACAGCTCGGCGGCCATCGCGACGTTCTTCGGCCCGATGGCGGCCAGCAGCATCGGGATGCGCTCCCGCACCGGCTGGTTGATCAGCTTCAGCGGCTTCCCGAGACCGCTGCCACCGCGTTCGCGGGTCAGCGGGATGTCGACGTGCGCCCCGTGGTGGTCGACCTTCTCCCGGCGCCACACCGCGCGGCAGACCTCCACGACCTCGCGGGTGGTGGCCAGCGGCGCGGTGTAGGGCACGCCGTGGAAGCCCTCGACCACCTGCGGCCCGGAGGCGCCGATGCCGAGGGTGAAGCGGCCACCGGAGAGGAAGTCCAGGCCGGCGGCGGTCATGGCCAGCAGCGTCGGCGTCCGGGAGTAGATGTTGAGGATGCCCGAGGCGATCTCCACCGTCGTCGTCCGCGCGGCCAGGTAGCCGAGGTGGCTCACGGCGTCGAAGGAGTAGGCCTCGGCGACGTAGACGGTGTCGAGGCCGGCCTTCTCGAAGTCGGCGATGACAGCCGTGGTGCGGTCGTAGCCGCCGTCGTAGGAGATGGGCATGCCGATGCGCACGGGGTGCTCCTGTCGCCGAGAGGTCGGGCCTCCCGCAACGTAGCGCTACCGGGGGACGGCCACCCAGCCCTCCGCCTCGCGCAGCGGGGCCTTCAGCACCTTGCCGCCGGCGTTGCGCGGCAGCGGGCCGTCGATGACGCGGACGAACTGCGGGCGCTTGAAGTCGGCCAGCCGCTCACGGGCGAAGGCGGCCAGGCCCGCGACCAGCTCGCCGGCGTCCGTGCCCGGCTTCGGCAGGACGACGGCACCGACCTTCTCCCCCATCACCGGGTCGGGGACCCCGACGACGGCGACCTCGAGGACGTCGGGGTGCTCGGCGAGGGCGTTCTCCACCTCGACGCTGTACACGTTCTCGCCGCCGCGGTTGATCATGTCCTTGGCGCGGTCGACGATCCGGACGACGCCGTCGGTGAGGGTCGCGAGGTCGCCGGTGTGCAGCCAGCCGTCGACGAACGTCTCCGCGGTCCGCTCCGGGTCGCCCCAGTAGCCGGCGACGACGTTCGGCCCGCGCACGAGCAGCTCGCCGACGCCGGTGACCGGGTCGGGGCGGTCGAGGCGCACCTCGTTCACCGGGGTGGGGAATCCGACGGCGTCGGCGTGGGTCTCGGCGTACTCGTGCGGGAGGAAGGTGGCCAGCGCGCTCGTCTCGCTCAGGCCGAACCCGTTGCCGAGCCGGGCGTTCGGGAAGGCCTGGCGGAGGCGGTGCACCAGCTCCGGGGCGATGGGTGCGCCGCCGTAGCTGAGGGTGCGGACGGTGGAGACGTCCGTCGTCGCCAGCGCCGGGTGGCGCAGCACCAGCTCGTAGATGGTCGGGACGCTGGTGAGCAGCGTGATCCCGTGCTCGGGGATGGCCGTCAAGAAGACCGTGGCGTCGAACTTCGGCATCAGCACGCTCCTGCCACCGAGCGCGATCTGGGTGAGGAACTGGGAGTTGCAGCCGGTGACGTGGAACAGCGGGACGGAGATCAGCGTGGCGTGGGCTGCCTCCGGGTCGCGGCTGAGCTCGCGGCAGCGGATGACCGACTCGATGTTGCTCAGGAAGTTCTCGTGGGTGGTCATCGCGCCCTTGGGGCGACCGGTGGTGCCGCTCGTGTAGAAGAGCGCGGCGACGTCGGTGTGCTGCGGATCGGGGACCTCTCCCGGTTCGCCGTCGGGCAGCGGCTCCCCGGGGCGGATCACCTGGCGGGCGCCGCAGTCGGCGAGGATGAAGTCGGCCTCGGCGGGGGCCAGCCGGGTGTTCATCGGGACGACGACGGCGCCCGCGAGCTGGGCGCCCCAGAAGGCGAGCACCCAGTCGACGCCGTTCGGCAGCTGGACCGCGACCCGGTCGCCGGTGGTGACGCCCGCGGCGCGGAGGCCGCCGGCGACGCGGAGGGCGCGCTGCCACAGCTGGGCGTAGGTGAGCCGGCCGCCGTCGAGCTCGACGATGGCGGTCCGGTCGGCGTGCTGCCGGGCCTGCTCGGCCAGCACGCGGACGATGTTCCGGGGCAGGCCGGTGTAGCGACGGACGCCGTCGGGGCCGACCTCGATGCCGCTCGTGTCGAAGGGGCTGGTGCCCGTCGTCTGCTCCGTGCTCATGCGTCCCCCGTCTGCGGCTGGTCCCGGCTGGGGATTCTGCGCCGGTGAGCCAGGTCTCGTGCGCGGGGGCGGTCACCCGATCCGGCGGCCTGTCCACAGTTACGGAATCGGATGCAAGCGAACTCTGCGTAGTCTCCCGCTGTGCGTGGAAGCCGTGGGGGCCTGACCCGGACGACGCTCGGCTGCGTGATGGCCGGCACAGTGCTGCTGACGGGATGCTCGGAGAAGCAGGAAGCCAGCACCAGCCTGCCGACGACGGAAGCCTCGCCGACCACGGAGGCGCTCCCACCGCTCGGACCGGAAGACATGCCCATGCCGGACGAGGCCCGCGAGCAGACGGCGGACGGCGCAGAAGCCTTCGTCCGCTACTACGTCGACCTCATCAATCGGACTTCGACCGTCATGGACGCCGGGCCGCTGCGCCAGCTCAGCGACGGATGTCGAGACTGCGATCGAATCGCCTCGAGCACCGAGGAGGCTGCGTCGGCCGGCCAGGACTACGAAGGGGGAGAACTGACGATCATCGAGGTCGGCGCTCCAGTCATGAAGGACGGCGCTGCGGACTTCCCGATCATCGTGGACCAGGCGGAGTTTGTGGTCCTGGATCGCTCGGGCACTCCTGCACATGGCGGCTCCGCCGCCTACTCAGGCATCACCGGAGGTGTGGCGGTCGTGTGGGACTCCACGCGACAGTCATGGCTCATGCGCGACCTGACATTCGGATGATGCACACCTTTCGAGTCCTGGTCCTATTTTGCGTCGCCATAGCCTGCCTGACCCCAACGACAGCAACCGCAGACCATGTGACGTGCGGACGAGTCGTCTGCCCGCACGTCGAGACGGCTCCCGGGGCAATTACAGCCGCCCTGGTTGAGCAGACCCCGGGTGGTGGGTGGCTCGCGAGTAATGCCGCCCTAAAGGAACATCCCTACACATATCGACTATCCCGACCCTGCGTCGTTAGTGATCGCGAGAATGGCGGATGCCGACCCAGCGATTTCTTTGAGTGCCCAGCGCCCCCTGGCCGAGTCATCGAGGACTTGGTAATGGAACAACGACGCCTCGCGATAACTGGGCTAGACGGTGGCACCACGACGGTGGACGGGTTCGATAGCGGTGGCGCGCCGGTGGGCACTCAAGTAGGTCCTTGGATCGTCGGGACGCGGGCCTGCATCGACATCACCGCGTTGAACCCGCCGCCGTCGCCCGATGAGGTCTTCGGCTACTTCCAGCGACTGCCGCTTCCCCAACTCGCGACCCGGCACCAGCCACCCGGGAATGGCCTGACGGGGTTGCCGGTCATCTTCTACACCGACTCCCCCACCGCCCAGACCTTCACCGTCGACATCCGCGGCTTCACCGTCGTCATCGAAGCCACGGCCGAGCGGTTCACCTGGCACACCGGCGACGCAGCCGGCCAGATCACCACCACGGAGCCGGGCGCCCCTTACCCCGACCACACCATCGAGCACAGCTACCGCCCCGGCACCTACACCGCCCACCTCACCGTCACCTGGGGCGCCACCTTCACCGTCGACGGCGGCGCCGCAGCCGACGTGCCGGGGACCACCACCACCGACGGCCCCCCGGTCACCTTCGACATCCTGCAGGCCCGGACCGTCCTGACCAATCCCTACGACTGACGCGAATCCACGTCAGTCCCCGGACCTGACCGCCCGTCGGACCTCGTCGGGACTGCGGTCGTACTCGGCGCGGAACGCCCGGCCGAAGGTCGTCTGGTCACGGAAGCCGCACCCGTGCGCCACCTCTGCCACGGTCATCCGCGTCCCGGCCCGTTCCAGTTCCCGCCGCGCTGCGGCCAACCGGAGCCGGCGCACGTACCGCGCAGGCGTGTCGTCCCGGGCCGCGAAGAGCGCGTACAGGGACCGCAGTGAGACGAACCCGGCCGCCGCCATCCGGGCAGGCGACAGGTCGGGGTCGGAGAGGTGCTGCCGTACGTAGGCGCTCACCCGGGCCCAGGTGGCGGCTGTGGGATCGGCAGGCGCTGCATCACGCGGCAGTGCGCCGGTCAGGAGGTCGACGGCCGCGTCGGCCACCGGCAGGCCCATCGCGCCGTCGAGGGTGCTCGCCCACTCCATCGTCGTGCCGAGCAGCCCGGCCAGGAGCCGGACACCACTGGCCTCGATCAGCCGTACGCCCGGCCGGGCCAGCGCGGGCACCCGGGTCGCCGGCAGGAGCAGAGTCCACTTGTGCAGCGGACCCGGGACCACGAACCGGACAGCCTCGCTGCTGCGCCACACCAGCGCCGAGCCCGGGCGCACGACCAGGCGCTCGTCGCCGATCTCGACGAGTTCCTCTCCGGCCCGCACGAAGAGCACCCCGACGGTGTCCGTATCCGTCCGCGCTCGCTCGGTGGGGCCCCGGTGCCCGGCGCACGGGCCACACCAGCAGTCGACCAGGGAGAGGTCGCCGACGCGGTAGTCGATGAGGCTCTCGGTCGGCGCGGGTCCGTCCGACTGGCCTGGCTGCAGGGCCCACGGCAGGTGACTGGAGCTGATCGCCTCCCGCCAGGCATCCACCCGGTCAGCCGCCGGCACCCCGGCCGGGCTCCACGACACCGCCTGAAGAGCCATCGCCGTCGTCCTCCCGCCGCCGTGCCCGCATGCAACCGCGCCGGGACCACCGCCCGCAAGGTCTGCACGGAACGACCGGCCGGCTGCACGCATCGCCGGGACCGCCGGGGGCGGAACGGCGACCGTCGGGGGGAGCGGCCACGGCGGCCGCACGAGGAGGAGACATGCGCGAGGACGTGGAGTTCCGGACCGAGGACGGCGTGACGCTGCGGGGCTGGCACTACTCCCCCGACGGCGTCGGCGGACCGGCGCCGCTCGTGGTGATGGCCCACGGCTTCTCCGCCGTCAAGGAGCACCTGCTCGACGACTTCGCCGAGCACTTCGCCGCCGGCGGACTGGGCGTGCTGGTGTACGACAACCGGAACCTCGGCGCGAGCGACGGCACGCCGCGAGGCGAGATCGACCCCTGGCAGCAGGTGCGCGACTACCGGACGGCGATCACCTGGGCGTGCGGCCAGCCGTGGGCGGACCCGGATCGGATCGGCGTCTGGGGATCCAGCTACAGCGGAGGGCACGTGCTCGTCGTCGCCGCGCTGGATCGCCGGGTGAAGGCGGTCGTCTCGCAGGTACCGCTGGTCAGCGGCCTGCAGAACGCCCGCCGACTGATCCGTGCGGACGCCTTCGCCGGGCTGCGCGCCGCATTCGACGGGGACCGGGCAGCCCGATACGCGGGTCAGGACCCGGCGATGATCCAGGTCGCCTACGAGAAGGACCCCGCCGAGATGGCCGCCCTCCCCACCGAGGACACCCACGACTTCTTCTTCGGCCCGGTCCAGGAGCGAGCGCCGTCCTGGCGGAACGAGGTCACCCTGCGGTCGGTCGAGATGTTCGTCGAGTACGAGCCG
Organism: Blastococcus sp. SYSU DS0541; assembly: GCF_054050875.1. Lineage (NCBI taxonomy): Bacteria > Bacillati > Actinomycetota > Actinomycetes > Geodermatophilales > Geodermatophilaceae > Blastococcus > Blastococcus sp. SYSU DS0541. The sequence continues at coordinate 170,883 of NZ_JBJHAD010000008.1, read as the reverse complement.
GGCGCCTACATCGCCGACATCTCTCCCACCCCGCTGATGATGGTCGTCGCCGCGAAGGACCACCTCACGGTTGCCGACCTGACGCTCGAGTACTACGAGCGCGCGAGGCAGCCCAAGGAGCTCGTCGTGCTGCCGGTCGGGCACTTCGACGCCTACGTCGGCGACTCGTTCTCCGTATCAGCTCCGGCCCAGCTCCACTGGTTCCGCACCCACCTGGGCTGACGGCGACCGGACGCGGGCAGGAGACCTGGCACTCGAGAACGCCGGGCCGGGGACCGCGGACACCGTTGACACGTCAGCCGTCGGGGTGTGCTCAGCCTGCAGGCCTGGCGGCTGCGGTGCTGTGGGACGACGGCCTTCTCTCCACCCCCTTTGGGCCGAGGCGCTGAGCTGCGGAAACTGTCGGTGGTCGGCCCTACGGTGCAGGTGTGTTCATGGGCGAACCACCCCGCGGGCCGGAAGACGGCGTCCCGATCCCCTGGGTGCCCGACACGCACGCCCCCGGCCTGAGCGACCTCGAACTCGTCGCCGACATCTGGGCCGCCGACGCCCGCGAGGCCCGGCACGCCGCCGAGCGCGCGGAGGCGATCGCCGCGCTCGCCCGGCGCCGCTCCATCGACCGCGACCGCGACTTCGGCCCGCTGGGCGGTCCGGGGCTGGACAGCCGGCTCCGCCGATCCGAGGTGCTGGCCCAGGTCAGCGAGACCTTCGTGTCCGAGCTCGCGCAGATCCGCAACTGCTCCGAGGTCGAGGCCGAAGCCCTCGCCGTCGAATCGATCCTGCTCACCACCCTGCTGACGGGCACCTGGGACGCCCTCTACGCCGGCCGCATCGACGTGCGCAAGATGCGCGCCCTGGTCGACCTCCTGTCCACGGCCACGCCGGACGTCATCGCCGAGGTGGAACGCCGCGTCCTGCCCGACGCCGGCCGGCTCACCGTCGCCCAACTGCGCGCCCGCGTGCGCCGGACGCTGGCCCGCCTGGACGCCGACGCCCTGGACCAGCGCCGCAAGGAAGCGGCCAAGCGGGCCGACGTCACCACCCGCCGCACCGGCGACGGGATGAGCCAGCTCGTCGCCGACCTCCCGGTCCACCTCGCCGCCGCCTGCGCCGACGCGATCGACCAGTACGCCCGCCTGCTGCGCGCCGACGGCGACTCCCGCCCCATCGGCGTGCTCCGCGCCGCCGTCGCCGCCGACCTGATCCTGCGCCCCTGGGACGACACCCGGCCTCCGGTCACCGCCGTCCTGACCATCCACGCACCGCTGCCCTCGCTGCACGACCCCGACCGCAACAACAGCAGCCAGCCGGCCGCAGAGGTCGCCGGCGAGGTCGTCACCGCCGCGCAATGCCGGGAGATCCTGCACGAACTGGACATGCTCGGCGTCGGTGCTGCACCGGCTGGCGGGTGCGTTCAGGTGGCCATCGGGAACCCGGCCGACGGGCGGCTCGTCGCCGTCGCCACCCGCAGCCAGCTCCGCCGCGCCGCCGGGCACCGCCGCCCCACCCGCCGCGGAAGAACCGCCAGGACCCCCTCGCGCGGTGACCGAGAACCCGGCTCAGGGCTGGGGCCGCCGGCACCGACCACCGCCTACGCACCGACCGCCGCGCAACGCCGGTTCCTGCACGTCCGCGACCGGCACTGCCGCATGCCCGGCTGCCGACGACGCGCCGGACGCTGCGACATCGACCACGGCACCCCCCACGCCGACGGCGGCCCCACCGACTGCTGGAACCTCTGCTGCCTGTGCCGCCGCCATCACCGCATCAAGACCTTCGCCCGCGGCTGGCGCTTCCACCTGCACAGGGACGGTCGCCTCACCGTCCGCACACCCAGCGGCGTCTCCCGCAGCACCCGCCCATCCGGCTGGAGCCACGACCCCGAACCCGACCCACCCTGGCTCGACGAGCAAGCACCACCCGACCCTCAGCGCCACTGACCGACGGGACCCACGCGTCCGGATCCGTTCCCAAGGCGTGCTCGTGCGAGGACAGTGGACACCGCCGCATCGCCCTTCGACGCCGCCCGCTCACCAGAGGAGCCGTCGCATGTACGCGCGTTCCACCACCATCGCCGGCAACCCCGCCCAGGTCGAGCGGGGCATCGTCTACATCCGCACCCGCGTCCTCCCCGCCGTCATGGGCATGGACGGCTTCATCGGCCTGTCGATGCTCGCCGACCGGCACTCCGGCCGCTGCATCGTCACCAGCGCCTGGGAGGACACCACCGCTCTCCGCCAGAGCGCCCCGCAGGTGAAGGCCATGCGGGCCCGGGCCAGCGACATCCTCGGCGGCCCGGCCGTGATCGACGAGTGGACGATCGGCGTCCTGCACCGCATGCACCCCGCGCCCGAGAGCGCCTGCGCCCGCGTCACCTGGACCGAGGGCAGGCCCGAGCGGCTCGACGGGATGACCGAGGCCTTCGGCATGAGCATGGTGCCGCGCCTGGAGGACATCCCCGGTTTCTGCTCGGTGAGCGTGCTGGTCCAGCCCGAGACCGGCCGCGCCGTCACCGCCGTCACCTACGACTCGCGCGACGCCATGCAGGCGGCGATCGAGCACGCCACCGAACTGCGCCAGGCGTTCAGCCGCCGGACCGGCGCGCAGGTCGTCGAGGTCGCCACCTTCGACCTCGTCGTGGCCGAGCTGCGGGTGCCCGAGACGGTCTGATCGGCGACGGTCAGCGCCGCACCAGGGCACGCACCGGCGCCGTCACCGACCGGGAGCCGCCCGGCCACGTCGGCAGGAGCAGCATCTTCACCCCGGCACCCCCGGTGACGACGACGTGCACATCGGACGGCGAGGCCGCCACGCGCAGGTCCCCGGCCGAGTACCGCGCCAGCCCCGCGTGGAAGGCGAGCACCGGTGCCGAGCCCTGCAACAGCGCGCTGGCCTGCTCGAAGAGGAACTGCGCGATCCGCGCGTACCCCCACCCGTGCACCGCCAGCAGCTCGGCCGGCTCCGGCGGCAGCAGCAGGAACTGCTCCCCCAGCGCGGCACGCCGCGGGTCGCCCGACGCCAGCGCGACCCCGGCCATCGCCGCCGCGGCCGGCCCCAGCACGGACGGCGGCTCCCGATAGCCCTCCCCGGGCAGCGCCTCGACCACGCTCCCGACGCCGATGACCGTCACCGCGTCGACGTCCACCCCGAGGCCCCGGCGCTGCGCCAGCGACGGCAGCGGGCGCGCCGCCTCGGCGGTGCAGCACGTGTACTTCGCCGGCTGCCCGATCGTCGCCATGTCGGTCAGCCCGGCCGTCGCTCCCCCGATGCCCGCCAGCGCCATCGACACCGCCCGCCCGATGCAGGCGTTCGCCCGGTTCCCGGTCCCCAGCCCGCCGGCACCCGACGTCATGCCGAGCCGCCTCGCCACCGGCCCGTGCACCAGCACCGCGACCGCCGGCGCCCCCGTCGTCGTCGACAGCCCCAGCAGGTTGAACGGCTCCTCGAGCGCCGCGCGGCACGCGGCCACCACCACCGGCAGCTCCCCGGGCCGGCACCCCGCGAGCACCGCGTACCAGGCCACCGAGCCCACGGTCAGCGGGCCGAACAGCGGCGGCACCAGCCCGAGCTCCTCGTCGGGCGCCGTGACGCCGTCCAGCATCGCCCCGAGCCGAGCCGCGGTCGGCGGCACCACCGGCAGCCCGTCCCCGTGCCCCGCGGCCAGCAGGTCGGCCAGCACCGCCCCGGGGTCGGCATCGGCCCCGACCAGCGGCAGGTCCGCCGCGTTCACCACGGGCCCGCGGAATCCGGTCTCACGGCCGCTCCGGCACCGCGCGCGTGACTGCCGCCGTCGCGCCGAACGAGGGGATCCACGCCGAGTGCTTGCCCGCACCGCCCGCGACCAGGATGTGCAGCATCTCCGGGCCGGTGCTGACCGGGTAGAAGTCCCCCTCGGGCTCCACGCCCCAGTCCTCGAACTGCCGCTGGTTCTCCTCCGACACCTTGGACACCGGCACCCGCGCCTGCTCCCACAACCGCTCGCGCACCGACTCCGCCGTCCACCCGTCGCGGTGCAGGGTCGCCGCGTGCTCCGGGCCCAGCACCAGGAAGTGCGGCCCCTTCACGTAGAGGTTGTTCGACCCCGTCTGCGCCATCGTGCCGGCGATCGTCATCAGCAGGCCCTCACCGGTCGTGCTGCCGTGGTCGTTGATGTTGTGCGGCCCCTCGCACGCCGCCACTGTCACCGTCGACTCCCCCGGCGCGAACCCGCGGCGCACCGAGAACGGCTCGAACGGGCTCTCCTCCTCGTTCTCGCCGAAGCACCACGTGTACTTCGCCGGCCCGCCCTGCGTCGACCGGTCCATCGAGCCGGGTCGCGCCCCGCCGACGTGCGTCGTCACCAGCTGCACCGCCCGGCCGATCACCGCATTGGCCCGGGCGCCCTGGCCGAAGCAGTTTGTGCCGCCGTTGACCCCCAGAAGCGTCCGCACCGGACCGTTCACGATCACCAGCGGCGCGCACGGGTGGGTCGTGGCCAGCACGCCGTGCAGGTTGTACTCCGGCGCGAGCAGCGCGCGGACGGCGGCGAGCACCACCGGCAGGTCGGCCGGCCGGCAGCCGGCCATCACCGCGTTCGCCGCGAAGCTCTCCCGCGTCGGCACGAGCCCCGACGGCGGCACCGGCCCGAGCTCCAGGTCGATGCCTTCCAGCGCCTCCAGCGCCGCCGCGACCCGCTGCGGGGTCGGCGGCACCGTCGGCAGCCCATCCCCCCAGCCGCGTTCCCACGCGACCTCGTGCCAGCTCTCCTCGGTCACCCCGGGGAGCTCGATCACCTCGGTCATGCGCTCCCCCGAGCCTCGTCGGCCAGCGGCAGCAGCGCACCGGCCGCGGCCTCGATCCGCTCCGCGAGCTCCTGCTCGTTGAGCCCGCCGACGGGGTGCGGCACCACGATCACCCGCGGCGTCACGCGCCGGGCCTTGGCCTGCGCCTCGACCAGCGGCAGGAACGTCGAGGTCACCAGCAGCGGTGCCACGACGCCACGCTTCTCCAGTTCCACCGAGTCGTGGAGACTCCACGACGAGCACGAGCCCTAGTCACCGACCGCCACCAGCACCATCTTGTAGCGCTGCGACAGCCAGTCGATGAGGTCCTTGTCGGCCGCCGCGGAGGCGTTGGGCTTGCTGGCGAACCCGAGCTCGGGCAGCCGCCAGTGCTCCTGCAGCCGGCCACCCACCCCGCGGAGCAGCTCGGTGGCGTTCGGCTTGGAGTTGGAGAACAGCGCCACCTCGGTCCAGTCCGCGCCGCCGCCCACCGGGACGACGCCCTCGGCCTCGTCCGCCGGCACGCCGTAGGTCGGGTCGACGATCTGCAGCCCCGGCCCGGCCGCCGCCCGGAGCGCGGCCACCGCCGCCTCCCCCGCCGCGGTCCCGTCCTCGACCGCGGCCGCCACCGACTGCGCCGCACCCGACCGCGCGTCACCCGCCACCACCACCGTGCCGGCTCCCGTGCGCACCCCGTCGGCGAGCAACCGCCCGGCGCCGTCGGCAGGCACCGACTCGACCAGCCCGCCCGGGCCCCGGCGTCCCACGTACGGGAAGAGCCCGTCCGCGGCGAGCTCGCGCTCCCCACCGGGCGTGGCGACGACGACGCCGGCGAGCAGGCCCTCACCCCGCAGGGCGGTCACGCTCGCGCCGGTCAGCACCTCGACCCCGTCCGCGGCGGCCAGCCGGCGCGCGCGGTCGGCGTCCCACCGCGGCTCCCCCGGCACGAGCACGGTGACCGCGGACGCGACCTCGGCCAGCTCCAGCGCCTCCTCGGCGGTCCACCCGTCGTCGCCCACCACGACCACCGGGCGGCCCTGGAACAGGGGGCCGTCGCACCCGGCGCAGGTGGAGATCCCGCGGCCGACGAACAACTCCTCCCCGGGCAGGCCCAGCCGCCCCGCGCCCAGCCCGGTCGCCACGACCACGGCGCCCGCGGTCGCCGCACCCCCGCTCGTCTCCAGCCGCGCCGGGGTGCCGGGCCGCACCAGGGTGACCTCGTCGAAGGCCATGACCACACCGGCGGCCTCCGCCTCGGCGACCAGCCGCGACATCAGCCCGGTCGACCCGACGACCTGCCCCGGCCGCGGGTAGTCGTGCACCGAGGTCAGGTTGACCAGCTGCCCGCCCGGGGCCATCCGGTCGTAGGCCACCACCCGCAGCCCGGCCGCGGCGGCCACCCGTGCCGCGGTCAGCCCGGCGACGCCGGCGCCGACGACGGCGACGTCCCAGTCGGTGCTCATGCGCTCACCAGCCCCCTCGAGATCGTCGGCCACAGCTCGTCGGCGCCGGCGTCGGCCAGCCGCCGCCCGAGCTCCCGGCCCCACGTGCGCTCGCTGCCGAACTCGTCCCGCCACGACCACAACCGCCGGCTGAGCTGGCCGAGCTCGTACTCCTTGGTCATCCCGATGGCACCGTGCGCCTGGTGCGCCGCGCGGGCCGCGAGGGTCGCCGCTTCGCCGGTCACGGAAGCGGCCGCCGCCACGTCGAAGAAGCCGGGCTCCGGCCGCGCGTTGCGCGCCGCCACCTCGACGGCCAGCCGGGCCAGCTCCGCCTCCTCCGCGATCGTCACGAGGTGCGCCTGCACCGCCTGGAACCGGGCCACCGGCCGGCCGAACTGCTGCCGCTCACCGGTGTACCGGACGGTCAGCTCGCCCACCCGCTCCAGCGCCCCCGAGATCAGCGCCGCCCGGCCCAGCGCCCCGCGCAGCCGCAGCGCGTCGGGGTCCACACCGGCCGGCGCCGCGGCGACCGCCTCGTCGCCGAGCGGCACGTCGTCCCAGGCCAGGGTGTCGCGGGGCTCCGCCGCGAGGTTGCGGCCCGGCTCCACCCGCGCCGCCTCCGTCGGTGCGCAGACGACGTGCCGCTGGCCGCCGACGGACGCCAGGAGCACCACCCGGGTGCTCCGGCCACCCCAGGGCACCCGCTGCACCCGCGCCGTCAGCCGCCACCGCCCCGGCCCGCCGGAGAGCTCGACGGCGTCACCCGGCCGGCCCACCGCCACCGACACCGGGCCTTCCGGCAGTTCCAGCCCCGCGGCGGCCAGCGCCCAGCCGGCCAGCAGCCCGCTCTCGGCCAGCGGCACCGGTGCGGCGAACCGTCCGGCCACGGCGAGCAGCGCGCACGCGTCGGCGACGTCCCCGCCCGGGCCACCGGCCTCCTCCGGCACCGACACGTAGGGGAACCCCGCCTCGGTCAGCGCCGACCAGAGCCGGTCGCTCCACCCGGTCGCCTCCGCCGCGACGACGTCCTCCGGGGTGCAGAGATCGCGCATCAGCCCCGCAGCCACCTCGGTCAGCATCGTGCTGTGCTCGCTCATGCCAGCCCCTTCGCGGCCACGGACCGCAGGATCTCGGTGGTGCCGCCGCGCAGCGTGTAGGACGGCGAGGTGAGCACTGCCTCGGCCAGCAGCCGCTGGAAGAGCGTGCCCGTGCTCTGGTCGACCTCGGTCTCGGCGGCGACCCGCAGCGCCTCCACCAGGTCCTGCTCGAACCGCGTGCCGACCTCCTTGACCAGCGCCGCCTCGATGACCGGCACCGCCCCGGCGTCCAGGGCGCGAGCCACCGACAGCGACAGCGCCCGGATCGCCCAGGCCCGGGCGGCCAGCCGCCCGATGACCGTCGCCTCGTCGTCGGCGACCGCTTTGCCGGCCCCCTCCCGCACGAACTCCCGCAGCACCGGGAACGTCGAGAGCCACCGGTCGGGCCCGCTGCGCTCGTAGGCCAGCTCGCTGGTGACCTGCTGCCAGCCCGAGCCGATCTCGCCGAGGACCATGTCGTCGGGAACGAAGACGTCCTCGAGGGCGACCTCGTTGAAGTGGTGCGATCCGTCGAGGTACGGGATCGGCGAGACCCGCACGCCGTCAGCGTGCAGGTCGACGATGAGCTGCGACAGCCCGGCGTGCTTCCGGCCCTCCTCCATCGGGGAGGTGCGGCACAGCACGGCGAAGAAGTGGTTGCGGTGCGCCTCGCTGGTCCAAACCTTGGTGCCGGTCACGGTCCAGCCGCCGTCGACCCTGGTCGCCCGGGTGCGCACCGAGGCGAGGTCGGAGCCGGAATCGGGCTCGCTCATCCCGAGCGAGAAGTAGATCTCTCCCGCCGCGATGCCCGGCAGGAAGCGGCGGCGCTGCTCCTCGGTGCCGAAGTGCAGCAGCGCCGGGCCGGTCTGGCGGTCGGCCACGAAGTGCGCACCGATCGGGGCGCCGGCGGCCAGGAGCTCCTCGGCGACGACGAAGCGCTCCACCGCGCTGCGGCCGTGCCCGCCGTACTCGGGCGGGATCGCCATGCCCACCCACCCGCGGGCGGCGAGCTTCCGGGAGAAGTCCGGGTCGTAGCGGCCGGCGAAGCCGAGCGCCGGCCGGTGGTCCTCGGGGAGCTCCGCGGCCAGGAAGTCGCGCACCTCGGCGCGCAGCGACTCCTCGGCGGGGGTGAGGGTGGTGGCGCCGAACTGCATGGCCGGTCTCCTCCGGTCAGGGGTTGCCCGCCGGGCCGCCGGTGGTGCGGCGGCCCGGCGGGGCGTGCTCAGGCGGTCTCGCGCCGCCGCTGGGACCACATCTGCGTGGCCCGCTCGAAGTGCAGGGCGGCCTCCCAGCCGATCCCGGGCGGGCCGGACTCGGTGCGGAACGAGCGCGCCGCCTCGCGGGCGAGCTCCGGGTCCTTGGCGGCGCGGCCGGCGAGCTCCATCGCGAGGTCCTCGACCTGCTCGTCGGGCACCGCCTTCCACGCCATCCCGATCTCCGCGGCGCGGACCCCGTCGATCTCCTCGCTGAACAGCCCCATGGCCGCCGTCGCCTCGCGGCCCGCGGTGCGGGAGCTGATGGTGAAGTAGCCACCGCCCGGGTGCAGGCCGATGCGGAGGAAGCCGGCCAGCAGCCGCGCGGACTCGGAGACGATCCGCAGGTCGGTGGAGAGGGCCAGGTTGATGCCTGCGCCCACGGCGGCACCGCGGACGGCGGCGATCGTGGGCACCTGCAGCAGGCCCACCCGGCGGAACGCCTGGTAGACCGCGCCCAGCTCCTTGTAGGTCTTGTCCTCTGCCTGGTCGGAGCCGGCCGTCCAGCGGCGGCGGTCGGCGCCCGAGCAGAACATGCCGTCCTTGCCGCGCACGACCGCGGCACCGATGGCGGGGTCGCGGTCCACCTCGTCGCACAGCTCCGACAGCTGCATGCCCATCTCGGGCGTCAGGCCGTTCTTCACCTCGACGTTGTCGATGGTGAGGACGGCGATGCCGCCCTGCTTCTCCAGGTGTACCTGTCCCACGCGGGGGTCCTGCCTCTCTGTGTGAGTGGTGCTACTCGCCGAGCGGGGCACGGTGGCCGGTGGTGCGCACCAGCACGTCGACGGCGGTGGCCCCGCCGCCCTGCGCCCCGACGATCAGGGGGTTGACCTCGAACTCGGCCAGCCTGTCACCCCCGGCCACCGCGGCCTGCGACAGGCGCACCACCGCGTCGACGGCGGCGGCGACGTCGGCCGGCGGCGCACCCCGGAAACCGGCGAGCAGCGGCCAGGCGCGCAGGCCGCGCAGCATCGACCAGGCGTGCTCCGGGGTCACCGGCGCCAGGCCCGAGGCGATGTCGCGGTAGAGCTCGGTGGTGATCCCGCCGAGACCGACGGTGACCACCGGGGGGAAGCCGTCGCGGCCGGCGGTCGCGGCGAGGATCAGCTCGGTGCCGGGCGGGATGAGCTCCTGCACCTGCACGCCCTCGACGTCCGGGACATGGTGCCGGCGGGCGGCCTCGACCAGCTCGGTGAAGACGGCGGCGGCCTCCTCGACGGCCACGCCGACGCGCACGCCGCCGACCTCGCTCTTGTGCGCCAGGTCGCCGGCGGCCAGCTTGAGCACGCCGGGGCCGGGCAGCGCGGCGACCGCCTCGCGGGCCGCCTCCGGCGTCGTCACCAGCGTGGCGGCGGGCTGCGGGATGCCGATGGCGCGCAGCAGCTCGGGCCCGTCGACGACGTCGGCGTCCAGCAGCTCGCGGACCCGGGCGACGGGCACCTCGGGGGCGGGCGGCAGGGCCGGCGCCGCCCCGCGGTGCGCCGGCGGCGCCATGCGCGCCGCGGCGCGGACCACCCCGCCGACCGAGCCGAAGACCGGGATACCCGCGTCGCGGAGCACGCGCCGCCCCTCGGTGGTCAGCTCCTGACCGGCGATCCATCCGACGAGCAGCGGCACCGGCAGCTTCGCGGCGGTGAGCACCAGGTCCTCGGCCAGCCGGGCCCCGGCGTCGCCGACCACCATCGTCACGAAGACGGCGATCGCGTCCACCGACGGGTCGTCGGCCACGATCCGGCAGACGTCGCCGAACGCGTGCGCCCCCCGGTTGAACAGCTGGGCGGTGACGTCGACCGGGTTGGCCAGCGCGCCGAACGCGGGGATCAGCGGGCGCAGCCGGTCCTGGGTGTCGGCGGAGAGCTCGGGCATCTCCAGGCCGAGGTCCTCGCACTGGTCGGCCGCGAGGCTGCCGGCCCCGCCGGAGGTGGTGACGACGGCGACCCGCCGCCCCTCCGAGCGCTTGCCGGTGGAGAGCAGCGCGGCCACCGAGAGCAGCTCGTCGATGTCGTGGACGAGCACCACACCGTGCTCCTCGGAGGTGAGCACGAAGGCGACGTCGTCTCCCAGCATGGACCCGGTGTGGCTGGCCACCGCCCGGCGCCCGGCGCTGGAGCGGCCCGACCGGAGCACCACCAGGTGCCGGCCCGTCTCGCGCGCCCGGCGGGCGAGCGCGGCGTAGGCCTGCCCGTCGTCGGTGGCCTCCACGTAGAGCATGAGCACCCGGATCGCCGGGTCCTCCAGCAGCTCCCGCGAGACCTCCAGCAGGTCCAGGTCGGCCTGGTTGCCGGTGCTCGCCCAGAACGACAGGCCCAGCCCCATGTCGGTGGCCAGGTCGAGCACCGAGCCGCCGACCGCCCCGCTCTGCCCGACGTAGGCGACGCCGCTGTCGGAGGTCAGCGGCCGGTCGGCCGCCGCGGTGAAGGTGGCGACCACGCCGGTGGGCGCGTAGAGGAAGCCCTGGCAGTTGGGGCCCAGCACGCGCACGCCGGTCTCCCGCGCCACCTCGGCCAGCCGCTGCTGCAGCGCCACCCCCTCCGGCCCCACCTCGGCGAAGCCGGAGGCGTAGACGACGGCGGCCGACGCGCCGACCGCGGCCGCCTGCCGGATCGCGTCCTCCACCCGGTCGGCGGCGACCAGCACGAGCACCAGGTCCACCGGCCCGGGGACGTCGGCCAGCGTGGCGTAGCACTTCTGCCCGACCAGCTCCTCGTAGTTCGGGTTCACCGGGTACAGCGCACCCGTGTACCCGTGCTCGACCAGGTAGCGCAGCGGCCGGGACATGAGGTTCTCGGTGCGCCCGGAGATGCCCAGCAGTGCGATCCCGCGCGGCCGCAGCAGGGCACCGAACCCACCGGGGCGGGCGTCTGTCGGCGATCCGGTCAACGGGATCCGCCTTTCGGGCGGGCGACGGGGTGGGCAGGACCAGCTAAGTTGACACCGACGTCAGTGTCAACAGCGCCCCGGGCGTTGCGGGAGGGAGGCCCCTGGTGCAGCACCCCGGCTCCGCCGGGCCGGACGCGATCCCGGCCGCCCCCGCCGCGACCCTGCCGGCGCCGGCCACCGAGCGCGGCCGCGCCATGCGCGTCCGGCTGCTCGCCGCCGCCCGCCAGGTCTTCGAGCGGGACGGCTTCCTCGACGCCCGCGTCACCGACATCTCCGCCGCGGCCGGCGTCGCGCACGGCAGCTTCTACACCTACTTCCGGTCCAAGACCGACGTGTTCCGGGCCCTGGTCGCCGCCACCATGGACGACCTCTACGCCTCCCTCGGCAGCGGGGCGGAGGCCGGCAGCGGCGCGGCCGACGGCGGCATCCGCGACCGCCCCGCGGACCCCGTCGCCGCCATCGAGCGGGCCAACCGCCGGTTCGTCGCGATGTACCGGGAGAACACCGCGCTCATGGCGCTGTTCGAGCAGGTCACCACCTTCGACCCCGAGGTGCGCGCGGTGCGGCAGGCGGCCCGCGAGCGGATGGTCGGCCGGGTCCGGCACAGCATCGAGCGCTACCAGGCCGACGGCCTCGTCACCGCCGACCTGGACGCGGAGTACAGCGCCCACGCCCTCGTCGCCATGGTCAACGGCCTGGTGCACTACTGGCTGGTGCTCGGGGGGGACTTCGAGGAGGAGCGCCTGGTGGAGACGCTCACCCGGCTGTGGGCGCAGTCCCTGGGGCTGGCCACGACCCGCTGAGCGACCGGGTCATCTGGCGGCGGGTCGAACTCCCCGCATCCCGGTCGGCCCCGGGTCACGTCGAGCCGCTCCATCCACCGTTGAGCCGCGTGCGGACGCGGCTCGACGTCGCGCGAAGCGGCTCGACCCGCGGGGCGGGGGCTCCCCACCTCCCGTTGAGCGCTCGGGTCAGCCGGTGATGCGGGTGGCCAGGGTGCCGATGCCCTCGATGGTCACCGCGATGTCGTCCCCCCGCTGCAGCGACCCGACCCCGGCCGGCGTGCCGGTCAGCACCACGTCGCCGGGCAGCAGCGTCATCGCCTGGCTCACCCACGAGACGCACTCGGCGACGTCGCGCAGCATGTCCGCGGTCGTGCCGTCCTGGCGGACCTCGCCGTTGACGGTGGACCGCAACGCCAGCGCGGAGGGGTCGACGTCGGTCTCCACCCACGGCCCCAGCGGGCAGGCACCGTCGAAGCCCTTGCCACGGGTCCACTGCCCCTCGCGCTTCTGGACGTCGCGCATCGTGAGGTCGTTGGCCACCGTGTAGCCGAACACGACGGCGGCGACCTCCCCGGCCGTGACCGCTTTGCAGCGCCGGCCGATGACGACGGCGAGCTCGCCCTCGTAGTGCAGGTCGGAGGTGAGCGCCGGGTACTCGACCTCGGCGTCCGGGCCGACGACCGAGGTCGACGGCTTGAGAAAGACGATCGGCACCTCGGGGACCTCGTTGCCGAGCTCCTTCGCGTGCTCGGCGTAGTTCCGCCCGAACGCGACGACCTTGCTCGGCTCCACCGGCGCGAGCAGCCGCACCTCCGCCAGCCGCAGCTGCTCGCCGGTCCGGCGCACCCCGTCGTAGGGCAGCCCCTCGAGGGCGTGCAGCACGGCGTCGTCGCCGTCGCCCTCGACGACGGCGTAGGAGGCTGCGCCGCCGGGAGCGGTCTCGTAGCGGGCGATGCGCATCAGATGGCCTTGACCAGGCCGCCGTCGACGAGCAGGTTCTGCCCGGTCAGGTAGGTGTTCGCGCCGGAGACGAGGAACGCCGCCACCCGGCCGAACTCCTCCGCCTCCCCGTAGCGGCCCAGCGGGATGGTTTTCTCCGACTGCGCCCGCACCTCCTCGATCGAGAGGCCGGTCTTCTCCGCCCGGGCGGCGTCCAGCGAGGCGACCCGGTCGGTGGCGATGCGCCCCGGACCGACGGTGTTGACCAGCACGCCCTCACCCGCGAATTCGATGGCCAACGACTTGGCCAGCCCCACGACGGCGACCCGGTAGGTGTTGGACAGCAGCAGGTTCTCGATCGGCTGCTTGATCGACGACGACGTGACGACGGCGATGCGGCCCCAGCTCTGCTCGCGCATGTGCGGCAGCACGCCGCGGATCAGCCGCACCGTGCTCATGAGGTTCAGGTCGTGCGCCTGGTACCACTTCGCGTCGTCGACCGCGTCGAACCCGCCCGGCGGGGGGCCGCCGGCGTTGGCGACCAGCACGTCCACGCCCCCGAGGCGGTCCCGCGTCTCGGCCAGCAGCCGCTCGACGTCGGCAGGGTCCGCGACGTCGGCCGGGCAGTGCTCGACCTGCGCCCCGGTCGCCTCGGCGATCTCGGCCGCGGTGCGCGCCAGCTGCTCCTCGCCCCGGCTGGAGATCATCACCCGAGCACCCTCGGCGGCCAGCTGGGTGGCGGTCGCCCGCCCCAGCCCCTTGCTCGCCGCGGTCACGAGCGCGGTACGACCGGTCAGCTGCAGGTCCATCGGTTCACTCCACGGGGTTCGAGAGGTCGCGGAAGCCCGCGATCGAGACGCCGGCGGTGTCGCCGGGCCGGATGTGCACGGCGCCGGGGGTGCCGGTCGAGATGACGTCGCCGGGCAGGAGGGTCATGACGCGCGAGTGGAAGGCGACCAGCCACCACGGCCGGAACGTCATGTTGGAGACGACGTTGCGGCGGTGCACCTGCCCGTTGTGGATCGTGGCGACCTCGAGCGCATCGACGTCGGCGACCTCGTCCACGGTGACCAGCTCCGGGCCGAAGCTGAAGAAGGTGTCGAAGCTCTTCGACCGGGTCAGGTACCGCGGGTTCTTCTCGAGGATGTCCTCGGCGGTCATGTCGACGATCGTGGTGAACCCGGCGACGACGCCCGGCGCGTCGGCCTCGTCGACGTCCTTGCACTCGCGGCCGATGACGACGCCGAGCTCCCCCTCGGCCGTGGTCCGCTGCGACTGCGGCGGGATCCGGATCACGTCGCCGGGCCCGATGATCGCGGTGTCCGGCTTCATGAACGACGCCGGCTCCGTCGACGGGGCCTTCTCGGACAGGTCCGCAGCGTGCTCGACGTAGTTCAGCCCGATCCCCCAGATCTTGCGGGGCCTCCGGTAGAGCGGCGCGTACGCCAGCTGCTCCTGCGGGATCGCCAGGTCGTCGAGCAGCCCCGCCGGGGCGCCGCCCACCCACTCGCGCAGCGGCTCCACCTGGCCCTGCTCCAGCAGCTCCTGCACCGTGCCCGGCCAGGTGGTGCCCAGGGCCTCGTTCACGGCCGTGAGGAGCACGGCGCCGGAGGGCCGGACCAGCGCCGCCGGTTCGGCGCCGTCGATCCGCAGGGAGGTGAGTCGCACAGGGGTGTCCCGTCTCTCGGGTGGCCGCCGGTCAGAGACCGACGGCCGCGATCAGGTCGTCGAGCTCGGCGAGGGTCACGTCGTCGACCGGCGGTGCCGGGAAGCGGGCGTGCGGCGAGCTGATCGCGCCGCGCCGGGCGAACACCTGCTTGCGGATGGTGACCCCGCCGACGCCCAGCTGGGCCTCGTAGCGGATCAGCGGCAGGTACCGGAAGAAGTACTGCTGGGCCTCCGCACGATCGCCGGCCACGAACTTCTCGTAGGTGCCCACGAGGACCTGCGGAAAGCCGAAACCGGTCATGATCCCGTCGGCCCCGCGCAGCAGCTCCTCGTACAGGTACACCCCGCCGAGGCCGCCGAAGATGCCCACCGGCGAGGTGACCGCCTTCCGCACCGCGGTGATCTTCGGCAGCGTCGGCGTCTCCTCGAGCTTGAGGTACCGGCACCCCTCGATCTCGTCGAGCAGCCGCACCAGGAAGGGGGCCGGCATGGTGACGCCGGTGTTCACCGGCTCGTCCTGCACGACCACCGGCACCGAGACCGCCTCGGCCACCCGGCGGAAGTGCTCGAACACCAGGTCGAGGTTCTTCGTGCCGTCCGGGGGTGCGAGCATGACCGCCGCGGCACCGGCGTCCTCGGCCCGCCGCGCGTAGTCCAGCGCCATGTGCGTCGCGCGGGCCGACACCCCGGCGACGACCGGCACCCGGCCGGCGGTCGCCCCGACGTAGCGGCGGAGCACCCGCTCCCGCTCCTCGTCGAGGAGCTTGGCGGCCTCGCCCATGATCCCGAGGATGGTCAGGCCGTGGGCCCCGGCGCCGAGGTAGTCCTCGACCAGGGTGTCGATGCTCCCCTCGTCGACCGCACCGTCGTCGGTGAACGGGGTGAGGGTGATGGGCAGGACCCCCTGCAGGGAGGTCATCGCCGGGCACCCCGCGCGGACGCGCCCTGCGACGGGCTGGAACACTCGGTGATCGACATCACAAGGTCACCGTAACGGTTCCTCGGGCGATGCTCAGGGCGGGTCCCACCGGGTGGACCCAGATCGGAGGATCCATGTCCGCGGCTCGCTTCGCCGTCGTCGGCGGCGGCATCATCGGGACGGCGGTGGCCCGGCGGCTGCTCCAGCTGCGCCCGGAGGCGCAGGTCACCGTCCTGGAGAAGGAGGACCGCCTCGCGGCCCACCAGACCGGGCGCAACAGCGGCGTCGTGCACGCCGGCCTCTACTACGAACCCGGGTCCCTCAAGGCGGTCCTCTGCCGCCGCGGCGTGGCGCTGCTCAAGGAGTTCTGCGCCGAGCACGACCTGGGCTACGACGAGATCGGCAAGGTGCTCGTCGCCCTCGACGACGCCGAGCAGCACCGGCTCGGCGCGATCGCCGAACGGGCCCGCGCCAACGGGGTCCCCGGCATCCGCATCATCGGCCGGGACGAGCTGGCCGAGCTCGAGCCGAACGTCACCGGCGTCGGCGCCCTGCACTCCCCCAGCACCGCGATCGTCGACTACGCGGGCATCACCCGGCAGCTGGCCGCCGACGCCACCGCCCGGGGAGCGACGATCCGCACCGGCTTCGCCGTCACCGACCTGCGGCACACCACGGGCGGCCCCGGCGAGGAGGTCGTCGTCCGCGGGAGCACGGGCGAGGAGCTCGTCGTCGACCAGGTCGTCCTCTGCGCCGGGCTGCAGGTCGACCGGCTGGCACAGCTGGCCGGCGACGGGGCGGCCCCGCGCATCGTCCCCTTCCGCGGGGAGTACTTCGCCCTCGTCCCCGGCAAGCGGGAGCTGGTCAACGGCCTCGTGTACCCGGTGCCCGACCCGCGGTACCCCTTCCTCGGGGTGCACCTGACCCCGCGGTTCGACGGCGAGGTCCTGGTCGGTCCCAACGCCGTCCTGGCGCTGGCGCGGGAGGGCTACCGCCGTCGCGACGTCAACCTGCGGGAGCTGGCCGAGACCGCTCGCTACGCCGGGTTCCGCCGGTTCGCCCGGCAGCACTGGCGCACCGGGGTCGCGGAGATGTACGGCTCGCTGAGCAAGCGGGCCTTCACCCGCGCCGCCCAGCGCTACGTGCCCGCGCTGACGGCCGCCGACCTGGTGCCCGCCGACGCGGGGATCCGCGCCCAGGCCCTCGAGCCCGACGGCAGCCTGGTCGACGACTTCCGCATCACCCGCACCGGCGCGGTCGTCGCCGTGCGCAACGCGCCCTCCCCGGCCGCCACGTCGTCCCTGGCCATCGCCGAGCACATCGTCGACGACCTGCTCGACCGCCGCTCCGACTCGTGAGCGCGGCGCGGTGGGCCTGACCGCCGTGCGCGGGTGGCGGGGCCGCGGCCCGGCGAGCTCGACCGCGGCCGCGGTCGCCGCGGTGACCGTGACGACGGTCGGGGTGCTGCCGATCTACATGGTCGGCGTGCTGTGGGTGCAGATCCGCGAGGAGCTGGAGTTCGGCCCCTCCCTCCTCGGCGTCCTGGTGGCCTGCTTCTTCCTCGTCTCCGCGGTCTCGGCGCTCACCGCCGGCGTCGTGGTGCGCCGCTTCGGCACCTCGCCGGTGGTCCGGCTCTCCGCCCTCGTGGGCGGCCTGTCGATGCTCGCCGTCGCCCTGGCCGCGCAGCACACCGCCGTCCTGGTCGGCGCGCTGGTCCTGGCGGGCTGGGGCAACGGCATCGGCCAGCCGGCGAGCAACGACCTGATCGCCCGGGCGGTGACCCCGGGCCGGCACGGGCTGGCCTACGGCACCAAGCAGGCGGCGATCCCGCTGGCGACCATGCTCGCCGGGGTCGCCGTCCCGCTCGTCGCCATCCCGCTGGGCTGGCGCACCGCCTTCGTGATCGGCAGCGTGCTGGCCGTGCTGGTGCTGCTCGGCGTCCCCGGGGGCGCGCGGCTGCCGGCCCGGGACGCCGCCCAGACCTCGGAGGCGGCCGGCCCGTTCCACCGGGCGGCGCTCGTCGTGCTCGCCGTCGGGCTCATGCTGGGCG
The DNA here is from genome assembly GCF_054050875.1 of Blastococcus sp. SYSU DS0541. Taxonomy (NCBI): domain Bacteria; kingdom Bacillati; phylum Actinomycetota; class Actinomycetes; order Geodermatophilales; family Geodermatophilaceae; genus Blastococcus; species Blastococcus sp. SYSU DS0541. The sequence continues at coordinate 153,108 of NZ_JBJHAD010000008.1, read as the reverse complement.
CGGCCACGGGCAACGCGCTCGGGTCCTTCTTCGTCGCCACCGCCGTCGACTCCGGCATCGCCCCGGCGACCGCGGGGGTGCTCGCCGCGGTGGCCAGCGGCGCCGGCGCGGCGGCGCGGGTGGCGTTCGGCTGGCTGGCCGACCGGGTGCGCACGCGCTGGCTGCTGGTCGTCGCCGCGCAGATGTCGATCGGTGGCCTCGCCTACGCCCTGCTGGGCACCGGCGTCGAGGTCCTGGTGGCCGCGGGCGCGGTGATCGGCTACTGCACCGGCTGGGCCTGGGCGGGGCTCTCCACCTACTCGGTGGCCCGCATGCACCCGGGCATGGCCGCCCGCGCCACCTCCATCACCCAGGGCGGGATGGGCGCCGGGGCGGCGCTCGGGCCACTCGCCTTCGGCGTCGTCGTCTCCTCCACCTCCTACGCGGTCGCCTGGTATGCCACCGCGGCCGTCTCGGTGGTGGCGGGCGCGGTGGTCGTCCAGGGCCGGCGCATGCTCGTGCACGACCGGCCGCAGCTCGTGGCGGCCCAGCGGCTGCGCCGTCAGGCCCGCCACGGCTGAGCCGGTTCAGCCCGGCGGGTCGGTGGGCAGCCGCCCCAGGACGTCGAGGGCCTCGGCCAGCGACCCCGGCACCTCGCCGGGCTCGTGGCCGGCCGCCGCCAGGCCGCGAGCGGTCAGCTCGTGCCGGGCCAGCAGCCCGCCGGAGAGCAGCGGCGGCACCCCGGTCCCGGCGACGGTGTCCCGGGCCATCCGCACCTCCACCTGGCGCCGCCCGGCGTGCCCGACGTGGGTGGTGACCAGCATCGTGGCGAAGTCCCGGGTCGGGTAGCGGTCCAGCGTCTCCTCCACCATGGCGATCAGCGGCTCGACGACGCCCAGCTCCCGCGCGGCCAGCAGCGCCTCCACCCAGAGCCCCTCCATGCCCTTGACGACGACGCTGCGCAGCATCTTCAGCGCCGCGGCGGCCCCCACCTCGCTGCCGACGACGCCGGCCTTCAGCCCCACCCCGCGCAGCAGCTCCGCCGCCTGCTCCGCCTGCGGGCCGGCGAGCGAGATCGGGATCGCCGCGCCGTCCAGCCGGATCCCGCCGCCGGTCATCACGCCGTCGACCACCCGGTCGCCGCCGAGGGCCTCGGCGACGGCGCGCTTGTCGCCCGGCGCGGTGGAGTTCAGGTCGACGTAGAGCAGGTCGGGGCGCGTGCCGACGGCGCACTCCACCGCCGCCGCCACCGCCGTCGCCGGCGTGACCAGCGACAGCACGACGTCCCGGTCGGCGAAGTCGGCGAGGTCTCCTGCCGCGCGGGCACCGGTCGCCTCGATCGCCGCGCGCGCCGCCGGCCCACGGGCGGGGTCCAGCAGGACCCGGTCGTGCACCAGCAGGTCGGCGCCCGCGGCGGCGACCGCCGCGCCGATGACCCGGCCCGCCTCGCCGAACCCGATCAGCCCCCAGCGGGGGCTCACCGCGCGGCCCGCTCGCCGGCCGGGGACTCGGTCAGCGCCGCGGTCACCCAGGAGCGGTCCAGGGTCCCCGCGGCGATCTGCCGGAACGTCTCCTCCTCGGCGGCCAGCCGCTCCTGCCCGGCCCCGACCACCTCCGCGGCCCGCTCGTGCGGCACGACCACCACGCCGTCACCGTCACCGACGACCAGGTCGCCGCAGCGCACCACCGCGCCACCGGCCTGCACCGGGCCGCGGAGCTCCCCCGGGCCGTCCTTGTACGGCCCGAGGTGGTTGATCCCCCGCGCGAACACCGGCACCGGGCCCTCTGCCAGCCCCTCGCGATCGCGGACGGCGCCGTCCACCACCAGCGCCGCCAGACCGCGCGCGGCGGCGTAGCGCGCCATGATCTCGCCCAGCACCGCCCGGTCCAGGGCACCGCCGCCGTCGACGACGAGCACGTCGCCCGGCTCGGCGAGGTCCAGGGCGCGGTGGACCACGAGGTTGTCGCCCGGGCGCGTGCGCACGGTGAACGCCGGCCCGGCGACGCGCGGCCAGGCGGCGCCCGGCACCCAGTGCAGACCCGTCGCGCCCTGGGCGCGCTCCATGCTGTCGGACAGGATGCTGGTGGGCAGCGCCCGGGCCCGGGCCAGCAGCGCGGGATCGGGCCGGGGACCCGGCGGGTGCAGCCGGCAGGTGCTCATCGGGGTGCTCCTCTCGTGGTGCGCGGGGCGCCGGAGCGGGTCCGGGCCGGGCGCGCCGGTCAGGTCGGGGAGTGCAGGTCGGGCACGGCCGCCGGCCGCCACGGGTGCCGCAGCGACGTCACCGGCAGGCCCCGGGACCGGCGGACGGTGCGGCGGGCCGAGCGGACCGTCAGCGCCGCCGCCAGGCTCAGCACCGCCGCGGTGGACCACGCGGCGCGGTAGGAGAAGGCCTGCGCCACGACGCCGAACAGCAGCGGCCCGCTCGCCGCGCCGAGGGACAGACCGGTCTGCACGAAGCCGGTCACCGAGGCCGCCGCCGTCCGGTTGTCGCGGATCACCGCGAAGTGGAACAACCCGGTCCAGGCCCAGCCGAGCAGGTAGGCGCCGAAGGACCCGGCGACGAACAGCGGCGTGGCGCCGGTGGCCAGCAGCAGGTAGGCGACCGAACCACCGGCCATCAGGTTGGCGATGAACAGGTAGCGGCTGCGGTCGGGGTACCGGTCGGCGAGCCACCCGAACCACACCCGGGCGCCCAGGCCGAACACCGAGCAGGCGGCGAACAGCAGGCCCGCGGCACCCGGGCGGAGGCCGGCGGCGACGGCGGAGTCGACGAGGAACACCCCGGTGGAGGTCGCCGCCGCCGAGCCGAGGAACCCGCCGACGGTGAGCACGACCAGCCCCCGGCGGGGGATGCCCTTGTCCGGTCCGCGGTCCACGGCCGTGGGGGCTCGGGACCGGGCGTCCCGGCCGGTGCCGACCGCCCACAGCAGCAGCCCGAGCGCCAGGCCGATCGCGGCGAGCACCGCCCAGCGCCAGCCCAGCACCAGCGCGATCCCCGGCACGGCCAGCCCGCCGAGCAGCGTCGCCGCCGGGATCGAGGACTGCTTGATCCCGAACGCCAGCCCCAGCCGGGCCTCGGTGACCAGCTCGGAGATGCCGAGGTTGGCCGAGGGCTGGGCGACGGCGTTGCCGAGGCCGCCGATCGCCAGCCCGACCATCAGCCAGGCCGCCGACTGGGCGAGCGCGATCACGCTGAGCGAGGCGATGGACAGCAGCGCCGCCAGCGCGGTGCCCCGGCGGGAGCCCAGCCGCTGCACCAGCCGGCCACCCGGCCGGGCCAGGGACCCCGAGACGGCGAAGAGGGTGGCGGCGGCCAGGCCGAAGACGCCGAGGCCCACCCCGAGGTCGGCGCGGATCTGCACCGCGAGGGCGCCGACGAGGAAGGCCGGCAGCACGCCGAGCACCGAGACCGAGACGCCCTGCACCACGGCGCGACCGGAGGCGACCGGGACGGCGGCGGGCGCCGCCGGCCCGGTGGGGGCGGCGTCGGTCCCCTCAGCCACGGGCGGCGGCCCCCAGGGGCCGGCCCAGCCGGTCGCCGACGGCGACCAGCGCCGCGTGCGTCTCCCGGTCCAGCGGCACGCCGTCCGCCCGGCGACGCGCGCGCTCGGCGGCGGCGCGCTGGCCCGGCGTCCGCACCGGCAGCTCGTCGTCGACGGGCAGCAGCGCCCGCAGCTGGGCCAGCATCCGCCGCATCTCGCCCTGCATGCGGACGGGGTCACCCAGCCGCGCCGGGTCGAGCACGACGACGAGGTGGCTGGTGCCCGGCGGCCGGGGCTCCGACCGGAAGGTGAGGTTCCCGACCTCCGGGCCGAGGGGGCCGCCGGCGAGCACCGCGGTGAGCACCTCCACCAGCAGGCCGAGGCCGTAGCCCTTGTGGCTGGAGCGCTCGCGGTCGCTGCCCAGCGGCAGCAGGGCGCCCTTGCCCGGGAAGACCGCCGCGGGGTCGGTCGTCGGCCGGCCCTCGGCGGTCAGCCCCCAGCCCAGGGGCACGGGCAGCCCCTGCCGCAGCGCGATCTCGAACTTGCCGCCGGCCACCGCGGAGGTGGCCATGTCGAAGACCATCGGGTCCTCGCCGTCCACCGGCACCCCGAGAGCCAGCGGGTTGGTGCCGAAGTACGGCCGCCCGGTGCCCGTGGGGGCGACGATGGGACCGGTGTTCGTGGCCACCAGCCCGAGCAGGCCCTGGGTCGCGACGTCGTGGACGTAGGAGCCGCTCGCCCCGTGGTGGCTGCTGCGGCGCACGTTGACCCAGCCGACGCCGTACCGCCGCGCCCGCGCCACCGCCTCGTCCAGCGCCAGCGCCGTGACCGGGTGGCCGAGCAGCCCCTGCCCGTCGACGAGGGCGACCGCCCCGCCGTCGGAGTGCACGACCGGCTCGCCGTCCGCGGCGATGGCCCCGGTGCCGATCATGGTCACGTAGGCGGGCAGCCGGGCGATGCCGTGCGAGTCGATGCCCGAGAGGTCGGCGTAGCCGAGCACGTGCGCCACCTCCCGGGCGTGCGCCGGGCGGACGCCGACGGACTCCAGGACCTCGACCGTCCAGGCCTCCAGCACCTCGGCCGGCACCCGGACGTCCGGCTCCGAGACCTCTCCCGCCGTCCCGCCCGCGCCGCCGGGTGCGGTCGCGTCGAACGCGGCGAGCACGGCATCGGCGACCTCGTCGGTGGAGGCCGGCGTCATCCCGGCCGGGGCGAGGTCGTAGGTCCAGGGGCCGTGCCGCAGCACGGCGTGCGTGGCCGCGCGCAACTGGTCGCCCAGCGCCCGGGTGGTGTCGAAGTGCCGGAGCAGCGCGACCAGGGCGAGGAAGCCGCCGAGCGGATCGACCTGGCGCAGGCCGGCCCTTCGCGGCGCCGAGCCGTGCGCCGGTTCGAACAACCCCTGGCAGCGTCCGTGCGCCGGCGGGCCGGGGTGGATCGACGCCGACCCGCACAGCGCCGGCGAGCCGGCCCGGCCGGCGGCGAGATCGCTGAGGATGTCGCCGAGCAGCCCCTCGGTGACGATCACCGCGGGCACCTCCGCGCCCGACCCCAGCTCGAAGGCGGCGCGGTCGACGTAGCGGTGCTCGACGGGGACGCCGCGGCGGCCGGTGACCTCTGCGGCGACCTGCCGCCAGAGCCGGCCGGTGGCGTAGAGGTTCGCCTTGTCCACCGACACCAGCCGGCCGCCACCCCGCTGCAGCAGCCGGTCGATGCCGAGCTCGACCACCTCGCTGATGCGCCCGGGGGTCAGCCGCAGCACGTCCGCGGCCTCGCCGCCGCCCTCGGAGTACGTGCGGTCGGCCGGCCCGGTGCCGTAGGAGCCGCCGATGAGGTTGCGGACGACGGTGAGCTCGCCGTCCTCACCGAGCGGGATGTCACGCACCGAGATGCGCAGGTCGTAGCGGGCCCTGAGGCGGTGCAGCGCGACCTCGGGTCGCGGGCAGACCTCGGGCGGGACGGCGGGGTCCTCCCCCACCGCGCCGAGCAGGATCGCGTCCGCGTCGTCGCAGGCGGCGAGCGTCTCGTCGGGCAGCACCTCGCCGGTGACGGCCGCGGCCGTCGCCCCGACCGGCCACGGCCCGGTGACCTCCACCAGGCCCCGCTCGGCCAGCCGGTGCAGCAGCCGGGTCGGCCCGTCGAGCACCTCCGCGCCGACGCCGTCCCCCGGCAGCAGCGCGATCCTGATCACCGCCGCACCAGCCGTCGCCCGACCGTGGTCAGGATGAGCTCGGCGTCGGCCTCCCCCACCGACCGCTCCAGGCCGGCCAGCCAGCCCGGCAGCGCCTGCTCCATCGTCGGGTGGTGCGCGTGCCCGAGGTCGCCGCCGAAGGCAAGCATGTCGTGGGGGTACACCTCGCCGAGCGTCGTCGAGGGCGGGCCGTCGGTGGTCAGGATGTCGGGCAGGATGCCGAGCTCCAGCACCACCCCGAGCCGGGCAAGCTCCGGCGCCGCGTCGTCGTCCCACTCGAGGAACGGCATCCGGGGGTGGTTGAACAGCATCCGGGTCACCCCCGCCGCCTTCGCCGCGCGGAACAGTGCCAGGGCCTGCGCGCAGGTGAGGTGGCCCGAGGCCAGCACGAGGTCGTGGGCGGCGACGACGTCGAGCACGTCCTGCCACGCGGGCAGCAGCGCACCGGCGTCGTCGACGACGTCGACCTGCCGGAACACCATGCCCCGGTGGACCGACCGGGCCGGGCTGGACGGCGAGGCGATGTGCGCCGGCGCCGACACCGTCGGCATCCACACCACCCGGCCGCCCAGCCGTGCCGCCACCTCGACCGCGTCCGGGTTGGCGCCCCCGACCGGTGAGTTGAGCACGATGCCGCCGTACACCTCGACGCCGGCCGCCTCCCCGCGCTGGGCGGCGAACACCGCCCGCTCGACGGTCGAGCCCTCGTGCGCCTTGAGCACCGCCAGGTCGACACCGACCGACCCGTGCGCGCCGACGACCTCGTGGTCGAAGCCGTGCCGCTCCACCAGGCTCGGCGCGCCGTGGACGTGCAGGTCGGCGACCCCGGAGATCACGACGCCACCCGCCCGGGGGCTCCCACCTCAGCGCTCACCGGGACGGTCGGTGCCCGAGGTGGTCGCGCCGGCCGTGGTGCCGCTCGGGGGCGTGCCGTCGCCGTCGGTTCCGCCACCGCCCCCGGGGGCCATCCCCTTGACCTTGGCGGCGACGTCGTCGCCCGCACGCCGGCGCATCACGAGGTGCACCGCGGTGCCGAGCACGCCGAAGCCGAGGCCGATGGCGATCCACAGCGGCTCCATGACCAGCAGCGCGATCGCCGCGCCCAGGAAGAGCGCCCGCTCGGGCCAGCCCGCCGGGCCGATCAGCCACTTGCCGGTCACCACCGCGAGCGCGCCGACCGCGAGCGAGGATGCGACGAACGCGATGGCGACCGTGCTCGCGCCACCCTCGAAGAGCAGGCCGACCCCGTTGGGCGAGAGCACGAAGATGAACGGCACCAGGAACGCCGGCAGCGTGTACTTCCACGTCAGCCACATCGTGGGCACCGGTTTGCCGCCGGTGATCGCCGCGGCCGCGAACGGCGAGAGCGCCGTCGGCGGCGAGACCTCGCTGAGCACCGCGTAGTAGAAGATGAACATCGCCGCGGCGAACGGCTCGACGCCGACCTGCTGCAGCGCCGGCGAGATGATCACGAAGGAGATGATGAAGCTCGCCGTGACCGGCACCGCCAGGCCGAGCAGGATCACCACGATCGCCGAGAACAACGCGGTGAGCACCAGGCTGCCGCCGGAGAAGTCGACGATGATGCCGGCCAGCCGCAGCGCCAGACCGGTGAGGGTCATGACGCCGACGATGATGCCGGCGACGGCCATGACCGGGATGACCGAGAGGGCACCGACCGCGCCCTGGCCGAGCGCGTGCCAGATCCGCTTCGGCGTCATCCAGTGCTCGCGGTCCAGCCAGCTCAGCAGGAAGGCCAGGACCGTGGCGTACACGACGGCGCGGAAGGGCGTGTAGCCCAGGGCGAGGAAGAGGACGATCGCGGCCAGCGAGCTGAAGTGGTACCCGAACCGGAGCAGCAGCCGCCACGCCGACTTCTCCTCCACCTCGACCTGGTGCGTGCCGTGCCGGCGGGCGTCGAACTCGATCGCGAGCACGATGCCGAGGTAGTACAGGATCGTCGGGATCGTCGCCCAGATCAGCACCTCGAGGTAGGAGACGTTGAGCAGCTCGGCGATGATGAACGCCGCGGCGCCCAGCGTCGGGGGCGACATGATCGCGCCGATGCCGGCCGCGGCGAGCACACCGCCACCGGCCTCCGCCGGGTAGCCGGCCTTGCGCAGCAGCGGCCAGCCGAAGCCACCGAGGGTCACCGTCGTCGCGACGCCCGAGCCCGACACCGTGCCGAGCAGGAAGCCCGAGAGCGTGACGGTGCGGCCCGGGCCGGCCTTCGACTGACCGAAGGCGGCGAAGGACAGGTCGATGAAGAACTTCGTCGCACCGGAGGCCGCCAGGACGGCGCCGTAGATGGTGAACAGGATGATGTAGGTCGCGGCGACCTCGAGCGGTACGCCGAAGATCCCCTGGGTGCCCATCACGTTGTGGCCGATGAGCCGCGTCCACTGGAAGTCGGCGGTCGTGAAGGGGCTCGGCATCGCCGAGCCGAAGTAGGCCATGGCCAGGAAGCCGAGCACCACGAGCGGCACCAGCAGACCGACGGTGCGGCGCGCGGCCTCCAGGATCAGGACCACCAGCAGCGTGCCGACGACGAGGTCCATGTCGGTCGGGGTGATCGCCCGGCGGAAGAAGCCCTGCCAGTCGTAGACCATGTAGAGACCCGGCACCAGCGACACGAACGCCAGCAGCCAGTCGAGGACGTTGGGGTGGTCGGCCCTGCCCTTGAGCTTGTCCTTGTCCGACCGGCCCCAGCCGCGGTAGGTCAGGAACGTCAGGAAGAGCCCGATGCTGAGGAACAGGGGCAGGTAGACCTGCCGCGGCATCGGGTTGAACACCCAGTAGAGGGCGAAGACGGACAGCCCGACGCCGATGACCGCGACGACGTGGCCCGGGATGCCGGTGAGGTGGCGCGCCGGCTTCTCGGCCTCGAACTCGGCGAGCAGTGCCTCCTCGTCGATGGCCTCGTCGTCGACGTCGCGACGCCGGTTCAGGCTCTTGTCGATGGTGGAGGCGTCCTCGTCCCCGCGCTCGGCACCCGGGCTCGCCGGAGGTGCGCCGGGGACGTCGCCCGGCTGGTCCTCGGCGACGCGGGTGGCCCCCGCGGTCGTCCCCGGCTCGGCCTGCCGATGCGTGAGTCGTCGGAGATTCATCGGTTCTCCTCGATGTCGAGAATCACGGTGGGGTCGTCGGTGACGACGAGCTGCCAGATCGGGACCGGCTCGGCGCCGGGCACGTGGAGCGTCCGCTCGCCCAGGTCGGTGGCGGCGATGTTGAGCTCGTCGAAGACCGCCGGCCGGGCCGGGTCGGGCGGGACCACGTACGCCAGGCGGTCGCGGGGCGGGGCCGGGCGGGGCGGGGCGGGCACGGCGTAGTACTCCTCGAGGACCGCGACCTGCTCCGCGGCCAGTTCCACCAGCTCGAACCTGCCGTCGGGGAGCACACGGTAGCGCTCCTCGGCGAGGGTCCGGTAGATGCTGTTGCGGTAGCCGACGGCGAACGTGTCGCCGTCCAGCGGGACGCGGGCGATCTCCACGCCGTCCGGCCCGCGGACGGTGACCGCCCGGGACCCTTCGCCCACCGCGACGGGCCCGCCCTCGGCCGTCGCGACCGCGACCGCCACCCCCGCCGCCGTCACGGTGACGAGCACCGCGACGACGGCGAGGACGAGGTGGCGTGCCACGAGCGGGCGTCGGGAGGGCCCGGGGTCGCCGGGGCCGGAGATCCCTCCGGCACCCGGCAGCGCACGGGTCGGGCCGCCGGTCAGCCGACCGAGTCGAAGTAGGCCTGCGCGCCGGGGCAGGTCTCGATGAACCCGACCTCGTCGGCGGTCTCCGCGTTCAGCTCCTCGGCCGCCGGGTGCACGGTGAGCAGCTGCTCCTTGTTCTCGAAGATCGTGCGGGTGATCTCCTCCTGGAGGGCCTCGTCCATGTCGGAGCGGACGACGAGGATGTTCGGCGACACCACGTTGGGCACCGCCTCGTCCTGGCCCTCGTAGGTACCGGCCGGGATGTCCTCGGCGAAGTAGAAGTCGCCGTACTCCTCGGCGAGCGGGTCGGCGTACTCGCCCGTGGGGATGAGCACCAGGTCGCTGGTGCTCGCCAGGTCGACGATCGCACCGGTGGGCAGGCCGCCGGACCAGGCGCCGGCGTCCACCGTGCCGTCCTGGATGGCGGCCACCGTCTCGGCGACGCCGAGCTGGACCCGCTCGATGTCGGCCTGCGGGTCGATCCCGGCGGCCTCCATGATTCGGTCGGCGGTGACCTCGGAGGCCGAGCCGACGGCGCCGGGCGAGACGCGCTTGCCCGCCAGGTCCTCGATCGAGGTGATCCCCGTGTCTGCGGTCGTGAAGAAGTGGACGAAGTTGTTGTACGTGTTGCCCAGCGAGCAGATGTCCAGCGGCTCGGTGAAGGTGTTCTCCCCGTTCGCTGCGTCGGACACGACGTCGCCGAGGGCGAGGGCCATCTGGGCCTGATCGGTCTCGAGCAGCTTCATGTTGTCGACGGAGGCGTTCGTCTCCTGGACGGTGACCGTCAGGCCGGGGATCTCCGAGCTCAGCACGTTGGCCATGCCACCGCCGTAGGGGTAGTACACGCCGCCGGTGCCGCCGGTGGCGAAGGTGAGCTGCTCGTTGAACGTCTGCGTCTCACCCTCGCCGCCGCCGGAGGCCGTGTCGTCGGCCGAGTCGCCGCCGCAGGCCGTGAGTGCCAGCGTGGTCGCCGCCCCCAGGGAGAGGAGGAGTCGCGACCGCTTGCCGGGGTGGGGGCCGGGAGTCGGGAGCATCGTGTGCCTTCCTGTCGGTGCCGACCCGGCGGTGGCCGGGGCACCGGATGCGGGACCTCCCGCATGCCGGCCCACCCGCTGCCGGAGGGGGCGTCAGCAACATGCTGTTGATGAGATCACAGGAGTGAAGCAGCTCACATTCGGCAGTGTCTACTGTTTACAGTGTCACGGGACGATGACATTTCCGAGCGTCGCGTGGAGGCCGGCCGATGTCCGACGCACTGCCCATCGCCGCCCTGCCCCTCCGCGAGCACGTGTACGAGCGCCTGCAGGAGCTGCTCATCAGCAGGTCCCTGGCGCCCGGCGACCACCTCGTCGAGGAGCGCCTCGCCGCGCAGCTCGGCGTCAGCCGCGGGCCGGTGCGCGAGGCGCTGCAGCGGCTGCACCGGGACGGCTGGATCACGCTGCGCCCCCGGCAGGGCGCGTTCGTCAACAAGCCCACCCGGCAGCAGGTCCACGAGTTCTTCGAGGCCCGCCAGCTGGTCGAGCGCGAGGCGGCGCACCTGGCCGCGGTGCGCCGCACCCCCGAGGACGCCGCCGAGCTGCTGAGGATCTGCGACCGCGCGGACGCCGACTGGCGGCGGGGAGTGCCGTCCCAGGAGATGGCGGCGCACACGGCGAGGTTCCACCGGGCAGTGCTCGTGCACGCCCGCAACCACCTCCTGCTCCAGTTCGGCGAGCAGCTCTCCCACCGCAGCCGCTGGTTCTTCGCCCCCCTGGTCTCCTCCATCGCGCCGCGCGCCTGGCACGAGCACCGCCAGGTGGCCGAGCTGATCGCCGCGGGCGAGGCTGCCCGTGCGGCCGAGGCGATGCACCGGCACGTCGCGCTGTCGCGGAACTCCTACCTGGAGATCCACCCCGACGGCGACGTGCACGAGGCCGACCTGACCCCGGTGACCGCCACCGGGGCGCGCCCGGCCGACCCCGGCCGGTGACCGTCCCACCCCTCCTACGGAAGCAGGCCCCATGGCAACCACCCGTGTCGTCCTCGTCACCGGCTCCTCCAGCGGCATCGGCCGCGCCTGCGTCGCCGCCTTCCTCGCGCAGGGGGCGCGGGTGATCGCCGCCGCCCGGCGCACCGACCGGCTCGAGGAGCTGCAGGCCGAGCACGGGGACGCCGTCCTCCCGGTGGCGCTCGACGTGCGCGACCGGGCGCAGGTCGCCGAGGTGATCGGCTCGCTGCCCGACGGCTGGTCGCCGATCGACGTGCTGGTCAACAACGCCGGCCTGGCCCTGGGGAAGACACCGCTGCACGAGGACGACCCGGACGACTGGGACCAGATGCTCGACACCAACGTGCGCGGGCTGCTGAACGTCTCGGGCGCCGTGCTGCCCGGCATGGTCGAGCGCGGCTCGGGCCACGTCATCAACATCGGGTCGAACGCCGGGCGCGAGGTCTACCCGGGCGGCACCGTCTACTGCGCCACCAAGGCCGCCGTCGAGCGGATCACCCGCGGCATGCGCATGGACGTGCTGGGCAGCGGTGTCAAGATCAGCCAGGTCGACCCGGGCATGGTCGAGACCGAGTTCTCCGAGGTGCGCTTCCACGGCGACAAGGCGGCCGCGGCCGCGGTGTACGAGGGCGTCACGCCGCTGGCGGCCGCCGACATCGCCGACGTCGTCACCTGGGTGGCCGGTCAGCCGCCGCACGTGGTGATCGCCGACGTCCTCGTCTACCCGCTCGACCAGGCCGGCTCCGGCAAGATCGCCCGCCGGAAGTGAGCCCGCGCTGAGCCGCGGCGGGCGCACCGCGCCGGTCACCCGCCGCCGGGACTTCCCCGGCTGGCGCATGGTCTGGGCGCTCGCCGTCACCGAGACGGTCTCCTACGGCGTCCTCTACTACTCCTTCGCCGTCTTCCTCGTGCCGATGCGCGAGGAGCTGGACGCCTCCACCGCCCAGCTCTCGGGGGCGCTGACGCTGTCGCTCGCCCTGAGCGGGCTGGGCGCGGTCGTCGTCGGGCGGTGGCTGGACCGGTGGGGCGCGCGGTGGGTGATGACCACCGGCAGCCTGCTGGGCGGCGCCTCGGTGCTCGCGTGGTCGCAGGCGCGGGACCTCCCGCAGCTGTACCTGGCGTTCGCCGGCATCGGGGTGGCCAGCGCCGCGGTGCTGTACGAGCCGGCGTACGCGGTCATCAACACCTGGTTCCGGCGGGACCGGCCGCGTGCCCTGCTGACGCTCACGGTGGTCGCCGGGTTCGCCTCGACGATCTTCCTGCCCACCTCCCAGCTCCTCATCGAGGGCGTGGGCTGGCGGCCGGCGCTGGTCGTCCTCGCCGCCGCCGTGGCGGCGTGCGCGCTGCCGCACGCGCTGGTGCTGCGCCGGTCGCCGGCCGACCTGGGGCTGCTGCCCGACGGTCGTGCGCACGGCGACGCACCCCCCGCCCCGGCGCCGGCCGCGGCCGACGTCGACCTGTCGCCGTACCGCGGCCCGGGCGCCGCCTACCGGCGGCCCGCGGTGCGCTGGCTGACGCTGGCCGCCGCGCTGCAGATGGTGGCCAACGCGGCCGTGGCCGTGTTCCTCGTGGCCTACCTGCTCGAGGCCGGCGCACCCGCCGGGCTGGCCGCGGTGGCGGCCGGCGGGCTGGGCGCGCTGTCGGTGACCGGGCGGGTCGTCCTGACGGTGCTCGCCGCGCGGGTGGGGATCGGCCACGTGACGGCGGCGATGGTCCTCGGTCAGGCCGTCGGCGTCGCCGCGCTCTTCCTGCTGCCCCAGCCTGCGGCCACCGTGGTCTTCGTGCTCCTCTTCGGCGTCGGCTTCGGCGTCCTCAACATCGCCCGGCCCGCGCTGCTGGGGCAGTCCGTGCCCCAGCCGGTGTTCGCGGCCGTGTCGGGTCAGCAGGCGCTGGCGGTCCAGTTCGGCCGCGTCGTCGCGCCCGTCGCCGTGGGGGCGCTGATCACGACGGTGGGCTACGGCGCCGGGTTCACCGCGATCGCCGGCTGCGTGCTGGCCGCCGCCGTCCTGCTCGTCCTCTCCGACCGCGCGGCCGCGTCGTCGTAGGCGCCGCGGGTCAGGCGGGCGGGCCGGCGTGCGGCTCGCCGGCGGGGTGGTGCGGCCGGCCGGTCGCCGCCCGGATCGCGTCGTCGTCCAGCCCCACCGAGCGCAGCACCTGGTCGGAGTGCTCCCCGAGCGCGGGGGCCCCGAGGAGGTCCGGCGCACCGCTGCGGGAGAAGGTCCACGGCAGGCGGGCGTGCACGAGCGGCCCCTCGGTGGGGTGCTCGACGTCCTCGAACAGGCCCACCGCCGCGAGGTGCTCGTCGGCGAAGAGGTCCTCGATGGAGTGCACCGGCATCGCAGGGATCGCCTGTGCGCGCAGCAGCTCGATCCACTCGCCGGTCGTCCGCCGGGCGAGCGCCTCCTCGACCAGCGCGTACAGCTCGTCGATCCGCTTCGTGCGCCCCCGGATGCTGTGCAGCTCGGGGTCGTCGGCGAGGTCCGGCCGGTCGACCAGCCGGAAGAAGGTGCGCCACTGGCCGTCGGTGTACAGCAGCACCGAGATCGTGCCGTCGGCGGTGCGGTAGGGCTTGCGGTAGGGCGAGGCGGTGCGTGCGTACCCGGTGCCGCCGGTGCGCCCGGCGTAGACCCGCTGCCCCTGCTGCTCCATGAGCAGGAACGCCGCCATCGACTCGAACATCGGCACCTCGACGGCCTGGCCCTCGCCCGAGACGTCCCGCTCGTGCAGCGCGGCGAGGATCGCGGCCAGCGCCATGACCCCGACGGTCTTGTCCACCACCTGCGTCTTCACGTACTGCGGCTCCCCCGCGCCGCCCTGCACCGCCGCGATCCCCGAGACGCCCTGGACGACGTCGTCGTAGGCGGGCTCGTCCCGGTACGGGCCGGCCGAGCCATAGCCGACGGCGTGGCAGTACACCAGCCTCGGGTTGCGGGCCCGCACCGTGCCCGGGTCGATGCGCAGCTTGCGCATGGCGCCCGGGCGCATGTTGTGCAGGAAGACGTCGGCGGTGCCGACCAGCCGGTCCAGGGCGTCCCGGCCGGCCGCCGTCGCCAGGTCGAGGACGACGGACTCCTTGCCCCGGTTGAAGGTGAGGAACGCCGGGCCCAGGCCGGAGTGCCGGTCGTCGGCCACGTACCGGATGATGTCGCCCTCCGGCGGCTCCACCTTGATCACCCGGGCGCCCATCTGCGCCATCAGCTCGGCGCAGTAGGGGCCGAGGAAGGTGGACGTCAGGTCCAGGACGGTGACGTCGGCCAGCGGGCCCCGCCCGGCGGACACCCGCTCAGACCGCCCGGGTGAGCGCCGGCCAGAGCTCGTCCGGCCCACCGGCCAGCAGCCCCGACGCCAGCACCCGCGACCACACCAGCTCGCTGCCGGCCTCGTCCCGCCACGACCACAGCCGCCGGGTGAGGTGGTGCAGCTTGTGCTCCTGGGTGAACCCGATCGCCCCGTGCACCTGGTGCGCCAGCCGCGCCACCACCTCGACGGCGGCACCGGCCCGCACCTTCGCCGCCGCGGCGGCCGGCACGACGTTCTCGCCCCGGTCCAGCGACTGCACCGCGGCGTCGGTCAGCGCCGTCACCGCCGTCACCTCACCGGCCATCTCCGCGAGCTCCATCTGGATGGCCTGGAACTTGCCCAGCGGACGGCCGAACTGGTGCCGCTCCCCCGCGTACTGCACCGTCCAGGCCAGCACCTGCTCCAGCGCCGCGGCCAGCTGCACCGCCCGCGCCAGCGCGTACCGGGCACGGACCTCCTGAGCCTGCGCCTCGGTCAGCAGCGCGCCGGACGTGCCGACCTGGTCCAGCACCAGCGACCCGCGCGGCTCACCGGCCAGGTTGAACGCGTCGGTCGCCGGCAGCGACGACGCATCGACCAGGGCGAGCACGGAACCCTCGATCCCCGCCGGGGCCGGCGCCAGGACGACGACCTGCCGCGCCGCTCCCGCCCACGCCACGTCGGTCACCGTGCCGTCGAGCGTGAACCGCCCCGGCCCGTCACCGTCGTCGACCGGGTGGACGGTCACCGAGTCCGCGATCGCGAAGGTCGTCGGCTCTTCCGGCGAGGGCAGCTCGAGGTCCGCGGCGAGCAGCGCCGGCCCCGCCACCAGCAGCTGCTCGGCGACCGGCACCGCCGCGGCGCCGGCGGCGAGGGTGCGCACGATCGCCACCGCGTCGGCCAGCTCGCCGCCCGAGCCACCGGCCTCCTCGGGCAGTCCGACCCCGGTCAGCCCGGCATCGGCCAGCGTCGACCACAGCCCGGCGTCCCAGCGCCGGTCCGCCGTCAGCACGAACGGTTCGAAGCCGCTCAGGATGTCCCTGACGGTCTCGATCACCAGGTCCTGGTCGGACATCAGCGCAGCCCCAATCCACGAGCCACGATCCCGCGAAGGATCTCGTTGGTCCCACCGCGCAGCGTGAAGCCCGGCTGGTGCAGCTGCGCCTCCGCCAGCGCCCGGGCCAGCGGGTCCGGCGAGTCCAGCGACGGGGTCACGTCGACCACCTTCCGGATCTCCTCGATGACGTCCGCCTCGAACGTCGTCCCCACGTCCTTGACCAGCGCCGCCGGGATGTTGGGCAGCTCCCCGCGGTCCAGCGCCGCCGCGATCCGCAGCGACATCTGCCGCAGCGCCAGCAGCCGCGCCGAGAGGCGGCCGAGCACGGCCAGCTGCCCGGCATCGCCGGTCTCGGCGACCCGGCGCCCGAACTCGGCGACCAGCGGGTACGTCGACAGGAATCGCTCCGGGCCCGACCGCTCGAACGCCAGCTCGGCCGTCACCTGGTGCCAGCCGTTGCCCTCGTCGCCCAGGAGCATGTCGCCGGGGACGACGACGTCCTCGAACACCACCTCGTTGAAGTGGTGGCCGCCGTCGAGGATGCGGATCGGGTTGATCGTGATGCCCGGCAGCGACAGGTCGATCAGCAGCTGCGACATGCCGGCGTGCCGGCTGGCGGGGTCCGCCGGCGAGGTGCGCACCAGCACGATCCCGTAGTGCGAGTGGTGCGCGTTCGACGTCCACACCTTCGCGCCGTTGACCACCCAGTCGCCGTCGCCGTTGCGGGTGGCCTTCGTGCGGATCGAGGCGAGGTCCGAGCCGGAGTCCGGCTCGCTCATCCCGATGACGAAGAAGCACTCGCCCGCGGCGATGCGCGGCAGGATCTCCTCGCGCTGCTTCTCGGTGCCGTAGGTCAGCAGGTTCGGCCCGGACTGCCGGTCGGCGATCCAGTGCGCGGCGACCGGCGCCCCGGCGGCCAGGAGCTCCTCGGTGACGGCGTAGCGCTCCATCGCCGAGCGCTCGTGCCCGCCGTACTTCTTCGGCCAGGTCATCCCGAGCCAGCCGCGTTCGCCCAGCTTCCTGGAGAACGCCGGGTCCACGCCGGACAGCCAGGTGTCGACGTGCGTGCGGAACGTCCCGGCGGCCAGTTCGGCGGCGAGGAACTCGCGCACCTCCGCCCGCACCTGCTCCGCCGCGTCGGACCGCGGAGCGGGTGCCAGTGTCAACGAGTTGCTCATGCGACTCCCCAGGTGTGGTCGTGCCCACTGCGGTTGTACAGGGCCCGGCAATCGCACCGTCCGCCGGGATGCTCCAGGCGCTGCGACACAGGGCTCTGATCCTGAGCACTCAACGGGATGACTCCCCTAACCTCGGCTCGTGGTCGAGGCGGTCGCGGCTCTGGTCGGCACCATCACTCTCGTCCTGCAACGACGCGATCGCCGTGAGGACCAGGCGGTCTCCGCCGCCGTCCTCCGGCGCGCCGTTCTCGGCCTGTACGACCGGGCCGTCGGGTGGGCGCGTCTGGCGGAGCACCTGCGCGACGCCGTCCATGCCTGGCGGGAAGCCGGGTGCCCGCTGGACTCCGACTTCGGGACGGTGGAGAGAGCCGGGGCCAAGATGCGTGCGGTCGACGCCTACGCGAGCCGGGACCGCAACCTCCAGCTGGTCCTTCAGGTCTACGCGCCGGAGAGCCAGGACCTCGACCGTCTCGCCGAGCGATCGAGCCGGAATCTGCGTCAGCTGGCCGATCAACTCCGGCAGGCACGGGAATCGGGTCCCGAAGCCGTCGACGAGGTGATCCGTCAGTTCGACGCGCGGACGGATGAAGTGTTGCGCGGCGTTGCAGACCTTCGAGCGCTCATCGCGGACCGCTTCCCCGTGCAGTGATCTCCGCCGGGCCCAGGGTCCCGACCGCGGTGCCGGCCGCGACCGGTGATCGGGCATCACCGTCCGGCGTCGTCGTCCCCCTCACCGCGGGTCAGCTGGCGCAGCTCGGTGACGACGTCGGTGGCCACCGCGCCCAGCGACACCAGCGCCCCTGAAACCAGCCGCCGCACCCCCTGCACGTCCAGGCCCAGCGCCGCCCCGACACCCGAGCCCGCCTCCAGCCCGCCGAGCTCACCGGTGGCCGGCATCCGCTCCGCCAGCTCGGGCGACCAGCGCATCGCATCCCCCGACAGCGTCCAGTCGCCGGTCGCGCCGTCGATCGCATCCGTGACCGGGTTCCCACGGGCCGATGAGTCCATCACCGCCTCCTCCGGGGTCGCCCACCCATGGTGACCCGAAACCGCGGCGTCCGGAAGGTGTGACCCGCGTGTCAGGTGCGGGTCAGCGCCAGCAGGGCGATGTCGTCGGCCCGGTGCGCCCCGGTCAGCTCGCCCAGCAGCCGGTCGCACAGCTGCTCGGGGTCGCCCGCCCACGCCCGCCCCGCCACCTCGACCAGCCGGGCCAGCCCCGCGTCGATGTCGGCGCCCCGGCTCTCCACCAGCCCGTCGGTGAACAGCACCAGCGCCGCCCCCTCCGGCAGCACCCCCGACCACTCCTCGGCGGGCGCCGGCGGGGCACCGAGCATGCGGGTCGGCCGGACCGGGAGCAGTTCCGCCCGGCCGTCCGCGCACAGCAGCGGCGGCAGGTGCCCGGCAGAGGCGATCCGCAGCTCACCCGACGCCGGGTCCAGCGTCGCGAACAGGGCCGTCGCCATCCGCTGCAGCTCGAACAGGTCCCAGTTCTGCTGCAGCCGCTCGATCAGCACGGCCGGCGAGGGCCGGTCGGCCGACATCGCGCGGGTCACGCTGCGCAGCTGCCCCATCGTCGCCGCGGCCGTGATGTCGTGGCCGACGACGTCCCCCACCGTCAGCCCGACCTGGTCACCGGGCAGCCGGACGACGTCGTAGAAGTCACCGCCGACGTCCACGCCCTGCGTCGCCGCCAGGTACCGCACGGCCGTCGACAGCGCCGGGATGTCCGGGGGCGACGGCGGCAGCAGGCTGGCCTGCAGCGTGTGCGAGGTCCGCTCCTCGAACTCCAGGCGAAGCGCCTTGTCGACCACCTGCGACAGCTGGAGGGCCAGCTGCTCGGCCACCTCGACGTCGGCGGCGGTGAACGGCGCCCGGTCCCGGTCGGCCCCGAACGTCACCACGCCCAGCCGCCGGCCGTCCACGATCATCGGGACGCCGACCACACCGACCAGCTCCAGGTGTGCGACCACCTCCCGGAACGCGTCGTCGGGGGCGATCGCGTCGAGCACCGCCCGCGCCTCGTCCAGGTCGCGGATCCACTGGGTCCGGCCCTCCCGCAGCGCGCGCACCGAGGGGTGCTGCGGGGACCGCGCCGGCGGGTGGTTCCCGCGCAGCCGGTCCAGCACCGGCTGGCGGCCGGGGTCGCGGTGCCGCGCCACCGGCTGGTGCAGCCCCTGCTCGGTGACCATGTCGATCACGCAGACGTCGGCCAGCCGGGACACCACCAGCCCGGCCAGCCGGTGCACCGTCTCGGTCACGTCCCGGGCCTCGCTCATCAGCCGCGCCGCCTCGAGCAGGAACGCCGCGCGCTCGCCCTGCTGGCGGGTCTGCTCGTGCAGCCGCACCCGCTCCAGCGCCTGCCCGGCCTGCCGGCCGAGCGTCCACAGCAGGTCCACCTCGGCCGGGCTCAGCGGCCGGTGCTCCCCCGGCTCCTCCAGGCTGATCAGGTGGCCGCGGGCCGCCGCGCCGCGCGCCAGCACGAGCACCCCCAGCCGCTTGGAGTCCGCCGACACCGGGACGACGACGAGGTCGGTCAGCCCGTCGGCCGCCATCGTCGTCGCGAGCTCCGGCTGGTCGGTCCGCAGCCGGGCGTCCAGCACGATCGACCGCAGACCTTGCGCCAGCTCCAGGGCCAGCCGTCCACCGGCCGCGTCCCGCAGCCGCCGCAGCAGCTCGCGCGACACCCCCTCCGAGCGCACCGGCCGCAGGACCGGCAGCTCCTCGGCGTCCGCCTCGCCCTCGACCAGCACCAGCGCCGCCCCGCTGGCCCGCAGCGCCGCGCGCCCGCGCTGCACGATCACCGTCGCCACGTCCTCGGGCGTCGCCGCCGCCGCGAGGTCGAAGACGACCTTCTGCACCACCCGCGACCGGGCCTCGGACTCCTCCGCCAGCCGCTGCGCCGCCAGCAGCTCCCGCTCGTAGCGGCGCCGCGCCGTCGCCTCGAACAGCGTCGCCCGCACCAGCAGCGGGGCACCGTCCTCGTCGCGCACCTCGACGGCGTTGAGCAGGCAGGGCAGCAGCGTGCCGTCGATCCGGGTGACGTCGATGGCGATCTCGCGCACCGCGCCCTGCATGCGCAGGAGCGGCACCAGGTGGGTGTTGTAGAAGACCCGGCCCCCGACGCTGAGCAAATCCTGGAACCGGTGGTCGCGCAGCTCCTCCGGCGCCCGGCCGGTCCACGCGCAGAAGGTGCGGTTGACCTTCACGATCCGCCCGTCGGGCAGCGCGGAGAGGTACCCCATCGGCGCGTTCTCGTAGAGGTCGGCCGGGTCCTCGTCGAGCAGGCGGTCCAGCGGGCTGCCCCCGTCCTCCGGGCCGGTCACCGGACGCCGTCCGAGGCGGTCACGGCGTCAGGAATCCGCGGATGGCGGCCGTCGTCTCCTCCGGCGCGGACAGCTGCGGCACGTGACCGCTGGCCCGCATGCGCACGAACACGCTGCCGGGGATCTGCCGGTGCACGTACTCACCGACGGTGTCGGGGGCGATCGCGTCGGCGCTGCACTGCAGCACCAGCGTGGGCAGCTCGATGCCGTGCAGGTCGGCGCGGTTGTCCGACAGGAAGGTGACCCGTGCGAACTGGCGTGCGATGTGCGGGGCGGTCCGGCAGAAGCTGTTGGTGAGCTCCTCGGCCAGCTCCGGCCGGTCCGGGTTGCCCATGATCACCGGGGCCATCTGCGCCGACCAGCCCAGGTGGTTGCTGTCGAGCGCGTCGAGCAGACCGGCGACGTCGCTGCGGCTGAACCCGCCGACGTAGCCCTCGTCGTCGACGTACCGCGGGCTCGGGCCCACCATGACCATCGCGCCGAACACCTCCGGCGCCCGGTGGTAGGCCAGCACGCCGATCATGGCGCTCACCGAGTGACCGACGAAGACGACGTCGGTGAGGCCGAGCTCGCAGAGGATCTCGACGACGTCGGAGGCGTACCCGTCGAGCGAGTCGTACTTCTCGGGGTCGTACGCCGAGAGGTCCGACTGCCCCGATCCGACGTGGTCGAAGAGCACCACGCGGTGGTCGACGGCGAAGTCCGGGGCGACGAGCCGCCACAGCGTCTGGTCGCAGCCGAAGCCGTGCGCGAACACCATCGGCCGCCCGTCGGGCAGGCCGCTGACGTTCACCCGGTTCCGTGTGACGACGCTCCCCACGGACCCGACCGTAGTGGAACCGACGCCCGCCGTGGTCGATCCGCGCGATCGCTGCGGAACCGTTCCGCCCCGATCCGCCGTACCGGCGGTCACCCCGGGTGACCTCGGGACGACGGAGTGCCGCGCGCCGCCGTACGACCGCCGGACCGCGTGCCCCGCCCGGAAAACGGCTGTCGACGCCGTCCCGGGCGGCCCTACCCTCCCCGCATCCCGCGCTCCGGCCGATCCCGGAGCTCCGGCCCGAACCCCTTGAACGAGGTGCGTGCCATGACCGCTACCGCGGTCCTTCCCCCCACCGTCCCGCACCCCCGGCGCCCGGCCGAGCCGGCGCCCCCCGCCGCGGCCGCGCGCCCCTCCGGCCGGGCCGTGGAGTACCAGCGGGTGCTGCACCAGCTCGTGCGCCGCGAGCTGCGCACGCTGGCCGACGTCGCGACCTGGGCACCCGACGGCGAGTGCGCCCGCACCGGGGTGCTCACCTCCCACGCCGGGCTCGTGGCCCGGCTGCTGCTGCACCACCACGCCGTCGAGCGGGACGCCGTCTGGCCCGCGCTGCTGCGCAGCGCACCGGAGTCCGCCCTCCCCGCCGTGACCGCCGCCGTCGCGACCTGGACCTCGTCGTGCACGGGCATCGACGCCGCGCTGCGCGACCTGGACACCGCGGCCCGCCAGTGGGCCTGCTCGGGCAGCGGCCGGGCCCGGGAGACCTTCGTCCGCGCCTGCCGGCGGCTGGCCGACGACGTCGAGGCGCAGACCGCCGAGGAGGAGGCGACCCTCCTCCCGCTGCTCGACGCCCACCTGACCGACGCCGGGTGGGCGTCCGTGGTGCGCACCGCGCGCTGCGGGCTCTCCACCCGGCAGCGGCTGCTCGTGCTGGGGCTGGCCCTCGAGGACTGCAGCGCGGCCGACCGCGCCCGCGTGCTCGACGGCGTCCCGCGCGGCACGCGGCTCGCCTGGCGGCTCTACGGCGGGGGCCGCTACCGCGCCGCCGTCGTCCGGCTGCGCGGTGCCCCGCCCGCTGCCTGACCCGCTACCCGTTCAGTAGCGGGACGTCCCGCAGTCGCGGCAGCGCTTGCGGGCGCTCATCTCGCGCCCGTGGCAGTTGTCGCAGACCCAGGTGGTCCGCTCCTTCGTCGCCGTGCTCATCGCTGGTCCTCCCCTCGTCGTCGTGCCGACGACGCTAGGAGGCCGGTGTGACGTGGAGGTGTCCACAGAGTTGCGATGGAACGCAAACTAATTTGGCCTGTCCCACGTCCACCCGCCCCGCGGCGGCGCCCGCTGCCGCAGGCCTCTCCGCGGGGCGCCGGTGCGCGCGGCACGGTGCGCTTCCGCCCTGGTCGGGCGCACAATGGGGAGTTGCCCTGAACGGCACGACGCACAGGACGTGCACCACCACCGCGACGAGAAGGCGGAGAGCTTGACGACAGTTCGTGCCGACGGGTCCCTCGACGCCGAGATCGCGGCGGAGCAGACCTACGTCAGCGGGCTGCACGGCCGGCTCGACGAGGTGCGCGCCCGCACGGTCGCCCGGCTCGACGAAGCCCTGGCGACCGTGCCGCACAACCCGCAGGCCGTCGGCGAGCGCGAGGCCGCGGTCGAGATGTACGCCCAGCGGATCGTGGCGCTCGACGCCGCCGACAGCGGGCTCTGCTTCGGCCGCCTCGACCGGCACGGCAGCGACGTCCCGCGGTACGTCGGCCGGATCGGCCTGAACGCCGAGGACGGCCGCGAGGAGCCCCTGCTGGTCGACTGGCGCGCCCCGGCGGCGCAGCCGTTCTACACCGCCACGCCCCTGCACGACCTCGGGGTCCGGCGCCGTCGGCACATCCGCACCCGCGGGCGCACCGTCGTCGGCGTCACCGACGAGACCCTCGACCTCTCCGACCCCGACCTCGCCCAGCGCTCCGGGTTGGCCGGCGAGTCGGTGCTGCTGGCGGCGCTCAACGCCAACCGCACGGGGCGGATGAACGACATCGTCCGCACCATCCAGGCCGAGCAGGACCGCATCATCCGGGCCGACCACCGCGGCGTCCTGGTCGTCCAGGGCGGCCCCGGAACCGGCAAGACCGCCGTCGCCCTGCACCGCGCGGCCTACTTGCTCTACACCCACCGCGAGCGGCTGGCCCGCAGCGGCCTGCTCATCGTCGGCCCCTCCCCCGCCTTCCTCGGCTACATCGCCGACGTGCTGCCCTCCCTCGGGGAGACCGGGGTGGTGCTCGCCGACATGGGCGGGCTGCAGCCCGGGGTGCAGGCGCACGCGGTCGAGGCGCCGGAGGTCGCCGAGGTCAAGGGACGGCTGGCGATGGTCGACGTCGTCACCGCGGCGGTCCGCAACCGCCAGGCGGTTCTCGACGGGCCCGTCGCGCTGACCGTCGACGGAACGCCGCTGCGCTTCACCAAGGCCGACGCCGCCCGCGCCCGCAGCCGCGCCCGGTCCGTCTCCCGGCTGCACAACGAGGCCCGGCCGGCGTTCGTGCGCGCGGTCATCGACCTGGTCGCCGGCAAGTACGCCGACAAGCTCGGCGCCGACGTCCTGGACGGCGGGAACCTGCTCGGCCGGGGCGATCTCGCGGCGCTGCGCCAGGAGGTCGCCGCCGAGCCCGCGGTGCACGCCCTCGTCGAGCGGCTGTGGCCCCGCCTCACCGCCGAGCGCCTGCTGCGCGACCTCTTCGCCGACCGCCGGCGCCTCGTGGCGGCCACCCGCGGCTGGTCCGAGGCCGACCGCGAGCTGCTGCTGCGGCCGCCGTCGGCGCCCTGGACGCCGGCCGACGTGCCCCTCCTCGAGGAGGCCGACGAGCTGCTCGGGGTCGACGACAGCGCCGAGCGGGCGGCGGCCCGCCGGGAGCGGCAGCGCCGGCTGCGGCACGCTCAGGAGACCCTCGACCTGCTGCACGGCTCCCGCTCCACCGACTGGGAGACCGAGGAGGAGTCCGAGGAGCTCTCCGCCGGCGACCTCCTGGACGCGGAGGGCCTCGCCGAGCGCCAGGAGGAGCGGGACAGCCGGTCGACGGCGCAGCGCGCCGCCGCCGACCGCACCTGGACCTACGGGCACGTCATCGTCGACGAGGCGCAGGAGCTCTCGGCCATGGCCTGGCGGGTGCTGCTGCGCCGCTGCCCCACCCGGTCGATGACCCTGGTCGGCGACGTGGCGCAGACCGGCTCGGCCGCCGGCGCCAGCAGCTGGGCGGAGGTGCTCGAGCCCGCGCTCGGGCCGCGGGACCTGCGGGGCTGGCGCCTGGAGGAGCTCACCGTCAACTACCGCACACCCGCGGAGATCATGGACGTCGCCGCGGACGTGCTCGCCGCCGGAGGGGCCGCCACCACGGCCGGCCGGTCGGTGCGCTCCACCGGTGAGCGGCCGTGGGCGCGCGCGGTCACCGAGGAGGAGCTGGTGGGCGCCGTCGCCGAGGCCGCGGCCGAGCTCGACCGCGAGGAGGGCACCCTCGGCGTGGTCGTGCCGCGCAGCCGGCTGGCCGCCGTCACCGCCGCCGTGCGGGCCCGGGTCCCCGCGGCGTCCGCGGACGGCGACCTGACCGCCGGCCCCGTGGTGCTCACCCCCGAAGGCAGCAAGGGCCTGGAGTTCGACTCGGTGCTCGTCGGCGACCCGGTCGGGATCCTCACCGAGGGCGTGCGCGGCCACAACGACCTCTACGTCGCGCTCACCCGGGCCACCCAGCGGCTCGGCGTGGTGCACGCCGACGAGCTGCCCCCGGAGCTCAAGCGGCTCGACCCCTGCTGACCGGCCGGCCGGGTGTCGGAGACGTACCTCAGGCCCCGCCGCGCACCCGCAGCCGCACGCCGCTCTTCGGCTTGGCCGGGATGCGGTGCAGCGCGATGGTGAGGTCCTGCTCGGGCACCTCGTAGCCCAGCCGCGCCAGGCGGACGGCGAGCGCCGAGAGCAGCGCGACGGTGATCTGCTCGCCCGGGCAGCGGTGGTTCGTGCGCGGGTCCCCCCCGCCCTGCGGCACCAGCTCCCACTGGCCGATCTCGCGGTCGAGGAACCGCTCGGGCCGGAAGGCGTACGGGCTGTCCCAGAGCGCCGGGTCGTGGTTCTGCCCGTACAGGTCGAGCAGCACCATGGCGTTCTCCGAGATCTCCACGCCGTCGAACTCCCTGCGCGCCGGCGACCGGCCGCCGATGAAGGGCGCGAACGGGTAGAACCGCCGCACCTCGTGCGCCCACGCCTCGGCGAACGCCGGGTCGCCGCTCGCCAGCTTCCCCCGGTTGTCCGGCCAGCGGATCAGCGCGTGACCCGAGAAGGCCATGAACCAGGCGACCGCCGTCGTCGGGCGGATGATGTTGAGCAGCTCCACCGCCGCCACGTTCGCCGGCAACTGGGTGCCGTCGGCGTCCCGGTGCCGCGACACCACGTCGACCGCGGAGCCCTCCTCCACCCGGGTCCGCCCGCTGCGCACGTCCTGGACCAGCTGCGTCAGCCACCTCTCCCGGCGGCCGCGGGCCCGGCGGGCCCGGAAGTGGCGGGGGCCCCCGGTGGCGAAGCCGTCGACCAACGCCACCATGTCCCGGGCAAGGTCGGGCACCTCGTCGTCGCGCACCGGCAGGCCGGCCCAGCGCGCCACGGAGCCGGCCAGCACGCGGCTCGACTCGTCGAACAGCACGATCTCGGGACGGCGGGACCACTCCGGCACCGCGGCGTCCCAGGCGGCCGTGGTGCGCTCCACGAGCGACGCGATGCCGTCCTCGCGCATGAGCAGGGCGACGAACATCGCCTTGCGCACCCGGTGCATCTCACCGTCGAGCGTGTGCACCGCTCCCTTGCCGAAGAGCGTCCCCTGCACCGGCTCGGGGATGGCGTGCGCGCGGCGCACGTGGTCCTCGTCGTAGAGGTAGCGCGCCGCGTCGGGGCCCTCGATGCCGACCGCAGGCATGCCACCGAGCCGCACCCCCACCGCGTGCCTGCCGGCCCGCCGGCGCTCGTCGGGCAGCCAGGCGTAGCCCTTGGACAGCAGTTTCAGGCTGTTCTCCAGACGTGGCATGGACGGTGCCGTGCCCATCCGCGCAGGCGGGCAACCGCTCAACCCGATCGCTGCTCCTGGGTCCGGTCGTCACGGGGGCGGGTGGCGACGTCCGCTGGCGGGTCCTCCCCGTCGGCGGCCGAGCTGCCGTGGCCCAGCCGGCGCAGCAGGTCGGCGACCTCCTGCCCGACCGTGGAGCAGGCGTCCTCGGGCAGCGCCTCCGCGACGCCGGCCAGTGCCTCGGCCAGCGCCCGCTCCTCGTCGTTGAGCAGCCCGCGGTACGCCGGGTCGAGCAGGTAGCCGGTGGGCGGCGTGGAGAGGCAGCCGATGAGGTCCAGCAGCACCTCCAGCCGGCGCGCGGCCTCGGCGGGCGATCCGTCCGCGGGGCTCATCGCCACCGTCTCGACGTCCTGCTCCCACAGCCGGGCGCGGGCCGGGTCCTCCCGAAGCGCGAGCACGGTCCCGGTGCGCCGGGCGATCCCCGGGCCCTGCGTCTGCAGCGCGGTGCGCACCTGGTGGGCGATCCGGATCAGGTCGTCGTCGAGCATGGAGGTGCCGACGAACAGCACGTGCCGGGTGAGCAGCAGCGAGTGCAGCACCCCGGCCAGCGCGGCGCCGGTGTTGCCGAACTGCAGGTACTCCTCCCGCGTCAGCACCACGCTCTCCGGGTGTGCGGCGTCGCCGTGCAGCTTGAGCAGCCACGGCGCCCCCGGCCGGGCCTCCTCGTGCGGCAGCACCGTCACCTGCCGGCCGATGTCACCGGCGGCCAGCTCCACCAGCGGGTCGTAGTTGGTGGTGACGAACTCCTGCACGGGGAGGTCGGCGATCAACGCGTGCGCCAAGGCGTAGGGCCCCGGGCCGAAGCGCTCCTCGACGAACGCCGCCAGCTCCGCCGACCCGAGCTCGCGGGCCAGCAGCGCCGCCGAGTCCTGCGCCGGCAGCCGGGAGAGCCCTGCGCGCAGCGCGTCGTCCAGGCCCGACCGGGTCGCCAGCTCGTCGACGAGCTGCTCCCAGGTGGGCAGCCCCGCCGCGGCGCTGACCCCCGCGCCGATGAAGAGCGCCAGCTGCCCCCGGCGGGCCCGCTCGCCCAGGTCCACGGCGAGCTCCCGCAGGTGCGCGGGCAGGTCCCAGCCGCCCTCCTCGCCGCGCCGCACGCGCTGGGCGGCGGCGAGGTCGCTGGGCCGGCGCAGCACGAGGGCGACGTCGAAGCCGTGCTCGTCGGCGGCCTCGCGCAGCACCGGCAGCAGCTGCTGCAGCAGCGCCCCGCGCTCGCCGGCGGCGCCGCCCCAGCCGGTGCCCAGCGCCGGCAGCCCGACCAGCCGCCGCGCGCGCCCGTGCACCGGCCGGCGCACCTCCCGCCGGGCGACCGCGGCCAGCGCCTCGCGCGCTCCGTCGAGCAGCCACGACAGGCCGTGGCTCCCCGTGCCGTCGGCGCCCCCGTCGACGGTGTCGACCAGCCACGCGCGCCGCGGGCCGTCGCCGGGCACCTCGAGCACCCGCTCGTCCCGCGACCAGGACAGGGCGATGCAGTCGCCGCCGGCCCCCCGGTCGGTGATCAGCTCGTCGGGCAGCAGGGAGCACCAGCCGCGGGCCACCCGCAGCGAGCGGTCGGTGGGCACCAGGACGTCGTCGCACGACAGCCGCGTCAGGTCCGCCCCGGCGACGAAGACGTGTCCGCTCACGGGCGGGCCCATACCCAGGGCCCGCCGGCCATGCGCTCCGGTCAGGCCCCGCAGCCGCCGGCGCCGCAGGCGCACCCGCCGCAGCCGCCGCCGGCCGGCGCCGGGGCGGGCGTGGCGGCCACCGTGCGCAGGTTCGCCGCGCCGACGAGCAGCGGCACCCCGAGCACCGCGACGGCCAGCGCGGCCACCACGGTGGCGACGTCGGCGGCCCGGTCGAAGCCCTGGACCACACCGGTGACCACCAGCAGGGCGGTGACCAGCAGCGTCCACACCAGCAGCGCCAGGCCGCCGCGGCGCGCCGCCCCGCCCCGCCCCAGCAGGCCGAGGGAGGTGACCAGCAGCAGCAGCGGGACACCGACGAGGAGGACCGCCGCGGACAGCCACGCCGAGGCGACGGCGACGACGAGAGCCACGGCACCCGCCACGACGGCGACGCTGCCGAGCGACCGCGCCCGCCCGGCGACCTCGCCGGGGAGCGCGCCCGAGCGGGCACCGCGCAGCAGCACCGTGCCGCGCGCGGCCAGGAACGCCCCGAGGGCACCGAGGAGCAGGCGGGCGCCGGCGTCCCAGATCACGGCGACCACCGCGACGGCGATCATGGCCACGCCCAGGGCCAGCCACCGGGGCCAGGTGCGGCGGGCGACCTCCGGGGTCGCCGCGCTGACCGTGCCGGCCGAGAGGATTCCGGTTCCGTTCGCCACCCGCCCAGTGTCCCTCACGCCGCGCGCCCGGTGGGGAGGCACCGGGACGTGCGCCGTGCCACGCTGATCATCTCCGCGCCCCCGCGGCCGGGACCGAGATCAGGAAGGCACCACCATGAGCGTGCAGGGCAGTGCCCGGTCGGCCGCCGGTGCGGCCGGGCGGGCCGGGAACAGCGACGGTCTCGAGCACCTGGCCCGCATCGGGCTGATCGCCTACGGGCTCGTGCACGTGCTCATCGCCTGGCTGGCGCTGCAGCTGGCGTGGGGCCGCGCCGGGCAGGAGGCCGACCAGTCGGGGGCGCTGGCCACGCTCGCTCAGCAGCCGCTGGGCAAGCCGCTGCTGTGGGTGCTCGCGGTGGGGTTGTTCGCGCTGGCGCTCTGGCAGGCCGCCGAGATCCTCCGGTGGCGGCACGGCTGGTCGGCGTCGGGCGAGGCCCGCAAGCGGGCGGTGGAGAAGACGGTGAAGGCGGCGGCCAAGGCGGTCGTCTACGCCGCCCTCGCCGTGCTCGCCATCCGGTTCGCCACGGGCGGCGGGCAGTCCAGCGGCGGGGCCCAGCAGCAGCAGGCCACCGCCGGCGTCTTCGGCTGGCCCGCCGGCCGCTGGCTGGTCGGCGCCGCGGGGCTGGCCGTGGTGGCCGTCGCGATCTACCTGGTGCACAAGGGCGTCACCAAGCGGTTTCTCAAGGAGATCGACCTCACCGACTGCTCCTCCTCGGCCCGGCGGCTGGTCACCCGGCTCGGCCAGGTCGGCTTCCCCGCGAAGGGCGTCGCCCTCGGGCTGGTCGGCGGGCTGCTGGTGTGGGCGGCGGTCACCGTCGACCCCGACAAGGCCGCCGGCCTGGACGGCGCCCTGCAGACCGTGCTCACCGCACCCGCCGGGCCGGTGCTGCTGACGCTGATCGCCGTCGGGATCGCCGCATTCGGCGCCTACTGCTTCGTCCGCGCCCGGTACCCCGAGCGCACGTGACGGCCCCGCTCCAGGGTCCCGCCACGAGCTCGCGAGTGCTGGGGGGAAGCGCGGTCCTCCGTCGTCTGCACGACGTCGTCGTCCGCATCCGCCGGGTCACCGACCACCCGGTGCTCGTGCACCTGGCCCGCGCCGGCCTGATCGCCTACGGGGCGATGCACCTGCTCATCGCGGTGCTCGCGCTGCGCATGGCGATGGGCCTGCGCGGCGCCGACGCCGACCAGACCGGCGCGCTCCTCGTCGTCGCCGGCGGGCCCGGCGGCCGGCTGTTGCTGGTCGCCATCGGCCTGGGCATGCTGTCGCTGGCCGTGTGGCAGGCCGCCGAGGTGCTGCTCTGGTGGCACGGCCTGCTGGACGGCGACCACCGGGTGCGCACCGCCGTCGTCTGCGCCAAGTGCCTGGCCAAGGGGGCGGTGTACGGCGTCCTCGGCGTCACCGCCCTGCTGTTCGCCCTCGGGTTCGACTACGAGGCCGACGAGCGGCTGCGCGACCTCACCGGCGAGACGCTGGCGATCCCCGGCGGCGCGTTGCTGGTCGGCGCGGTCGCGGCCGGGGTCGTCGCCGTCGGTGCCTACGTCTTCGTCCGGGGCTGCACCGGCGGCTTCATGCGGGACATCGACCTGGCGGCCGCCCCCGACCGCTGGGAACCGGTGATCGAGGTGCTCGGCCGGGTCGGCTACCTGGCGAAGGGGGTGGCGTTCGCGCTGGTCGGCGTCCTGCTGTGGCGGGCGGCCACCTCGCACGACGTCTCGACCGCCACCGGCCTGGACGGCGCGATGACGGCGATCGCGGGCGTGGGCGCCGGACCGTGGCTGCTCGGCGGGGTCGCGGCCGGGTTCGCCGCGTTCGGGGTCTACGCCCTCACCCGCGCGCGCTACCCCGACCGCGACCCCTCCTCCTAGACCTTCGGGCCGCCCGCGACGTAGACGACCTGACCCGAGACGAACCCCGCGCCCTCGCTGACGAAGAAGGACACGGTGTGCGCGATGTCGTCGGGCACACCGGCGCGCGCGACCGGGATGGCGGCCGCGCGCTTCTGCACGTAGGACTCCCACTCCTCGCCGATCCGCTCGGCGGTCGCCTTGGTCATCTCCGTCTGGATGAAGCCCGGGGCGATGCAGTTGGCGGTGACGCCGAACTTGCCGAGCTCGATCGCGAGGGTCTTGGTGAAGCCCTGCAGGCCGGCCTTCGCGGTGGCGTAGTTGGCCTGCCCCCGGTTGCCCAGCGCAGAAGTGCTGGACAGGTTGACGATCCGGCCCCACTTCTGGTCGATCATGTGCTTCTGGGCGGCGCGGGTCATGAGGAACGAGCCGCGCAGGTGCACGTGCATGACGATGTCCCAGTCGGCGTCGCTCATCTTGAACAGCAGGTTGTCCCGGGTGACCCCGGCGTTGTTCACCAGCACCACCGGCGGCCCGAGCTCCGCGGCGATCCGGTCGACGGCCGCCTGGACCTGCTCGGCGTCGCCGACGTCGGCCCCCACGGCCAGCCCCCGGCCGCCGGCGGCCTCGATCGCCTCGACGGTGCCGCGGGCGTCGTCCTCCTTCAGGTCGATCACCGCGACGGCGAAGCCGTCCTGGGCCAGCCGCAGGGCGGTGGCGGCGCCGATGCCGCGGGCGGCGCCGGTGACGATCGCGACGCGGGGCGAGGACTCAGACATGCAGGCTCCTTACAAGAGGTGGGTGGGGGCGGCCCCGCTGCAGGGGCCCGCCGCGAGCGTGCGAGTGGTGGGGGGCAGCGGGGCCCTTTTCACACCCGCTCGAACAGCGCGGCCAGGCCCTGACCGCCGCCGATGCACATCGTCTCCAGGCCGTAGCGGGCGTCACGGCGGTCCATCTCGCGCAGCAGCGTGGCGAGGATCCGGCCGCCGGTCGCGCCCACCGGGTGGCCCAGGGAGATGCCCGAGCCGTTGACGTTGGTGCGCTCCCAGTCGGAGTCGGTGAAGCCCCACTCCTTGGCGACGGCGAGCACCTGGCTGGCGAAGGCCTCGTTGAGCTCGATCAGGTCGACGTCGGAGAGCTTCAGGTCGGCCTGGGCGAGCGCCTTGGCGGTGGCCGGGACCGGGCCGATGCCCATGGTCTTCGGCGGCACCCCGCCCACCCCGAAGCTGACCAGCCGCGCCAGCGGGCGCAGGCCCAGCTCGGCGGCCTTCTCCGGGGTCGTGACGATGGCGACCGCGGCGCCGTCGTTCTGCCCGGAGGCGTTGCCCGCGGTGACGGTGGCGTCCGGGTCGTTCTTGCCCAGGATCGGGCGGAGCTTGGCGAGGGTCTCGACGCTCGAGTCGGGGCGGATGTGCTCGTCGCGGTCGACGACGGTGTCGCCCTTGCGGCCCTTCACCGTGACCGGCACGATCTCGTCGGCGAACCGGCCCTCGGCGGTGGCGGCCGCGGCCCGCTGGTGGCTGCGGACGGCGTACTCGTCCTGCTCCTGCCGGCCGATGCCGTAGTCGCGCCGGAGGTTCTCCGCGGTCTCCAGCATGCCGCCGGGCACGGGGTGGTTCTGCCCGCCGGCGGTGACCCGGCCGCGGGCGAGCCCGTCCTCGAGGAGCACGCCGGGCCCGGGCTTGACGCCCCAGCGCATGGCGGTGGAGTAGAAGGGCGCGTTGCTCATCGACTCCGCGCCACCGGCCAGGACGACGTCGGAGGCGCCGGACTGCACCTGCAGGGCGGCGTAGATGACCGCCTGGAGGCCCGAGCCGCAGCGGCGGTCGACCTGGATGCCCGAGGCCGTCACCGGCAGGCCGGCGTCGAGGGCGGCGACCCGGCCGAGGGCCGGCGCGTCCATCGTCGGGTAGCAGTGGCCCAGCAGGACGTCGTCCACCGACTCGGGCGGCAGGCCGGTGCGCTCCACGAGCGCCCGGATCACCGTCGCCGCCAGCTCCTGGACGGGGACGTCGCGCAGCGAGCCCCCGAACCCGCCGACCGGCGTCCGCAGGGGCTCGCAGATGACCGCATCGCGCACGGTGGTCCTCCTCGTTCGTCCGCTCGGGGAACCCGGTCCGGCCCCCGGCCTGGGTTCCGAGTCTGCCCCTCGGGCGACGGCGGCGCGCCCCCGACCCCCGCGAGACGGTGCGGCGAGGGGTCAGGAGGCGGCGGTGCCGACCCGCTCTCCGCCGAGCAGGTCCCACAGACCGGTGATCTGCAGCGGCCGGATGACCGCGCGGGTGGCGGCGAGGATCCGGAGCCGCCCGCCGCCGGCCAGCGCCTTGCGGTGGGCGACGGCGAGGGTGCAGAGCCCGGCGGAGTCGAGGAAGGTGACGGCGGTCAGGTCGACCACGACCTCCCGCGGCGCGGCGTCGACGAGCTCGTCGAGCACGGCGCCGACCTGCGGGGCGGAGGTGCAGTCGACCTCACCCGAGACGGTGAGGCGGGGCAGGGAAGCGGAGCCCGCCACCTCGAGGGTGAGGGGGGCGGCCGGGAGGACGTCCATCCCGGCGGGGATCGCAGCGGATCCGGTGAGCGAACGGTCGAGCGAGGAAGCGGTCACGGGTTTGCCTCTCGGGCGAGAACCGGACCAGTGAGCCTGCGGACGCGAACGACACGACGACCAGCACTGGGTTCACGGCTGCTGCTGAACCGCAGCTCCGACCGTAGGCATCGCGGGGTCGCGGCGCAAGGGTCGCGTCGCAGGTCACCGGGCGTGCGCGGCGCCAGCCGCGGGACGCTCCGCCGCCGGCCCCGCGCGGCGACGGATACTGGTCCGGTGACCGAGCCGCGCCCCTCGTCCCGCCGCCCGTCCCCGCTGCTGATCGTGGGCGGGCTCGTCGCGCTGGCGGTCTCGGTGGGCGCGTTCGCCGTGCTGGACCCGGTTCTCGCCGCGGCGGTCGCCATCGGCGCGCTCACCCTGCTCGCCATGGCCGCGGCGGCGGCGGACTGGGAGTCCCACGCGACGTTCGAGGAGCGCGAGCTCGCCCGCGCGCGGCGCCGCAAGGAGAAGTGGGAGCGCAACGCCGACGCCCGCGCGCGGGACCGCGCCCGCTGGGAGGCCCACCAGGCGCGGAAGGCCGCGCGCGACGCCTCCCGGTAAAGAGTTCGACGCCCGGGCGGCGCCGGCCTAGCGTCCCTCCCCATGCGGTACTCCGTGCGCCTGCGCACCTCCTGAGCTGACGCGCCGCGGGCCGGTTCCCCCGCCCGCCGTCCGCGCCCGGTCCTTCCCGGGCGCCCGCTCCCCTGCGCCCCCGCCCCGGGCCCCGTCGTGCCCGCGGGGCGCTCCCCACCGCACCCTGCCGGAGGCACCCGTGCCACGCAGCACCCCTCGTCCCACCGGTCCGGCCGCCGAGGCGCGCGCCGCGCTCCCCGAGAGCGAGACCGCCGACTTCGACCGACTGGCCCACGCCGTCCTCGCCTCGCCGTCGGCCCCGCTGGGCCCGCTGCTGCGGGCGCAGCTGCCCGGGACGGCCGGCGTCCGCTGGCTGCGCCAGGAGGGCCTGGCGCCGACCGCCCGCCCGACGGCCCTGACCGCCGACCGGTGGTTGTCGCTGTTCCGCTGCTGGCGGTCGGTGGCCCCGGCGCCCGGGGCAGCCGGGGCGGGCAGGCAGCGGGGCGGCGGCCGGCCGGCCACGCACGGTCACGCGCCCGGCGCGGCCGCCATCCCCCGCTGGGGTTCCTGACGGATCCCCACCGCGTCCTCGGCCGCCAGGTCGAGGGCGCGGTCGGGGTCGGCGAACGCCTCGGCCAGCGCCTGGCGCAGCCCCCACGCGCCGGTCCGCCAGGCCAGGGCCCGCCCGAGCGCGCCGGGCGTCCCGTCGACGTGGTCGACGTCCTCGCCGGGCCACCACGCCGCCTGGCGACCGTCGACGGTGAGCCGCTCGTGCAACGCCACCGCGCCGGGGAGCGCGGCGCGGCCGAGGCGTGCGGCGGCCAGCGCGGCGCCCGGCACCTCCGCCCACTCCAGCCGGCGCAGCGGCCGGCTGGTCACCCGTGGCTCGCCCACCAGCTCGCCGGCCAGCGGGAGGTCCAGCAGGTCGGCCACCGCCTCGGGCGCACCGCCGGCGGGCACGACCGGCAGGTCCACCAGCGGCAGCAGGTGCGGCGCCTCCAGCACCACCGCGCGCTCGGCCACCCGGTCGGGCGCGACGCGCACCCGGTCCGGTGGCTCGACGTCGAACCCGTCGAGTGCGGCGGCCAGCCGGGCGTGCACCGTGCGGAGCACCGCGGGCGGCACGGTGCGCGCCGGGTCGCCCAGCCGGCGGAGCAGGTCGCGGGCGTCGTCGGGGTCGGAGAGCACGTCGCCCAGCACGGCCGGCGGGCGCAGCAGCCCGAGCAGCGGCTCGTCGCCCGGCGCCGGGTCGTAGAGGCCACGCAGCTCGGTGCTGCCGGGGTGCGCCAGCCGCCCGGGCCGGCGCCCGTCGAGGACCGGGTGGGTCAGCAGCCACCAGCGCAGGTACCCCGGCACCGTCTCCCCGCCGACGACGACGTCGGCCCACGCCTCTGCCGGCCCCGCGGCGAGCAGCGCCAGCGCCCCGGGCCAGTCGGCCACCAGCTCCAGGTCGCGGACGGCGACCAGCGGCGGCCACACCGGCGGGGCGTGGCCGGGCAGCCGGTCGAGCACGGCGTCGGCCCACCCGTCGGCGCCGGCCACGTCGAGGTCGTCGGGGTCGTCGGCGCGCACGAGCGCGAAGCCGTCCAGGACGCCGATCGCGCGCAGCGCCCCGGCGTCCGCGGTCGCGGCGAACCCCGGGTCGAGCACGCCCAGCGCACCCTCGGCCAGCACGTCGGCGAGCGGCGACCCCGGGGCCAGCAGCTCCCCCGCCGGCGCGTACCCGCCGTCGGCGTCGGGCAGCGCCAGCTCGGCCAGCCAGGGGGCTCCGGCCGCCTCCGGCGCGGCGGCGACCAGGGCGAGCACCGCGTCGGCCAGGTCGTCGGGGTGCGGCGCGTCGGCGGCGCCCTCCTCGGCCGCCTCCAGCGAGCCCTCCACCGCCGTCCGCACCGCAGGGTCGGCGAGCACCGCCTCCGCCGTCGCCGGACGCGCGCCCAGGCGCTCGAGCAGGCGGCGCGCCGCCCGGGGAGCCACCGCCGCGGGGTCGACCAGCCGCACGGGCAGCGCCGCCAGCCGCTCCACCGGCAGGCCGGGCTCGGGCAGCAGCACCCCGGCGGGGCCGTGCGCCGTGCGCCCGTCGGCCAGCGGCACCGGCAGCGCCGCGAGCTCCTCCCGGTCGGCGTCGGCGAAGGCGGCGTAGAGCTCCGCCCACCACGCGGCCGGGCGGGCGACCTGGCGCACCGCCTCGACGACGTCGGCCAGGCCCGCCCGGCGGACGCCGAGCGCGCCCAGCACCGGCAGGTCGGTGCGCCGCGACCAGGCGGCCGGCAGCAGCCCGGGCAGCACGCCGGTGAGCGCGGCGACCCGCTCCTCGGTGGCGTCCTCCAGCACCACGGCGCGGGACGGCGGCCGGCGCTCGCCGGGCTCCCCGGCGACGGGCAGCCACGCGGTGCGGCCCAGCCGCTCCAGGGCGGCCGCGGTCAGCGCGGCGTCCAGCGCGGCGCCGGCCAGCGCGGGGCGCGGGACCAGCGCCAGCAGCGCGGGGTCGGCGGCCAGGCGCGCGACGAGCTCCACCAGCGCCTGGGCGGCCTCGGCCACCAGCAGGTCGGTGACCGGGCCGGGGAGCACGTGCCGCCGATCGGGGCCGAGCGGGAAGGGCGCGATCAGCCGCAGCGGCAGGGACAGCGGCTCGTCGCCGGGCGTCGGCGCGTGCACCACCTGCGGGCCGGGCAGGGGCCGCGGCCGGCCGTCGTCGTCGATCGGCACCGCCCACGTCACCGTCCAGGCCCGGCGGCCGCGCTCCTCCAGGGGGCGGCCGGCCAGCAGCTCCGCCGGGAGCTCGCCCGACCGCTCGGCCATCGCCCACCGCGTCGGCACGCCGTCCTCGGTGAGCCGCACCTCCGGCGCCGCCCCCTCCCGGGTGAGCACGCGGCGGTCCCCGTCGATCACCACCTCCACCGCCGCCAGCCCCGGCAGCGCCAGCAGCAGCTCCGCCGGCAGGTCGCGGAGGGCCGCGGCGACGCCCGCCCGCGCGCCCCGGCGCAGCGGGAGCACCACCTCGGTGTCGAAGCCCTCGGGAGGCGCCCCGGCGGCCGGCCAGGGCAGCCGCAGCACCGGCACGGCGCCGTCCCGGCGGGCCAGCTCGGGGGCGAGCGCGGGCAGCGCCGCGACCTCGGCCCGCGTGCCCTCGGCGCTGAACCGGACGCCGCCGGTGCGGGAGAGCACCGCCGGCTCGTCGCTCACCGCGAGCACCGCGGCGAAGCCCACCCCGAAGCGGCCGACCGCCGCGGCGTCGTCCCGCTTCGCCGACGCGCGCAGCGTGGCCAGGCCCTGCACCCCGCCGTCGTCCAACGGCGCGCCGGTGTTGGCGGCGCGCAGCTCCTCCCCGGCCAGCCGCAGGCGCAGCCGGCCGGGCACCCCGGCCCGGAGCGCGGCGTCCGCGGCGTTCTGCGCCAGCTCCACCAGCAGCCGGTCCCGGTAGCCGCCCCGGACGAGGTCCTCCTCGGCGTTGGCGTCCTCGCGGAAGCGGGCCGGCGAGGCGGCCCAGGCGGCGAGCACCCGGCGGCGCCGGCCGGCCGTGCCGAAGGGGTCCGCCGGGTCCCCGGGAACGGTGGCGGCCATGCCCCGGACCCTAGGCGCCCACCGCCGTCGGCCCCGCCACCTCTTCGGGGTGAGACGAGGGTTCGCACTTCCCCGGAACGGGCAGGGTGCCGCCACGACCGGTCGGCGGAGCCGGTGAGGGAAGGCGGTGAGGGGTGGCGCTGTGGCAGGCCGCGCGACCGCCGGGACCGTTCGCGGAGATCTGGTGCCAGGAGCTCACGTCCCTGGGCGAGCTCGCCGCTCTGCGCAGCCGTCTCCGGGAGTCCACGACCGGGAGCCGCACCGTCGCCCACCCTGAGCGGGACCACTGGTCCGAGCGGCTGGTGCTGATCGCCGACGAGCTCACCTCCAACGCCCTCCGGCACGGCGGGGCCCCGGTCGCGACGGTCCTCGGCCGCGACGGGGACCGCTGGCTGGTCGCCGTCCGCGACTCGGCGGCCGACGTCGCGCCGGCGCCGGCCCAGGGGCGCGATCCCGGGCTCGGCGGCTTCGGCCTGTACCTGGTCGCCGACCTCTCCCTCGCGCACGGCTGGTTCGCCGAACCCGGCACCAAGACGGCCTGGGCCGTGGTGGACGGCCGCTGACCGGCCGTCCCCGACCGGGCGAACCCCTGCGCAGGTGTCTGTGACCCGCGGGTAACGTGCGCCACATGTCGCTCGCCGATCAGCTGGACACGGTCACCGGCTCCGCCGCGGGAACGGTCGACCGGCACGCCACCACCGAGACCTTCGAGTCGACCGCGCCGGCCAGCGGCGCGGTCGTCGGCGTCTTCCCCGTGCACGACGAGGCCGCCGTCGGCGAGACGGTCGCCCGCGCCCGCGTCGCCGCCCAGCAGTGGGCGGGGCTGGGTTTCGACGGCCGCAAGCAGCGGCTCTCGGCCTACCGCGGCTACGTCGCCCGGCGCATGCACGAGCTCGCCGACCTGGTGCACCGCGAGAACGGCAAGCCGCACGCCGACGCGATCCTCGAGATCAGCCTCGCCGTCGACCACCTCGCCTGGGCCGCCGGCCACGCCCGCAAGGCCCTCGGCCCGCGCCGGGTGAACCCCGGGATGCTGGCGGCCAACCACGCCGCCTACCTGGAGTACCAGCCGCTCGGCGTCATCGGTGTCATCGGCCCCTGGAACTACCCGGTGTTCACGCCGATGGGCTCGATCGCCTACGCCCTCGCCGCCGGCAACGCCGTCGTCTTCAAGCCCTCCGAGCACACCCCCGCCGTCGGCGCGTGGCTGGCCGCCGCCTGGCGGGCCGCCGTCCCCGACTGCGCGGACGCCTTCCAGGTCGTCACCGGCTACGGCGCCACCGGCGCGGCGCTCTGCCGCGTGCCCGTCGACAAGCTCGCGTTCACCGGCTCGGCGGCCACCGGCAAGAAGGTCATGGCCGCCTGCGCCGAGACCCTCACCCCGGTGCTCATGGAGCTCGGCGGCAAGGACGCGATGATCGTCGACGACGACGCCGACGTGGCCGCCGCCGCGGACGCCGCCGTCTGGGGCGCGATGAGCAACGGCGGCCAGACCTGCATCGGGATCGAGCGCGTCTACGCCACCGAGGCGGTCTACGACCGCTTCGTCGACGCCCTCACCGCCCAGGTGCGCACGCTGCGCCCCGGTGCCGACGGCGAGGCGACCTACGGCCCGATGACCATGCGCTCGCAGATCGACGTCGTCCGCCGGCACGTCGCCGACGCCGAGGCCGCGGGCGCCCGGGTCATCACCGGCGGCACGGACGCCGACGCGTTCCCCGCCGAGGGCTACGTCGCGCCGACCGTGCTGCTCGACGTCCCCGAGGACTCCTCGGCGGTCACGGAGGAGACCTTCGGCCCCACGCTGACCATCACCAAGGTGCGCGACGCCGAGGAGGCCCTGCAGCGGGCCAACGACACCACGTACGGCCTGGCCGGCGCGGTCTTCTCCGCCTCCAAGGAGAAGGCCATGGACCTCGCCCGCCGGATGCGCAGCGGCATGACGTCGATCAACTCGGTGCTGACCTTCGCGTCGGTGCCGGCACTGCCCTTCGGCGGCGTGGGCGACTCCGGCTTCGGCCGCATCCACGGCGAGGACGGGCTGAAGGAGTTCACCCGCGCCAAGGCCATCACCCGCCAGCGGGTGGCGCTGCCGGTCAACCTGATGAGCTTCGGCCGGCCGGAGAAGGCCGCCGACGCGATGGCCCGGGTCATGGGCATGGTGCACGGGCGGCACCGGTGAGCGGCGAGGTGCGCGTGGCCGACGAGTACGACGTCGTCGTCGTCGGGGCGGGCTCGGCCGGCAGCGCGCTGGCCGGGCGGCTCAGCGAGGACCCGGGGCTCCGCGTGCTGGTGCTGGAGGCCGGCGGCACCGACGACGTGCTCGAGGTGAAGATCCCGGCCGGGCTCTACAAGGTCTGGCGCACCCGCCACGACTGGAACTACACCACCGACCAGCAGCCGGGCCTCGGCGGCCGCAGGCTCTTCTGGCCCCGCGGCAAGCTGCTCGGCGGCTCCTCGTCGATCAACGCGATGATCTACGTCCGCGGGGCGCGCGCCGACTACGACGAGTGGGCCGAGCTGACCGGTGACCCGTCCTGGTCCTACGACCGCGTGCTCCCGCTGTTCAAGCGGATGGAGGACAACGCCCGCGGCGCCGACGAGTGGCACGGGGTCGGCGGCCCGCTGCGCGTGGAGGACCTGCGCTCCCCCCACCCGTGGACGACGGCGGTCGTCGAGGCGGCGGTGGCCAGCGGCTACCCGCGCAACGCCGACTTCAACGGCGCCGCGCAGGAGGGCGTCGGCCGGTACCAGGTGACGCAGAAGCGCGGCCGCCGCTGGTCGGCCGCCGATGCCTACCTGCACCCCGCCGCCAGCCGGCCCAACCTCACCGTGCGGACCGGGGCGCTGACCACCCGGGTGCTGGTCGAGAGCGGCCGAGCCACCGGCGTCGAGTACCGCGCGGGCGGGCAGCTGCGCACGGTGCGCGCCACCCGCGAGGTGGTGCTCTCCGGCGGCGCGGTGAACTCGCCGCAGCTCCTCATGCTCTCGGGGATCGGCCCGGCCGAGCACCTGCGCGAGGTCGGCGTCGACGTCGTCCACGACCTCCCGGGGGTGGGCGCCGGCCTGCAGGACCACCCGCTCGTGCCGGTGGTCTGGAACGTGCGCTCGGGGAGGTCGCTGCGGCTGGCCGAGACACCGGTCAACCTCGCGAGGTGGAAGGTGGCCGGCCGCGGCCCGCTCACCTCGAACCTCGCCGAGGCGGGCCTCTTCACCCGCTCGAACCCGGAGCTCGCCGAGCCGGACCTGCAGATGCACTTCCTGCCCGTGAAGTTCTGGAAGCAGGCGGAGGTCGACCCCGACGCCGAGGCGTTCACCTCCGCCGTCGTGCTGGTGCGCGTGCACTCGCGCGGCTCGGTGCGGCTGCGCTCGGCCGACCCGACGTGGGCGCCGGCCATCGACGCCGGCTACCTCACCGACGAGCGGGACCTCGACGCGCTGGTGTCCGGCGTCGAGCAGGCGCGGGAGATCGCCCGGGCGGCACCGCTCGCGTCGGTTCTCGCCGAGGAGTGGTCGCCGGGCGGGACGGTGCACGGTCGGGAGGCGCTGCGGCAGTCGGTGCGCGACACCCTGGAGTCGCTGTACCACCCGGTCTCCTCCTGCCGGATGGGCGCCGACGACATGGCCGTGGTCGACCCGCAGCTCCGGGTGCGCGGCATCGAGGGCCTGCGCGTCGTCGACGCCTCGGTCATGCCGACGCTGGTGCGCGGCAACACCAACGCGCCGACGATCATGATCGCCGAGCGGGCGGCCGACCTGATCCTGGGCCGCTCCCCCGCGGCCGTCCTCGCGACCGCGCACTGACGCCGTCCCGCGCCGGGATCAGGGGACCTGATCCCGGCGCGTCCTCCCTCGCGGTCGGCGGTGAGGGAGGACGCGGCGCGGTGAGGGAGGAGCCCCTCGCTCAGCCGTGGGCCTGGGCGGCAGCCGCCTCCCCGCGCTCGGCCGGGAGCGCGGTCGTCGTGGGCGGGGGCAGGTTCCGGCGGATGGAGATCGACGCCGCCGCGGCCAGCAGGCACAACCCGCCGGCGAGGAACCAGGCCAGGTCGTAGGAGCCGGTGACGTCGCGGATCACCCCGCCGCCGAACGCCGCGACCGCCGCGCCGACCTGGTGGGAGGCGAAGACCCAGCCGAAGACGACGGGCGCGCGGGCGCCGAAGTGCTCGCGGCAGAGCGCCAGCGTGGGCGGCACCGTGGCCACCCAGTCCAGGCCGTAGAAGACGATGAACGCGATCATGCTGACGTGCAGGTCCGGCCCGAACAGGGTGGGCAGCGCGAACAGCGACAGCCCGCGGAGGCCGTAGTAGGCCAGGAGCAGCACCCGCGGGTCGACGCGGTCGGTGAGCCAGCCGGAGAAGATCGTGCCGGCGATGTCGAAGAGCCCGACCACGGCGAGCAGGCCGGCCGCCGTCGTCACCGGCATGCCGTGGTCGTGCGCGGCCGGGATGAAGTGCGGCTGCACCAGCCCGTTGGTCGACATGCCGCAGATGAAGAAGCCGGCCGCCAGCAGCCAGAACGGCCGTGACCTCGCCGCGAGCACCAGCCCCTGCACCGCCGCGCGGGCGGCCCCGGCGCGGACGGGCTCGACGTCGTCGGCCGCCGTCCCGCCGTAGGGGACGGCGCCCACGTCGCGGGGCCGGTCGCGGAGCAGCCAGGCCACCAGCGGGAGGACGGCGAGGGCGGCGGCCGTCGTCCCCAGGGATG
The DNA here is from genome assembly GCF_054050875.1 of Blastococcus sp. SYSU DS0541. NCBI lineage: Bacteria > Bacillati > Actinomycetota > Actinomycetes > Geodermatophilales > Geodermatophilaceae > Blastococcus > Blastococcus sp. SYSU DS0541. The sequence goes on along the minus strand of NZ_JBJHAD010000008.1, from coordinate 111,485 downwards.
CCGCCCGCCAGCCCCAGGCGGAGTCGATCCAGGCCACGAGCGGCAGGAACACCAGCTGCCCGGCGGCGCCGCCGGCGGTGAGGATGCCGGAGACCAGGCCGCGGCGGGCGACGAACCAGCGGCCGGTCACCGTGGCCACCAGCGACAGCGCCATGGACCCCGAGCCCAGGCCGACCAGCACGCCCCACAGCAGCACCAGCTGCCAGCTCGCGGTCATGAACACGGTCAGCCCGCTGCCGAGCGCGACGACGACGAGCGCGGCCATGACCACCCGGCGGATGCCGAAGCGCTCCATCAGCGCGGCGGCGAAGGGAGCGGTCAGCCCGTACAGCGCCATGTTGACCGCGACCGCGGCCGAGATCGTGGAGACCGACCAGCCGAACTCCGCGCGCAGCGGGTCGATGAGCACGCCCGGCACCGCGCGGAACGCAGCGGCCCCCACGAGCGCCAGGAAGGTCACCGCGGCGACCCACCAGGCCGGGTGGATCCGGTGCGTGCGCGGCGGGGCGAGGGCGGTCACGGCGGAGAGCATGACGGGCGGGCGGCCTGCCGGGCGAGTGGCCGGGCGGCCAACCTGTGCAAGGATCCGGCCATGCCGACGAGCGGTCGCCCACCGCGGCACGAGGTCGCCGTCCTGGCGCTGCCCGAGACCATGGCGTACGAGGTGGGCCTCCCCCACCAGTTCTTCGGCAGCGCCGTGGACGCCCGGGGCAGCAGGCTCTACCGGGTGCGGGTGGCCAGCCTTGACGGCGGGCCGGTGCGCACCTCGGCCGGCTTCTCGCTGCTCCCCGAGCACGACGCCTCGATCCTCGACACGGCGGAGACGGTCGTCGTCCCGGGCGTCCACGGCACCTCGGCCATGCGCGACGGCACCGTGCCCGAGGAGCTGGCCCGGCTGCTCCGCCGGGCGGCCGGGCGCTCCCGCCTGGTCTCGATCTGCACCGGGGCCTTCGTGCTCGCCGCCGCCGGGCTGCTCGACGGCCGGCGGGCGACCACCCACTGGGTGCACGCCCCGGCCTTCGCCGACCTCTTCCCGCTGGTGCACCTGGACCCCGACGTGCTCTTCGTCGACGACGGCGACGTCCTCACCTCGGCCGGCAACGCGGCCGGGATCGACCTCCTCCTGCACGTGATCCGCCGGGACCACGGCAGCGAGGTGGCCGGCCGGGTCGCCCGGCGCAGCGTCGTCGCCCCGTGGCGGGACGGCGGCCAGTCGCAGTTCATCGAGCGGCCCGTGCCCGAGCTCGGTGACTCCGGCACGGCGGCCACCCGCGCCTGGGCGCTGGAGCACCTCGCCGAGCCGCTCACCCTGGCCGACCTCGCCGCGCACGCGCGGATGAGCGTCCGCACCTTCACCCGGCGCTTCCGCGAGGAGACCGGGTCCTCGGCCACCCGGTGGCTGGTGCAGCAACGGGTCGCCCTCGCCCGCCGGCTGCTGGAGTCGACCGACGTGCCGGTCGAGCGGGTCGCCGAGCGGTCCGGCTTCGGGACGACGGCGTCGATGCGCCAGCACCTGCACGCCGCCATCGGGGTCGCGCCGCTGGCCTACCGCCGCACCTACCGCGGACCGACGGCTCACCCGATGTGACGGGGGACTCCCCCCACCTGGGACCACGACGCGGTGATCTCTGGTTGAGTACTACGTACCGGCGCCGCCCTCGCTCATCCGGAGCGGCAGGAATCGACGTCGGGCTGAGGCTGCGCCACCTTGGTGCGCCCGGCTGACCGACGTCTCGCCGACGATGCGACCCGCCCTGCCACCGTGCAGACGTGCCGGGGCTCGCACTCGCCGAGGTGCTCGTGCGGCCACTCGAGCGTCGAAGGACCCCAGTGACCTCCATCAGCAACTCCCCTGCCTCCTCCGAGACCCCCCGCCGCCGTCGCGGTGGGCGCGGCCGCGGCACCCGCCCGGCCGGCGAGCAGCAGGTCCAGCACAGCCCCGCGCCCGCGGCCGTGCCCGCGCCCGTCGTGGTCCCGGTCGGCGCCGACGCCACCGTGCTCCCCACCGACACCAGCTTCGAGGCCCTCGGCGTCCCCGCGCCGCTGGTCGAGGTGCTCACCGGCAGCGGCATCACCGCGCCGTTCCCGATCCAGGTCGCCACGCTGCCCGACAGCCTCGGCGGCCGCGACGTCCTCGGCCGCGGGCGCACCGGGTCGGGGAAGACCCTCGCCTTCTCGATCCCGCTGGTCTCCCGGCTCGCCACCTCCGGCTCCCGCCGGCAGGCCAAGCGCCCCCGCGCCCTCGTGCTGGTGCCGACCCGCGAGCTGGCCAACCAGGTCTTCGCCGTCGTCGACCCGCTGGCCCGCGCGCTCGGCATGAACGCCACCACGATCTTCGGCGGCGTCGGCCAGAACCCGCAGGTCCAGGCGCTGTCCCGCGGCGTCGACATCGTCATCGCCTGCCCCGGCCGGCTCGAGGACCTCATCGGCCAGGGGCACTGCGACCTCGGCGGCGTGGAGATCACCATCCTCGACGAGGCGGACCACATGGCCGACCTGGGCTTCCTGCCGGGCGTCAAGCGCCTCATGGACCGCACCCCGAAGACCGGTCAGCGGCTGCTGTTCTCCGCCACCCTGGACAACGGCGTCGACGTGCTGGTGAAGCGCTACCTGAGCAGCCCGGTGACCCACTCGGTCGACCCGGCCGTCGCCCCGGTCAGCACCATGACCCACCACGTCTTCCACGTGCAGACCGCTGACAAGGGTGAGGTCGTCCGCCAGCTCGCGTCCGGCCTGGGCCGCAGCGTGCTGTTCACCCGCACCAAGCACCAGGCGAAGAAGCTCGCCAAGCAGCTCACCGCCCAGGGCATCCCCGCGGTCGACCTGCACGGCAACCTGAGCCAGAACGCGCGCGAGCGCAACCTCGAGGCGTTCAGCAACGGCTCGACCCGGGTGCTGTGCGCGACCGACATCGCCGCCCGCGGCATCCACGTCGACGACGTCGCGCTGGTCGTGCACGTCGACCCGCCGACCGAGCACAAGGCCTACCTGCACCGCTCGGGCCGCACGGCCCGCGCCGGTGCCGGCGGCATCGTCGTCACCATCACCACGCCCGACATGGTCGGCGAGGTGCGCACGCTCACCCGCCAGGCCGGCATCAACCCGGTGGTCAGCCAGGTGCGCCCGGGTTCCACGGAGATCGCGGAGCTCGCCGGTCCGGCGGCCCCCTACGTGGAGCCGGCCCCCGCGCCCGAGCCGCAGCCGCAGGGCTCCGGCGGTGGACGCCGCCGGCGTGGCGGCTCGGGCTCCGGTTCGGGCTCGGCCGCGGCCAAGCCCGCCGGCTCGTCCGGGCGCAGCGGCGGCTCGGGTTCCGGCCGGCCCAGCGGCCCGGCCCGCACCCGCGCCGAGCTCGCCGCCCGGGCCGGCTCGTCGTCGGCCGCCTCGTTCAGCGCCCGCTCCCGCCGAGGCCGCTGAGCACACGGGTGGGGTGGCCGGACGTCTCCGGCCACCCCACCCGTCCTCCCTCACCGCCGCGCGTCCTCCCTCACCGCCGACCGTGCGGGAGGACGCTCGATGATCAGGTTCCCTGATCCCAGCGGCGGCGCGGAGTGCTCAGTTCCCGCTGGAGAAGGCGGCGTCGAACGCCGCGGACGGCGGGTCGAACGCCAGCCGGCGGACGAACTCCAGCGCCTCGGGGGCGCCGATCAGGCGGTCCATGCCGGCGTCCTCCCACTCCACCGAGATGGGGCCGTCGTAGCCGATGGTGTTGAGCATGCGGAAGCAGGCCTCCCACGGGACGTCGCCGTGCCCGGTGGAGACGAAGTCCCAGCCCCGCCGCGGGTCGGCCCAGGGCAGGTGGGAGCCCATCCGGCCATTGCGGCCGTTGCCGACCTGCTTCTTCGCGTCCTTGCAGTCGACGTGGTAGATCCGGTCCTTGAAGTCCCAGATGAAGCCGACCGGGTCCAGGTCCTGCCACACGAAGTGCGACGGGTCCCAGTTCAGCCCGAAGGCCTCGCGGTGCCCGATCGCCTCCATGGTGCGGACCGTCGTCCAGTAGTCGTAGGCGATCTCCGACGGGTGCACCTCGTGGGCGAACCGCACGCCGACCTCGTCGAACACGTCGAGGATCGGGTTCCAGCGGTCGGCGAAGTCGCGGTAGCCGTCCTCGATCATCGACTCGGGCACCGGCGGGAACATCGCGACGGTCTTCCAGATCTTGCTGCCGGTGAACCCGACGACGGTCTTCACGCCCAGCTTCGCCGCCGCGCGGGCGGTCAGCTTCATCTCCTCGGCGGCCCGCTGCCGCACGCCCTCGGGGTCGCCGTCGCCCCACACGCGCGGGTGCACCATGCCCCGGTGCCGCTCGTCGATCGGGTCGTCGCAGACGGCCTGGCCGTTGAGGTGGTTGGAGATGGCGAACACCTGCAGGTCGTGCCGCTTGAGCAGGTCGAGCTTCTCCTGGACGTAGGAGTCGTCGTTCGCGGCGCGCTCGACGTCGAGGTGGTCGCCCCAGCAGGCGATCTCCAGGCCGTCGTAGCCCCAGCCGGAGGCCAGCCGGCACATCTCCTCGAAGGGCAGGTCGGCCCACTGGCCGGTGAAGAGGGTGACGGGACGGGGCATCAGCTGTCTCCTCGCGGGTCGGTGATCATGAGGGGATCTCGGTCCAGGCCGAGCGGTCGGCGGCGCTGCGCTCGACGGCGTCGAGCACCCGCTGGACCTGCAGGCCGTCGGCGAACGACGGCGCCGGGTCCTCGCCGGCGGCGATGGCGGTGACCAGGTCGACGACCTGGTGGGTGAAGCCGTGCTCGTAGCCCAGGCCGTGGCCGGCCGGCCACCAGGCGCCGACGTAGGGGTGCTCGGGCTCGGTGACGATGATCCGGCGGAAGCCGGCGGTCTCCGCGGGCTCGCTGCCGTCGAAGAACTGCAGGACGTTCATGTCCTCGAAGTCGAAGGCCAGGCTGCCGGCCGAGCCGTTGATCTCGATGCGGATCCCGTTCTTGCGGCCGAGCGCGAAACGGGTGGCCTCGAAGACGCCGAGCGCTCCCCCCGTGAACCGCGCGAGGAAGGCGGCCGCGTCGTCGACGGTGACCTGTCCGGTCCCCGCTCCGCCCACGCCCCCGAGCTTGCCGCTCTCCGCGGGCAGCGGGCGCTCGGTCACGAAGGTCTCCAGCGCCGCGCTGACCCCGGTGAGGGTCTGGCCGGTGATGTACTGGGTCAGGTCGACGACGTGCGCCCCGATGTCACCAAGCGCGCCGGAGCCGGCCTTGTCCTTCTCCAGCCGCCACGACATCGGTGCCGACGGGTCGGCGATCCAGTCCTGCAGGTACTGCGCGCGGACGTGCCGGACCTCCCCGATCCGGCCCTCGGCCACCAGCTTGCGGGCCAGCCCGATGGCGGGCACCCGCCGGTAGGTGAAGCCGACCATCGACCGCACGCCGCGGGTCGCCGCCTTCGCCGCGGCCTCGGCCATCGCCTCGGCCTCGGCGACGGTGTTGGCCAGCGGCTTCTCGCACAGCACGTGCTTGCCGGCCTCGAGTGCGGCGATCGCGATCTCGGCGTGGGTGTTGCCGGGGGTGCAGACGTCGACCAGGTCGACGTCCTCGCGCTCGACCACCCGGCGCCAGTCGGTCTCGGTGCCGCGCCAGCCGAGCTTGCCGGCGGCCTCGGCGACCTTGGCGGGGTCCCGGCCGGCCAGCACGGTCAGCTCCGGGCGCAGCGGGAGGTCGAAGAAGTGGGGGGCGGTGCGCCAGGCGTGCGAGTGCGCGGCGCCCATGAAGGCGTAGCCGATCAGCCCGATGCCGAGGGTGGGGGTCATCTGCAACTCCGGAGCGGGGGTGGCGCGGCAGGGGAGCGCGAAGGCTCCCCTGCCGCACCGTGGACGGATCAGGACTCGAACGCGCGGTCGATGTAGTCCTCGACGTTCTCGGCGGTGACGACGGGGGCGTTGAGCACGATCTCCCGCGGGACCTCGGGCGAGACCAGGTCGGACAGCGACTTGCCCTGCGCGACCAGGCGGGCGAGCGCGATGCCGTCAGCGGCCTGGGTGTGCGGGTAGATGACGGTCGCCTGGAGGACGGAGTCGCCCTCCTGGATCTCGCGCATGGCGTTCGCCGACCCGGCGCCGCCGACCATCACGAACTCGTCGCGGCCGGCGTTCTCGATCGCGGCCAGGACGCCGACGCCCTGGTCGTCGTCGTGGTTCCACAGGGCGTCGATCTGCGGCGCGGCCTGCAGCAGGTTGGCCGCGGCCTCCTCGCCGCCCTCGACGGTGAAGTCGGCCGCGACGCGGTTGTCGACGTCGAGGCCGCAGTCGGCGAGCGCGTCGGCGAAGCCCTGGCTGCGGTCCTGGGTCAGGGGCAGCGAGTCGATGCCGGCGATCTCGGCGACGACGGCGTCGGGGTTGTCGCCCACCTGCTCGCAGATGTAGGTGCCGGCGGAGACGCCCATGCCGTAGTTGTCGCCCAGGATGGTGGCGCGGGCGGCGAACGGGCTGTTGAACTCGCGGTCCACGTTGATCACCGGGATGCCGGCCTCCATCGCCTGCAGCGCGACCGGGGTCATCGCGGCGCCGTCGAAGGGCAGCAGCACGATCGCGTCGACGCCCTCGTTGATGAAGGTCTCGACCTGGCTGATCTGCGTGCTGACGTCGTTGGTGCCCTCGGCGACGATCAGGTCGACGTCCTCGTAGTTCTCGGCCTCGGCGCGGGCGGCCTCGGTGATGCCCGCCATCCAGCCGTGGTCGGCGGCCGGTGCCGAGAAGCCGATCCGGACGGTCTCGCCGACCTCGTCGTTCGAGCTGGCGACCGCGTTCCCGCCGCCGCCACCCCCCGACGCGGGGGTCTCCGGCTCGTTGCTGGTGCAGCCGGCGACGAGCACGCCGGCACCGGCCAGGGCGACCGCGGTGGACATCAGGCGACGGTAGGGGCGCTGCCTCGCTGCGGACATGTTCTCTCCTCGGGGTGCTTCTCCGGCGGGTCGCCGGCAGGTGCGGGTGGGTGGGACGGGTGGTTCGGTCAGGGGGTGGGGCCGGCGCCGGGCCGGTCCCCGCCGGGGGCGCCGGGCACGCTCGTGCCGCCGGCCACCGCGCCCGCCGGGGAACCCCCGGCAACCGGTCCGCCGGAGGACGACTCGCCCCGGCCGGAACGAAGGCGGTGCAGCCAGCCCGAGCCGCCCCCGCGGCCCTCGGCGAGCCGCATCTGGAGCAGGACGGCGACCACGATGATCACGCCGCGCGCGACCGCCTGGACCGAGCTGGAGAGGTTGTTGAGCGTGAAGATGTTGCCGAGCGTGACGAAGATCAGCACGCCCAGGACGGTGCCGACGATCGTGCCGCGCCCACCGGTGAGCAGGGTGCCGCCGATCACGACGGCGGCGATCACCTCGAGCTCCAGCAGCGTGCCGTGGGTCGAGCTACCGGTCGTCGTCCGGGCCATGAGCATCACGGCGGCGATGCCGCAGGTGATGCCGGAGAGCACGTAGAGCTTGAGGGTGTGCCACTGCACCCGGATCCCGGCGAGCCGCGCGGCCTCGGCGTTGCCGCCGACGGCGAAGGTGTGCCGGCCGAACGTGGTGCGGTTGAGCAGGATCCAGCCGCCGATCGACACCAGCGCCCAGATGATCACCAGCATCGGGACGCCCAGGACGTCGCCGCCGAAGAAGTCGAGGAAGCCGTCGTTCTGCACGATCTGGGTCCGGCGGTTGGCGATGATCTCGGCCAGCCCGCGCGCCGCGGCGAGCATGGCCAGGGTGGCGATGAAGGCCACCAGGCGCCCGTAGGCGATGACGATCCCGTTCACCAGCCCCGCCCCGGCGCCCACCGCAATCGCCGTGAACACCATGACGATCCAGTGGAAGTCCTCGGCCATGGCCTGGGTCGCCAGCGTGGTCGCCCACACCGACGAGAGGGCGACCAGCGCACCGACCGAGAGGTCGATGCCGCCGCCGATGATCACGAAGGTCATGCCGATGCTGACCACGCCGACGACCGCGGCCAGCCGCAGGATGGTCAGGACGTTGTCGATGTCCACGAACCGCTCCGGCGCGGTCACCGCGCCGACGACGCAGAGCAGGGCCAGGGCCACGACGAGGCCGAGCAGCGGCCCCGCCGACCCGGCCATGAGACCGGGACGCTTGCCGTTGGTGCTCTCGGGTGCGCGGTCCTTGGAGGGCGCGGGCGCGCCCGCTCCCCCGGTCGTCGCGGTGCTGCCGGTCATGCCACGTCCCCTTCGTGCGGCTGTGCGGTGGCCTGCTGCCGGTTGCCGCGTGGGCGCGGGCCGACCGTTCCCTCCATGACGAGGTCGAGCACGGCGTGCTCGTCCAGCGCGTCGGCCGGTTGCTCGGCGACGACCGCTCCGTCGGAGATCACCAGCACCCGGTCGGCGAGGCCCAGGACCTCCGGGATCTCGCTGGAGACGACGACGACGGCGACCCCGCGGTCGGCCAGCTCGCGGATCAGCGCGTAGATCTCCGAGCGGGCCCCGACGTCGACCCCGCGGGTGGGCTCGTCCAGGAGCAGCACCCGGCAGTCGCGCAGCAGCCAGCGGGCGAGCACGACCTTCTGCTGGTTGCCGCCCGAGAGCGTCCGCACCTCGCGGTTGACGTCGGCCGGGCGGACGTCGAGGGCCTGCACCTGCTCCCGGGCGGCGTCCTTCTCGCTGCTGCCGGAGAGGAAGCCCCCGCGGGCGAAGCGGGCCAGGCTGGCGATGCTGATGTTGCGGTAGACGGCGTCGCCGAGCAGCAGCGCCTGGCTCTTGCGCTCCTCGGGGGCGAGCCCCACCCCGGCCGACACCGCGGCGGAGACGCGACCCGGCCGCAGTGGCTTCCCCGCGACCGAGACGGTGCCGCTGGTGGCCCGGCGCGCGCCGTAGATGGTCTCGAGGATCTCCGAGCGCCCCGAGCCGACGAGGCCCGCCAGCCCGACGACCTCGCCGGGCCGGACGTCGAAGGACACGCCGTGGAAGGTGCCGCGCAGGCCGAGGTCGCGGACCGAGAGCAGCGGTTCGGCGGCGGCGACCGGCCGGCGGTCGGGGAAGACGTACTCGATGTCCCGGCCGGTCATCAGCTCGATCACCTGGCGGGTGGAGGTGTCCCGCACCGGCAGCCCGGTGGCGACGGTGCGCCCGTCCTTGAGCACGGTGATCCGGTCGCCCACCTCGCGGATCTCCTCGAGCCGGTGGGAGATGTACACGACCGCGACACCGTCGCGGGTCAGGTCGCGGATGACCTCGAACAGGTGCTGGACCTCTTCGTTGTCGAGGACGGCCGAGGGCTCGTCCATCACGATGAGCTTCGCGTCCTGCGAGAGCGCCCGGGCGATGCTGACCATCTGCTGCGCGGCCGCGGGCAGCGAGCCGACCTCGGCGGTCGGGCTGATCTCCGGGTGCCCGAGGCGGGCCAGCAGCGTGCCGGCGGCCTCGTTCGCCGGTGCCGGGCGGGCCAGGCCGAACCGCGAGAGCTCCCGCCCGAGGAAGATGTTGTCGGCCACGGTGAGGCCGGCGACCAGGTCGAGCTCCTGGTAGATGGTGGCGATCCCGTGCTTCATCGCCGCCTGCGGGTTGGTCAGCGCGACGGGCTCGCCCCGCCACTCGATCCGGCCGCCGTCGGGCTGGTGCGCCCCGGCGAGGACCTTGATCAGCGTCGACTTGCCCGCGCCGTTCTGCCCGAGCAGGCAGTGCACCTCACCGGCGCGCACGTCGAGGTCCACGCCGTCGAGCGCCCGCACGCCCGGGAAGGTCTTGACGATGCCGTGCATCTCCAGCAGGGGCGCCCCCGCGCCGTCCCTGCCCCGTGCACCCGGTGCACCGGCCACGTCGCCACCTCCGGAAGACTTTTGCTCAGCACTGACCATTAGTCCGTTGAGGCGACAACATATGGGGGGTGTCACACGGGGTCAAGGCTGCTGGGCCGCGGTTACCGAACCGAGACCGGCGATGACTTCGTCGACCTCCCTGCCGACACCGCGACCGAGACGTCGCGGTCCTCCGGACCGCACCGCGGCCAGGTACCGTCCCGGCCGCCGCGGAGCCCGCTGCGTCGCGCCCGCGCGGAGCGCTCCGGGCCCCGCCCGGCCCGACCGGGCGCTACCTGGCGAGGGCGCCGACGGAGTCCTCGTCGAGGAACTCCTCGATGGCCATGAGCGCGGCTCCCACCCGGCCGGAGAGGTCGGGCGCCTCGCTCACGGTGATCTCCAGGGTCCGGGCGGCCAGCGGCATCGCGCGCCGGTAGACGGCCTCGCGGATCCCTGCGAGCAGCGGGACGCCGGCCTGCGCCACCCCGCCGGTCATGACGATGCGGTGCGGGTTGAAGAAGTTGACCAGCGAGGCGAGCACCGTGCCGATCGTGCGCCCGGCGCCCCGCACCAGCTCCAGCGCGACCCCGTTGCCCTCGGCGGCCAGCCGCACGACCTCGCGGACCGTCTCCACCGGCAGGCCCGCCGCGACCGCGTCGCGCAGCAGCGCACCGCCCCCGGCGATCGCCTCGAGGCAGTTCTCCTGCCCGCACCGGCAGACGACGGTGCGCCCGTCGGGCTGGGCCACGTGGATGTGCCCGATGTCCCCGGCGCTGCCCTGCGCTCCGCGGTAGACGCGGCCGTCGACGATCACGCCGCAGCCGATGCCGGTGCCGACCTTGACGACGAGCAGGTCCTGCGAGGAGCCGGCGACCCCGATCTCGCCCAGCGCCATCACGTTGACGTCGTTGTCCACGTAGACGGGGCACTCGTAGCGGCCGAAGGCGCTCGGGATGGGGTGGTCGTGCCAGCCCGGCATGATCGGCGGGTGCGACGGCCGGCCGGTCGAGAACTCCACCGGCCCGGGCACGCCGACGCCGACGGCGCAGACGTCACGCGGGGTCAGCCCCACGTCGGCGAGCACCTTCTGGGCCAGCCGGTCGACCTCGGCGAGCACCGGGCCCGGCCCGTCGGCGATGTCGATCGGGTGCCCCACGGTGCCCAGGATCTGCGCCGACAGGTCGGTGACGGCGACGTCGACGCTGGTGACCCCCAGGTCGACGGCGAGGACGCACCCCGCCCGGCTGTTGAACTGCAGCAGCGTCGGCGGACGGCCACCGGTGCTCCAGCCCCGGCCGCCCTCCTCCAGGAGGTTCGCCGCGATCAACTGGTCGACGCGCGCGCTGATCGTGTTCCGCGACGCGCCGGTGAGGGCCACGAGGTCCGCGCGGCTGCGCGCGCGGCCGGTGCGCACGTGACGCAGCAGCACGCCGGCCGAGGCAGAAGTGGACGCCACGCCGCCATAGTGGCACGCCCGCGGCGCCGTTCCGGGTGACGTGGACCGATGGGGGGACGGCGGCACGGTTGACGACCGGCGCACGGGGCACGCTCGTTGAGCACTGGACCAGCCCCCGACCCGAGAGGTGCACACCCATGGGCCTGCCCATCACCCTGTCCGAGATCGCGCCCCGCATCTCCGCCGGCGCCTTCATCCTCAACAGCGGCCTCGGCAAGCGCGGCGCCGACGAGGAGGCCGCGGCCGGCATGCACGGCTTCGCCGCCGGCACCTACCCGTTCCTGGGCAGCGTGGCGCCGCAGCAGTTCGCGAAGGCGCTGTCGACGGCGGAGATCGCCATCGGCGCCGCGCTGCTCACCCCCTTCGTGCCGACGGCCGTCGCCGGGGCCGCGCTCACCGCCTTCTCCGGCGGGCTGCTCGGCCTCTACCTGAAGACGCCGGGCATGCGGAAGGAGGGCAGCCTGGCCCCCACCGAGCAGGGGCTGGCGATCGCCAAGGACAGCTGGCTCCTCGGCATCGGCATCGGCCTGCTGGTGCGCGGCACCGTCGACCGCGAACCCCGGCGGGTGCGCAAGGCCGCGAAGACGCTGGACAAGGCGAACAAGCGGGCGGCGAAGGCCCGCAAGCGCCTCAACGGCTGACCGACCCCGGGGGCTCCTCCCCCGGCAGGTTCACCAGGCCGACCAGCCGGCGCCGGCGCCCGTCGCCGGGCCGGTTGGCCAGCCGCTCCCGCAGCACCGCGCGCAGGTCGGCCAGGAGCTCGCCGAACTCCGCGTCGGTGAGCCACAGCCCGACCTGGCGGTAGCCGACGCCGTCCCGGGCCAGGTCGGGCTCCCCGCGGTCGAGGTAGCGGTCGAAGTCGGCGAGCAACGAGGCGACGAAGGCGGTGAACGCGCGCCGGTGGTCCTCGGCGGTCATGGCGGCGAGCTCCTCGGCCGGCACGTCCGCCGCCTCGAGCACGAGCCGGTAGCTGCGCTCGGCGGCGCCCCGGACCTTCCGCTCCCCCACGACCGCCAGCACCCCGGCGTCGGCCAGGACGCCGACATGCCGGTACAGCGACGCGACCGGGACGTCGGGCAGCGCCGACCGCAGCTCCCCGGTGGTCAGCGTGCGGTCGCCGAGGAACGCCTGCACGACACGCAGCCGCACCGGGTGGAGCAGTAGGTCGACCGAGTTCACGCGTCACCGTTCTCATGTTTGACAACAGTCTCAGACTTGAGAATAGTGACTGGCATGGCCACGCTGCAACTGACGCCCTCCACCCTGTCCGTCCGCCTCACCCGCAGGGAGAAGATCGCCGGCCTCCTGCGGGACGTCGACGTGCCGCGCTCGGCGATCCGCTCCGTCGAGGTCGTCGCGGACGCCCTCCCCGCGACCCGCGGTCTGCGCGCCCCCGGCCTGGCCCTCCCCGGCGTCCGGAAGGTCGGGACCTGGCGGCGCCCCGGCGAACGCACGCTGGTCTGCGTGCGGCGCGGGCAGCCGGCCGTGCGGGTCCGCCTCGAGGGCCAGCGCTACGGCACGCTGCTCGTCGGCGCCGACGACGCCGCCGCCGTGGCCGCCTCGCTCCGGCCGGTCCGCTGACGTGCGCGACGTCCCGGTCGAGGTGCCCGGTCCGAGCCCGCTCGCCGGCGCCCTCGCGCTCCCCGACGCCGCGCTGCCCGTCCCCGCCGTGCTCCTGGCGTCCGGCTCGGGCCCGCTGGACCGCGACTCGAACCACCGCCGCGCCCGCTTCGACGTCGCCCGCCAGCTGGCGCACGCGCTGGCCGGGGCCGGGATCGCCTCGCTGCGCTACGACAAGCGCGGGGTCGGCGGCAGCCCCGGTGACTGGCGGGCCGCCGGCCTGCACGACAACGTCGACGACCTCGGCGCGGCCCTCGACCACCTGCGCGGTCGGCCGGAGATCGATCCCGCGCGGGTGCTGCTGGCCGGGCACAGCGAGGGCGCGCTCCTCGCGGCCTCGCTCGCCGCGCGCGGCGCCCCGGTGGCCGGGCTGGTGCTCCTCGCGATGAGCGCGACGCCCGGCGAGGAGCTGCTCCGGTGGCAGGCCCGGCAGCTCGGCCCCACGCTGCCGCGGCCGGTGCGCGCCCTGCTCCGGCTGCTGCGCACCGACCTGGAGACGAAGGTGATCGCCAACCACGAGCGGATCCGGGCCACGACCACCGACGTCGCCCGGATCGGCGGCGCCCGGGTCAACGCCCGCTGGCACCGCGAGTTCCTGGCCCACGACCCGCGTGAGGACCTGCGCCGGATCCACGTTCCCGTGCTCGCGGTCACCGGCACCAAGGACCTGCAGGTGCGCCCGGAGGACCTGGCGGTGATCGCGGCGACGGTGGGCGGGCGGGTCGAGACCCGGCTGGTCCCCGACCTCACGCACACGTTGCGCCGCCAGCCCGGTCGCGCCTCGCTGACCGCGTACCGGCGGGAGCTGCGCGGTCCCGTGGACCCTGAGGTGCTCAGCACGGTCGTCACCTGGTGTGAGCAGAAGGTCACACCCGCCGACGGCGCGACGCCCCGCTGAGCGGCGCGCCGGAAGCACTTCCGCCGCGGGGCGCCCGGCCGCAGGATCTCGATCCCACGATGGTCGCCGTCCGGTGGCCGGTCCGGAGGAGGTCCCGTGCGTTCCTGGAACAAGCGTCCAGCGGCCCATCGCCTGGCCGTCGCGATCACGGGCCTCGCCCTGGTCGTGGCCGGCTGCGGCTCCGACGACGGCGACACCGAGGCCGTGGCCGACGCCCCGGCCGAGGTCACCACCGAGTCGACGACGCCCAGCGCGGCCGAGACCTCGGCGTCCACCGCCTCCTCCGCGCCGGCCGGTGAGCAGGAGACGGAGACCGTCGAGGCCCAGCTGATCGACTTCGCGATCGAGTTGGACGAGGACAGCTTCTCGGCCGGCACCTACGAGTTCGCCGTCTCGAACGAGGGCGACGCCAGCCACGACTTCATCGTCGAGCGCGACGGCGAGGACGTCACCGGAACCCAGGTGCTGCAGCCCGGGCAGTCGGAGACCCTCACGGTGGAGCTCGAGCCGGGCAGCTACGTCTTCTACTGCTCCGTGGGCAACCACCGGGCGATGGGCATGGAGGTCAGCGTGGAGGTCGCGTGAAGACGACCCCTACCCGCGACCGGTCCGGGGCGCTCATCTGGCCGCTGCGTCTCATCGGCGGCGCACTGCTCGTCGCGATGGGCTGGCTGCACCTGGACCTGTGGCTGGACGGCTACCGGACCATCGACGTCATCGGCCCGCTGTTCCTGCTCAACGCGATCGCGGGGTTCGGCCTCGCCCTGCTGGTGCTCGTCACCCCCCGCCGGCTGCTGTGGCTCGCCGCGGCGCTGGGAGCACTGACCGCGCTCGGCACCCTCGCGGGCCTCCTGCTGTCGACGACCGTCGGCCTGTTCGGCTTCGTCGAGACCACCGCGGCACCGCTGTGGTGGGAGTCCTTCTGGATCGAGGCGGCGGCGGTCGTCGTGCTCGCGGTGCTCGCCGTCGAGGCCCGGCGGCGACCCGCCTGACCCGCGCGGGTGGGTGGGGGCGTCCCCACCCACCCGCGCGGGGCTGCGCTCAGCGGACGCCGAGCAGGTGCTCCATCGCCAGCTGGTCGAGCCGCTCGAAGTGCAGACCGCGGGCGCCGAGGGCCTCGGGGTCGTGCGCCTCGCTGCGCAGCGCGTCGAGCGACTCCCCCTCGCCCAGGGTCGGGACGGCGAGCTCGCCCACGCGCGCGGCCTCCAGGGCCTCGGCGACCTCGGGGTCGGCCCGGAACGCCTGCACCTTCTCCCGCAGGACCAGGTAGTTGCGCATGCAGGCGCGGGCGGTCTCCCAGACCCCGTCCATGTCCTCGGTCCGCGGCGGCTTGTAGTCGAAGTGCAGGTAGCCGTCGTAGGCCTTGCCCGTGCCCGAGCCCAGGAGTGTGTCGACGGTCCAGAACGCACCGCGCAGGTTGCCGGCGCCGAAGCGCAGGTCCTGGTCGAAGCGGGGGCCGTGCTGGCCGTTGAGGTCGACGTGGAAGAGCTTGTCGTGCCACAGCGCCTGGGCGATGCCCTGGGCGAAGTTCAGCCCGGCCATCTCCTCGTGCCCGACCTCGGGGTTCAGGCCGACGCGCGAGGGCTCCTCCAGCTCGTTGATGAAGGCGATGGCGTGGCCGATGGTCGGGAGGAGGATGTCGCCGCGCGGCTCGTTGGGCTTGGGCTCCAGGGCGAAGCGGATGTCGTAGCCCTTGTCGCGCACGTAGGCGCAGAGGACGTCCAGCCCCTCCTTGTACCGGTCGAGCGCGGCGGCGACGTCCTTCGTCGCGCCGGACTCCGCACCCTCCCGGCCGCCCCACAGCACGTAGGTCTTCGCGCCCAGCTCGGCGGCGAGGTCGATGTTGCGCAGCACCTTGGCCAGGGCGTACCGGCGGACGGCGCGGTCGTTGGCGGTGAAGCCGCCGTCCTTGAACACCGGGGCGCCGAACAGGTTGGTGGTGGCCATCTCCACGCCGACGCCGGTCTCGGCCAGCGCCTTCTTGAAGCGCTCGAGGGTCGCCTCGCGGGTGGCGTCGTCGGGCACCAGGTCGTCGTCGTGGAAGGTGACGGCGGCCGCGCCGAGCTCGGCGAGCCGGTGCACGGCCTCGACCGGGTCGAGCGGGGGCCGGACGGCGCCGCCGAAGACGTCGACGCCCTGCCAGCCGACGGTCCACAGACCGAAGCTGAACCTGTCGTCCTTGCGGGGGGTGTAGTCGCTCATGCGGGGATCTCCGTCCGGGTCGATCGGTGGGTCGTGCTCGGCTCGGCGCCCTCCGGCGCGCGCTGGCTCGCGCGGCCGTCGGCGGACGAGGGGGTGTGCTGCTCGCCGGGGGCGAGGGTGGTCACCAGGTCGGCGACCTGGGCGTCGAGGAAGCGGCCGCGGTCCGGGGCGGGCCGGGTGGTCACCGGGCGCCTGCCCCGGCCGGCTCGAAGGAGGGCACGGGGACCAGCGTCGGGTCGTCGAACACCGACTCGAGGGCGACGTGCGCGCCGCCGCGCACGGCGGCGGTGAAGCCCAGGGTGGAGAGGACGACGCGCGCGCCGGCCACCCCGGGCCCGAGCACCCGGACCTCCAGCTCGGCCATGAGCGGCTCCATCAGCCACTTCCCGAGCACCGCGAAGTAGCCGCCGAGGATGACCACCCGCGGGTTGAACAGGTTGATCAGGACGGCGGCGCCGGTGCCGAGGGAGGTGCCGACCTGGTGGAGCGCGGCGAGCGTGCGGGCGTCGCCGGCCTCGGCCCGGGCGGCGACCTCCGACAGGCGGGCCTCGAGGTCACGAGCCGGGTCGCCGACCGGGTCGCCGGGGTCGGCGGCCGCGCGCAGGAGTGCCGCCATGCCGACCACGGTCTCCCAGCAGCCGCGCCGACCGCAGCCGCAGACGGCGTCCGGGTCGCCCAGCGACGTGTGCCCCACCTCGCCCGAGAGCCCACCGGCACCGCGCAGCAGCCGGCCCGCGACGATGACGCCGCCACCGACGCCGACCTCACCGGTCAGGTAGACCAGGTCGGGGGTGCGCGCCTCCGAGCCCATGGCCCACTCGGCGATGGCGGAGAGGTTGGCGTCGTTCTCCACGCGGATCGGGAAGTCGGCATCCAGGCGGGCGCGCAGGCCGTCCAGCACCGCGACGTCGTGCCAGCCGATGTTGGGCGCCAGCGTCACCACGCCGTCGACGCTCCGGACCAGGCCCGCGACCGCGACCGTCAGGCCGGCCGGGCGGGCGCCGGTGGCGGCGGCCGCCGCGACGGCGTCGGACACCAGCGCGGCGACGGCGTCCAGGGTCCGCTCGGCCCCGAGCGCGGGGAGGTCGAGCGCCAGCCGCTGCTCGAACAGCACCCCGCCGCGGAGGTCGAGCACCAGCACGGCGGCGTAGTCGACGTTGAGCTCGACCCCGATGCCGCAGACGCACGCCCCGTCGAGGTGCACGGTCAGCCCCGGGCGGCCCACCGACCCGGCCCGGTCGACCTCGCCGGCGGTGACGAGGCGGCGGTCGGAGAGCTCGGCCACGAGGCTGGAGACCGTCGCCTTGTTCAGGCCGGTCTCCTGGGCGATGCGGGCCCGGGAGCGCGGCCCGTGGTCGCGCAGGTGGCGCAGGACCAGCCCAAGGTTGGTCCGGCGCACGGTGGCCTGGTCGGCCGGGGCCCGACGCTCCGACGACCCGTCGTACAGCGACGGCGCCTCCCCCATGCCCACCTCCCCGGACGTCGGACCCGAAATTCGTCGGATCAGCAAACAAATTAGGGGTCGCCGGTCGGGCGGTCAAGGCGGAGCGCTCCCGCGCGGCGCGGCGCCCTCCCGCGGGCGCGTGCCCGGCGGTCGGCCTAAGGTCCCGTTCCCATGACGCCCGTGTCCGCGCAGCCCCCCGCCGACCTCACCGCCACCCCCGGGCGGGAGCAGGTCCGATGACGCTCGTCGCAGGAGTCGACACCTCCACCCAGGCCTGCAAGGTGGTGGTCCGGGACGCGGCGACCGGAGAGCTCGTCCGGTCCGGGCGGGCGTCGCACCCCGCCGGCACCGAGGTCGACCCCCGCGCCTGGGAAGGCGCCTTCCGCGCCGCGGCAGCGGAGGCGGGCGGCCTCGACGACGTCGACGCCCTCGCCGTCGGGGGTCAGCAGCACGGGATGGTCTGCCTGGACGAGCAGGGCGAGGTCGTCCGGGACGCGCTGCTGTGGAACGACGTGCGGTCGGCCCCCGCCGCCGCCGAGCTCATCCGGGAACTCGGGGACGGCGACGAGGACGCCGGCCGTCGAGCCTGGGCCGACGCCGTCGGGCTGGTGCCGGTCGCCTCCTTCACCGCGACCAAGCTGCGCTGGCTGGCCGACGCCGAACCCGGCAACGCCGACCGCACCGCCGCCGTCTGCCTGCCCCACGACTGGCTGACCTGGCGGCTGCGGGCCGACCGCGACCTCGCCGCGCTGGTGACCGACCGCGGCGACGCCAGCGGCACCGCCTACTGGTCGGCGCGCACCGGCGAGTACCGCCTCGACCTGCTCGAGCGGGCCATGCGCGGGCGGCTCCCGGCGGTCCCCCGCGTCGCCGGCCCCGCCGAGGGCGTCGGCACCCTCGCCGGCGGCCGCGCCGTCCTCGGCCCCGGCACCGGCGACAACGCCGCAGCGGCGCTCGGCCTGGCGGCGCGGCCCGGCGACGTCGTCGTCTCCATCGGCACCTCCGGCGTCGTGTCGGCGGTGACCCCCACGGCGGTCGCCGACGTGACCGGCACCGTGGCCGGGTTCGCCGACGCCACCGGCAACCACCTGCCGCTGGTGGCCACGCTCAACGCCGCCCGGGTGCTCGACGCCGCCACGGCCCTGCTCGGGGTCGACCACGCGACCCTCTCGGAGCTGGCGCTCTCGGCCCCCTCCGGCGCCGACGGCCTCGTGCTCGTGCCCTACCTGGAGGGCGAGCGGACGCCCAACCTCCCCGACGCGACCGGCGCCGTCCACGGCCTCACGCTGCGCACCTCCACGCCGGCGCACTTCGCCCGCGCCGCCGTCGAGGGGTTGCTCTGCGGGCTGGCCGACGGCATCGAGGCCGTCGTCGCCCAGGGCGTGGACGTGCAGCGGGTGCTGCTCATCGGCGGCGCCGCCCGTTCCGAGGCCGTGCAGCAGCTGGCCCCGGGGATCTTCGGCCGGCCGGTCCTCGTGCCGCCGCCCGGCGAGTACGTCGCCGACGGCGCCGCCCGGCAGGCCGCCTGGGTGCTCTCCGGCGCCGACACCCCGCCCGAGTGGGCGCAGCCGGGGCTCCGGGAGTTCGACGCCCCGGCGGCCACCCACGTCCGGGAGCGCTACGCCGAGGTGCGCGGCCGCACGGACGGCCAGTAGAAGGACCTCCCTGCCCCCCACCACTCGCTGCGCTCGCGGTGGGTCCCTGCAGGGAGGCCGTTCCAGCACGTCACCACGCTCCCGGCGAGCCCCTGCAGGGAGGCCGTTCCAGCACGTCACCACGCTCCCGGCGAGTCCCTGCGGGGAGGCCGTTCCAGCACGTCACCGGGTCGACCTCGCGGTGCGCGGCGGGGTGGGGGCGTGCGGCGAGGACGACGGCGGTCAGAACGCGCCGAGCAGTGCGGCGAGCTCGGCGGGGTGGGTCTGCACGGTCATGTGCGCCGCACCCGGCAGCTCCACCAGCCGGCCGTGCGGCGCGGCGGCAGCCACCCGCTCGGCCCAGTCGTGGGGGCAGAGCGCGTCGCGGTCCCCGCGCACCACGACCACCGGCGCCGTGACCCCCGCCAGCCGGCCCTCGATCGCGTCGGGTGACGCCGACCGCCACAGGGAGCTCATCGCGCGCGGCCCCGTGCGCAGCCACTGCCGGAGGATCAACGGCACCTGCCACCACGGCTCGGCGAGGGCGGTCCGCACCCAGCGCGCCGCGAGCACCCGGAACCGGCGCATCCGCGGGTCGGTGGTCGGCCCGCACAGCAGGACGCCCACCACCCGGGGGTCGTGCGCGGCCGCCGCCACCACCTGGCAGCTCTGCGAGTGCCCGACCAGGACCACGGGCCCCGCGGGCAGTGCCTCGACGAGCCCGCGCGCCAGGTCGTCGACCGACGGCACCGGTGCGCGCCGCCCCATCCCCGGCAGGACGACGACGTCGACCGCAACTTCCGCGCGCAACCTGACCGCGGAACGTTCATCCAGGCCCAGACCGGGAACGAGAACGACGGACACCGATCGCGGCACCCGGATGGTCTACCGGGACCGCGGTCGACCCGCGAGCCGACCGAGGTCGACACGCTGTGACGTGCATCTCCCGGGGTGCTCCCGACCGGCACGGGGGCAAGTGGAAGGATGAAAACATCATGACGACATCACCAGCGCAGGCGTCCGCCCCGATCGACTCCCCCGGTGGCCGGCCTCGCGTCGTCATCGTCGGCTCCGGCTTCGGCGGCCTCTTCGCCGCGCAGGCCCTCAAGAAGGCCCCGGTCGACGTCACGCTGATCGGCAAGACCGCCCAGCACCTGTTCCAGCCGCTGCTCTACCAGGTGGCCACCGGCATCCTCTCCGAGGGCGAGATCGCGCCCGCCACCCGCGAGATCCTGCGCCGGCAGAAGAACGCGCGCGTCGTCCTCGGCGAGGTCACCGACATCGACGTCGCCGCCCGCACGGTCACCTCCGAGATCCTCGGCCGGAAGCTCGTCCACCCCTACGACGAGCTGATCGTCGCCGCGGGCGCCGGGCAGTCCTACTTCGGCAACGACCAGTTCGCCGAGTTCGCGCCCGGCATGAAGAGCATCGACGACGCCCTCGAGCTCCGCGGCCGGATCTTCGGCGCGTTCGAGCTCGCCGAGATCGCGAAGGACCCGGCCGAGGTCGACCGGCTGCTCACCTTCGTGGTCGTCGGCGCCGGGCCCACCGGGGTCGAGATGGCCGGGCAGATCGCCGAGCTGGCGCGCCGCACCCTGCGCCGCGACTTCCGCAACATCAACCCGACGGGCGCGCGGGTCATCCTGCTCGACGCCGCCCCGGCGGTGCTGCCCTCGTTCGGCGAGAAGCTCGGCGAGGCCGCCCGGCGGCAGCTCAACGACATCGGCGTCGAGGTGCAGCTGGGCGCGATGGTCACCGACGTCGACGCCGACGGCCTCGAGGTCAAGGACACCGACGGCCAGGTCCGCCGCATCCAGGCGGCGACCAAGATCTGGGCCGCGGGCGTGCAGGCCAGCGGGCTGGGCCGGATCCTCGGCGAGCAGACCGGGGCCGAGGTCGACCGCGCCGGCCGGATCTCGGTGCAGCCCGACCTCACCCTGCCGGGTCACCCGGAGATCCACGTGGTCGGCGACATGATGGCCCTGGGCAAGCTCCCCGGCGTCGCCCAGGTCGCCATCCAGGGTGGCCGCTACGCCGCCGAGGCGATCGAGCGGCGGGCCACCGGCAAGCAGCCGCAGAAGCCGTTCGAGTACTTCGACAAGGGCTCGATGGCCACCATCTCCCGGTTCTCGGCGGTCGCCGACATCGGGAAGTTCAAGTTCAGCGGCTTCATCGCCTGGGTGCTGTGGCTGGTCGTGCACCTCATGTACATCGTCGGGTTCAAGAGCCGCATCACGACGGTGCTGCACTGGATGGTCAGCTTCCTCGGCCGGGGCCGCTCCGAGCGGGTGGCCACCCAGCAGCAGGTCTACGGCCGGCTGGCCCTGGAGCAGCTGGGCCCCAACTGGGAGGTGTCCAAGACCGGCGGCCCCAAGGACGTCGACCCCTCGGACGAGGACGTCACCCAGCGCGACTCCGCCTGAGCCACCGCACCGGCGCGGGGCCCGGGTCCTCGCGCCGGTGCGTAACGGCCCGGGAACGGGTAGGCGCGCCCCGTGACGCAACGGGGACAGGCGAGCGCAGCACGATCGCAGGCACCTCTCTGGGTGTGGCCCGCGGCCAGCGCCGTGGTGGCCGCGGCCGCCGGGTGGGCCCTGGGCATGGTGGAACCCCGCGGCGGGTTCCTCGCCGCCCTCTGGCCGGCCGACACCAGCGCCGCCGGCACGCTCCTGCAGCTGGTGGCCACGGCCGCGGTCACCATCGCCACCCTGACCTTCAGCATCACGATCGTGGCGCTGCAGCTCGCCTCGCAGCAGTTCTCGCCCCGGCTGCTGCGCGACTTCGTCCGCGACGGGGTCACCAAGCGCGTCCTCTCGGTGCTGACCGCCACCTTCGTGTTCGCCGTCACCGGGCTGCGCGGCATCAACAGCTCCCAGCCGGTGCCGACGCTGGTGTGCCTCGTCGCTGCCCTGCTCGGCATCGCCTGCGTCGGCGGCCTGCTCGCCTTCATCAGCCACATGGTGCGCATGCTGCGGGTCGACACCATGATGACGCGGGTCCACGACGACGCGCGGCGGGCGATCGAGACGTTCTA
This sequence comes from Blastococcus sp. SYSU DS0541, assembly GCF_054050875.1. Taxonomy (NCBI): domain Bacteria; kingdom Bacillati; phylum Actinomycetota; class Actinomycetes; order Geodermatophilales; family Geodermatophilaceae; genus Blastococcus; species Blastococcus sp. SYSU DS0541. Next base: position 89,470 of record NZ_JBJHAD010000008.1, on the reverse strand, counting down.
CGGGCCCTACACCGGCCACGGGCAGCGGTCCCCGGACGAGCTGGACCTGGAGACCAGCGCGGGGCGGCTGGTGAGCGCCGACCGCAGCGGGTTCGTCGAGGTGGTCGACACCGACACGTTGGTCGACGCCGCCCGCGACCACGACGCCGTCGTCCGCGTCGAGGTCCGTCCCGGCGACATGATCACCATGGGGAGCCCGATCGCGACGACCTGGGGCGGGGGCGAGGACCTGGGTGGCGTCGTCCGGGCGGCCGTCGTCCTGAACAACGAGCGGACGATCGACCAGGACGCCGCGTTCGGGTTCCGCCAGCTCGAGGACATCGCCGTGAAGGCGATGTCCCCCAGCATCAACGACCCGGTGACGGCGGCGACGGCGATCGGTCACATGGGCGACCTGCTGGTCCGGCTCACCGGCCGGCACCTCGGACCGACCCTGCACGCCGACGGCGACGGCGTCGGCCGGGCGATCGTCCCCGACCGGGACATCCGGTACTACCTGGACCTGACGTGCGGCCAGGTGGCCCGGTTCGGCGGGAGCGAGCCGACGCTGATCACCGCCCTGCTGCGGATGCTCCGCGACGTCGCCGTCGCCTGCCGGGACGACGAGCAGCGCGCCGAGGTGGAGCGAGCCGCCGACCTGGTCGCCGGGGAGCTGTCCTCGGACTGGAGCCGGACGGACGCCGACGGCGTCCGTCTGCACCGCGACCAGGTCACCGCGGCCCTCGACGGGCGGATCGCCGACGCCTTCGCCGACCGCGCCGGGGTGACCCGCTCGATGTGAGCCGGGCTCAGGCCGTGCCCAGCCACCAGTCCAGCGCCGTCACCACGCCGTCCGGCCGCACCACGTGCCCGCCGTCGAACTCGTCGTAGGTGACCTCGTAACCCGACGCGTCGAACGCCGTCGCCAGGCGGCGGCCGCAGCGGTCCACCGGCAGCACCCGGTCACCGGTGCCGTGGGTGATCCACAGCCGCGGTGCCCCCACCTGCGCCGGCGGGTGCGCGAAACCCGGGGAGAAGGCGAGGACGGCGTCGAACAGGTCGCCGTTGGCAGGGCCGACGGAGAGCGCGTAGGAGGCGCCGTCGGAGAACCCGCCGACCGCGCGGCGGGAGACCGGCGCCCGCTCGGCCACCTGCGCGAGGGCGGCGTCCAGAACGGCGACGTCCCGGCCCAGCCGCCCGGTGATCAGGTCCCAGGTGGACGCGCCCGAGCGCGGCGCGAGGACGAGGACGCCGCGCCCGGCGGCGGCCGCGCCCACCGCGGCGAGGCTCTGCGCCGGGGTCCCGCCGGCGCCGTGGAAGAACACCAGCAGCGGGCGCGGGACCGGCTCACCCGGCGGGACGGCGAGCAGCGCCTCCGCTCCCCCGCCGAGGTCCAGCGCGTGCACCCCGGCCGGCCAGGCCTCGCCCGGCGGCGTGGCCGTCGGGCGGCTGACCAGGCGGCCGGTCGCGGCGGCGGCGGGGTCGCTCACGCGTCGAACGCCCCGACCGGCACGTGCTCGTCGGCCCGCTCGAGGTGCAGCGGCTGCAGCGGCGTCGTGTCGTCGAGGTGGAGGAACGCGTCGTAGCGCTCGCCGAGGACCGTGGGCACGTAGTTGCCCCACTTCTCCCGCTCGGGCCGGTAGACGACGCCGATGGCCCGGTGGTCCAGCCGCCGGTCCAGCCACTCCGGCCGCTCCCCGCGCGGGAAGACGAGGAGCGCGTCCTCCCCGAGGGCGTCGTGCAGCAGGGCCTCCAGGCTGCCGGGCCGGGCCGGGGGAACCGTCATCCGCTCCATCTGCGCGCCCCACTGCCGCCCCGCGACCACGCCGCCGCGGTAGCCGCCGAACCCCACGAGGACGACGTCGTCGACGCCGTGCCGCTCGCGCAGCAGCTGCCCGACGTTCGTCATCCCGGCCGCGGCCATGTCGGTCGCCCGGGCGTCGCCGATGTGGGTGTTGTGCTCCCAGACGACGGCCTTCGGGCCGGCATGGTCCAGGAGCCGGTCGAGGGTGTCGACCATGTGCACGTCGCGGACGTTCCACGACTCCGCGGAGCCCCGCACCATGGCGCGGTAGTAGCGCTCGGCGCCCACCACCACGGCGGCGTTCTGCTCGGCGGCGAAGCGCGCGTCGGCCCCGGTGGCGGCCTCGGCGTCGCCCCGCCGCTCGCACAGCGCCCGCAGCAGGTCGACGGCGGCCTGCTCGCAGGACGTGGGCGCGAGCCGGCTGGCGAAGGCGTACTCCGCGCCGTCCTCGCCGAAGGGCTCGAAGCAGGCCAGCGCCTGCTTGGCCTGGTCGACGTGACCGGGCTCGTGCTCGGCGAGCCAGTCCACCAGCGCGTGCATCGAGTCCCACAGGCTGTAGACGTCGATGCCGTAGAAGCCGACGCGGCGCTCCTCGGGCAGCCCGGCGTTGTGGTCGCGCAGCCAGCGGCAGAAGTCGACGACGTCGTCGTTGGCCCACATCCAGGTGGGCCAGCGGGCGAAGGCGTCGAGGGCATCGCGGGGGTCCTCGTCGGCGCCGGCCCGCAGCCGCACGCTGCGGTCCACCCGGTAGCAGTCGGGCCAGTCGCCCTCGACCGCCACCAGGTCGAAGCCGAGCTCCTCGACCAGCCGCCGGGTCAGCGCCGCCCGCCACGCGTAGTACTCGTGGGTGCCGTGGCTGGCCTCGCCGATGGCCACGATCCGGGCGTCGCCGACCCGCTCGAGGAGGGGGTCGAGGTCGGCAGGGGCGCGCAGCGGCCGGGCGAGCTCGCGGATCGGGGCGTGCCCTGGACCTCTCATCGCCGGCTCCCTTCGTGCACGACGGCGGCGGCCACCTCCCGGAGGTCGCCGGTGCGCCGCCAGACGGACCGTTGCCGGTCGGCGGAGGTACCCCGCGCGAAGAGCCGGTCAACCAGGTCGCGCACCTCCCCTTCCTCCCCGCGGTCGGCCAGGTCGTCGGCGAGCTCGGCGAGCAGCCCGTCGACCGCGACGCGGGGGTCGACCAGCACCCCGGCGACCGGGTCGAACAGCGATCCGGAGAGGCCGTCCCGCGCGGCCCGCCAGCGCGCCGCGCGCAGCAGTTCCGATCGCGGCTGCTCGAAGGGCTCGTCGCGCCGCGCACGGGCGACGAGGACGCGGACCAGCGAGGCGGCGAGCGCGGCGTGCAGCACGGCGTCGTCGAGGTCGGTGCAGACGTCGGCCAGCCGGAACTCCACGGTGGGCAGGTGCGCCGAGGGCCGCAGGTCCCAGTACAGGTGGGAGGCGTCCTCGATGACGCCGGCGGCGACCAACCCGTCGACGACCGCCCGGAAGCGGTCCGCGGACCCCAACGGCTCGGGGATGCCGGTGTGCGGCCAGCGGCCCCACCACAGCGTCCGGTAGCTCTCGTAGCCGGTGTCCCCGCCGTCGTGGAACGGGGAGCTGCCGGTCATCGCCAGCAGCACCGGCAGGTACACCCGCGCCCGGTCGAGGACGGCGATCGCCGTGTCCAGGTCGGGGACGCCGACGTGCACGTGGCAGCCGCAGATGTCCTGGCGCTGGGCGAGCCCGGCCCACCGCCGCACCATGGCCTCGTACCGCGGCTCCGGGGTGATGACCTGCTCGCGCCAGCCGGCCCACGGGTGCGTGGAGGCCGCGAGGAGCGCGGCCCCGGCGCCGCCCGCCGCGGCCTGCGCCTCCGCCCGGGTGCCGGCCAGCGCGCTCCGCAGCTCGCCCAGGGTGCGGCAGATGCCGGTGGCCGTCTCCAGCTGGGTGGTGGTGATCTCGGCGTGCACCCGCTCGCCGAACTCGTGCCGCGCGGCGGCGCGGACGAGCTCCGGCCTCGGGGCCAGCGCGAACGACTCGGGGTCGACGAGGTGGAACTCCTCCTCCACCCCGACGGTGGCGCCCGCGGCACCCGGACGACCGGCGGTGGACTGCACACGCTCTCCTGTCCCGGGCTGGACCCCTGGGCGCACCGTACGGCCCCGGCGACGCCGCCGCACCCCGCTGCACCCCGCCGGACCGGCGTGACGGCACCACCCGGACGGGTCGTTCCCCCTCCCCCTCGGGCGCGCAGCCGGGCTCGCCCCGCAGGATGGAGGGGTCGACCTCGGGGGGAGGACGCGGAGGAACTGGGTGCACACCGGACCACGGACGGCCGCGACCCTGCTGGCGGTGGTCTACGGCATCAGCGGTCTCCTCTGCTGGTTCGGCGCCGCGGCGCCGATGGACGACGCCACACCCGTCGGGCTGCTGTGGGCCCTCGGAGGGCTCGGCCTGACCGCGGGCGCGGTGCTGCGGTCGACCGCCGGCCGTGTGCGGCCGTGGCTGCTGCACGCCGGCGTCGCCCTCCTCTCCGTGCTCATCGGCGTGGTCGCGTGGCGCTCGGCGACCGCCGTGGGCGTGGTCGGCCTCGGGCCGGCGCTGATCGCGGTGAGCCTGTACGCCGCGCACTTCCTGCCGCTGCCCGCCGCCCGGGTGCACGGCGCGATCGCGGTCCTCTGCGGCAGCGCCGGTGCCTGGGCCGCCGCCCCCTCGGACTTCCTGTCGGCGTGGGTCGCCGTCGTCGTCTCGGTGGTCGCGCTCACCGAGGTGCAGGGCCGGCTGGCCCGGCAGCTGCGCCGGGCCGCGAGCACCGACCCGCTCACCGGCGTGGCCAACCGCCGCGCCTGGGAGGAGCAGGCGTCCGGGCACCTGTCGCGGGCGGCGCGCACCGGTGAGCCGCTGAGCTTCGCGATCCTGGACCTGGACGACTTCAAGGAGGTCAACGACCGCGAGGGGCACCGCGCCGGCGACGACCTCCTCCGCGAGCTCACCGCCGGCTGGCGCCGCCGGCTGCGGCGGGCCGACCTGCTCGGCCGCTACGGCGGCGACGAGTTCGTGCTGTGCCTGCCGGCGACCGACGAGGCCGCCGCGTGGGAGCTGATGGTCGCCCTGGCGGGCACGCACCCCTTCACCTGGACCGCCGGGGTCACCACGGCCCGGCCGGGAGAGGAGCTCGCGACCGTGCTGGCCCGCGCCGACGCCCAGCTCTACCGGCGCAAGCGCGACCGGCTCAGCTGAGTTCCCGGCGCGCGGTCGCGGTCAGCCGCGGCGCCAGTCGTCGGCCGCCAGGTGGGACCCGGCCATGGGGCCCATCTGCAGCATCCCGCCGTCCACCGCCCACGACGCCCCGGTGACGTAGCCGGCCGCCGGCGAGGCCAGGAAGGCGACCACCGCGGCGACCTCCCGGGCGTCGCCGGGCCGGCGCAGCGGGACGCCGGGGCGCTCGTGGCCGGGTGCGGTCGGGTCGTCGTCCTCCTGACCGGTCATGGGGGTGGCGATCTCGCCGGGCGCGACGGAGTTGACGGTGATCCCGTGCTCGGCGAGCTCCAGGGCGGCGACCTTCGTGAGCAGGCCCAGCCCGCCCTTGGCGGCGCAGTAGCCGGCCGCGCCGACGCGCGGGGCGTGCTCGTGCACGCTGGTGATGTTGACGATCCGCCCGCCCTCGCCGGCGGCGACCATGCGTCGGGCGGCGCGCTGGAGGCACAGGAACGCGCCGTCGAGGTCGGTGGCCAGCACCTCGCGCCAGGTCGCGAACTCCAGGTCCAGCAGCGGGGTCGAGTGGCCGGTGCCGGCGTCGTTGACCAGCACGTCGACGCCGCCGAGCGCGTCGGCCAGCTCGTCGACGACGTCGGCGGCGCCGGGGAGCCGGGTGAGGTCGAGGTGGCGCACCTCGGCGCGCCGGCCGAGGGCCCGCACCTGCTCGGCGGTCGCCTCGCCGGCCGCCCGGTCGCGGTACCAGGTGATGCCCACGTCGCAGCTCTGCTCCGCGAGGGCGAGCGCGATCGCCCGCCCGATGCCCGACTCCGACCCCGTGACGAGGGCGACCCGCCCGCTGCTCCCGGCCATGCCGGCGACGCTAACGATCCCGTGACAGCCCCGCACCGCGACGCGTCCGGCGACCGCGCCGGGTAGGAGACCGGCATGGCCGCCAACGGATCCCTGCTCGCCCGGCTCCTGCTCGCGCTCGCCGCCGTCCTCCTCACCACCACCGGGTGCGTCGCCGTGGAGACCTCGCCCTCGCCCGGCGCCGGGACCGCGTCCGCACCCGAACCCGACGAGCCGCCGTCGGCCGAGGACGGCGACCCCGCCGCCCGGATGGCCCGCGACGTCTTCGACCGGGTGAACGACGAGCGCGCGGCGCGGGACCTGCCGCCGCTGGAGTGGGACGAGGGGCTGGCGACCGTGGCGCGGGCGTGGAGCGAGGAGATGGCCGGCGCCGGCGGGATCTCGCACCAGGACCTGGGTGAGGTGCTCGGCCGGAACGAGCTGGAGGGCTTCACCGGGGTCGGGGAGAACGTCTTCACCGCGTCCGGCCCGGTGTCCGCCGGAACGGCGCACGTCGGGTGGATGCGCTCGGACGGCCACCGGGTGAACGTGCTCAACCCCGGCTGGAACCGCATCGGCATCGGCTTCTTCTGCGCCCCCGACGGCTCGGTGTGGGCGACGCAGCAGTTCGGCCGCACGGCCGGCGCCGACCGCCCCGAGGTCAGCGACGAGACGCCGCCGGAGCAGCCGATCGCTCGACCGGAGGAGGACGGCCCGAGCTGTGGTTGAGGCCCGCGAGAGGGTCCGTCGACTCCGGGAACGGCTGGGGAAGGGCTACCGGCGGGTGCCCCGCCGGGTCCGGCGGTTCGTGGCCTGGCTGCGCAGCCCGGAGTTCCTCACCACCAGCGCGAGCCTGGCCTTCTACGCGATGGTCTCCCTGCCGCCCATGGTGCTGCTGGGGTTCTGGGTCGCCGGTCTGGTGGTCGACGACTCCGCGCTGCAGGACCTCGGGACCCAGGTGGAGGACCAGGCGCCGGACCAGCTCCCGGTGGCCGACGTGCTGCGCGCCCTGATCGACGTGGCGTCGACGACCGGGCCCGTGGCGGCCGTCGCGGCGGTCTGGCCGGCGACCACCTACGGCGCCGCCCTGGCCCGGGCGTTCAGCGCCGTCGCACCCGAGACCGAGCGGCGGATCCGCGGCTGGAAGGGGCGGCTGCTGGCGCTGGCGATCATCGCCGTGCTCCCCGTCGTGGTGTTCTCGGGGCTGGCCTCGCTCTACCTGGTGCCGCGGCTGCTGGGCTCGGGTCCGGCCCTGCGGATCACCCTGGGTCTGGGCGTGCTGCTGCTCCTGGGCCTCGTCATCGGGCTCATCTACACGCTGTTCCGCCTCTGGGAGGCCCGGGTCGTCGACGTCGTCGTCGGCGCCGCCACCGCCACCGGGCTGGTGGCCGCCACCACCGGCGGCTACCTCGTCTACCTGGAGTTCGCCGACTTCACCGCCCGCTACGGGGCGACGGCACTGGCGACAGCGGTGCTGCTCGGCCTCTGGCTGCTGCTGGGCAACGCGGCCCTGATCGCCGGGTACCGCGTGATGGCCCGCCGGGTGCACGCCCGGCGCGCCGCAGGAGCCGACGCCGGCCCCGTCAGCCGGCCGCCCGGGCGAACCGCTGGGCCCACTCGGCCAGCAGGGTCGGCAGCTCCGGGGGCGACTCGACGGTGAACCCGGTCCCGACCGTGCCGAGCGCGAAGGCGGCCCAGCCCAGCTGGTCGGTCTCCATGCGGACCCGGCAGGCCCGGTCCCCGTCGTCCTCGACCGCCGCCCAGGTGCCGATGCGCGGCCGGACCACCGCGGCCGGGGCGTCCACCCGGGCCACGACGGTGAACGACCCGGTGCGCGTGTCCGCGCCGGCCCGGACGAACGCCTCGGGGCTCTCGGCCGGCAGCCGGCGGGGCGCGAAGCGGGCGCCGGTCGGCCGGGGCGCGGTCACCCGGTCGAGGCGGAAGCTGCGCCAGTCCCCCCGCCCGGTGTCGTGGGCGACGAGGTACCAACGGCGGCCCAGGGCCACCAGGGCCGAGGGCTCGACGAGCCGCTCGGTGCGCGCACCGGCCGCGTCGGTGTAGCCGAAGGCGAGCCGCTCGGTGTCCCGGCAGGCCTCGGCGACCGTGGTCAGCACCCCCGGGTCCACGAGCGGCCCCCCGCCCCACGCCCCCCGGGTCGTCACGCGGTCGAGCGCCTCGGCCCGGCGGCGCAGTCGCGCCGGCAGCACCTGCACCACCTTCGTGAGGGCCCGCACCGACGCCTCCCCCATGCCTGCGACCGCCGTCTGCGCGGCCGCCTGCAGCCCGACGGTCAGCGCGACGGCCTCGTCGTCGTCGAGCACCAGCGGTGGCAGCACCGCGCCCGGTGCCAGCCGGTACCCGCCGCCGACACCCGGGCGCGCCTCCACCGGGTAGCCGATCTCGCGCAGCCGCTCGACGTCCCGCCGCAGGGTCCGGAGCGAGACCCCGAGCCGGTCGCACAGGTCGGTACCGGACCACTGGCGTCGGGTCTGCATGAGGGAGAGCAGTCGCAGGGTGCGGTTCCCGGTGTCGGCCACGGGTGCAGATCCTCCTCGATCGAGGCCGGAAAGTGGCACCGATGGCCCCTACCGTCACACCTGACCGCCCCACCCGACGGAAGGAACCTCCCGATGACCGACAGCTCCCTCAGCCCCGAGCGCGCCGACCTGCTGGAGACCCTCGCCGCGCACCGGTACTTCCTGCGCCGCACCGTGCAGGGGCTCAGCGACGAGCAGGCGCGGCAGCGGACGACCGCGAGCGAGCTGACGCTCGGCGGCCTGGTCAAGCACGTGGCCGCGACCGAGGCCGGCTGGGCCCGCTTCGTCGTGGAGGGCACCCAGGCCATGGCCGCGCCGGCCGACGCGGCCGGCGTCGCGGACTGGCAGGACGGCTTCCGGCTGCTGCCGGGTGAGACGCTCGCCGGCGTGCTCGCCGACTACGCCGAGGTGGCCCGGCGCACCGACGACCTGGTGCGCACGCTGCCCGACCTGGACGTCTCGCACCCCCTGCCGGAGGCGCCGTGGTTCCCGCCGGGCGCCACCCGGTCGGCGCGGCGGGTGTTCCTGCACATCGTCGCCGAGACCGCCCAGCACGCTGGCCACGCCGACATCCTGCGGGAGTCCCTGGACGGCCAGAAGACGATGGGCTGAGCCGCTCAGGTGCCCGGCCTGGCGACGGCGGCCGGGCTCTGCAGGACCGGTCCTCGGAACCTCCGCGCGACGTCGGGCGGATGCGGGCAGTCCGGCGCCCCCACCGGCAGGAGTTCGGTACCGGCGGCTCCGGTCAGCCGGTCCGGCTCTCCCGGTCGTAGTTGCGGCCGAGGAACTGCGGCACCCGCGCCCAGCGGAAGGCGAAGATCATGACGACGAGGGTCGCCACGTAGGGGATCACCAGGAGCAGCTGCCCCGGGATGTCGGTCCCTGCGATCTCCGTGCGCAGGGCGACCACCTCCATCGCGGCGAAGAACAGGGCTCCCGCCACGATGAACTGCGGGCGCCAGCCGCCGAAGAAGGTGAGCGCGATCGCCAGCCACCCCCGGCCACCCACGATGCCCTCGGTGAAGGTGCCGGTGTAGATCAGCGGCAGGAACGCTCCGGCGATGCCCATGAGGGCGCCGCCGGCCGTCGTCGTCCACAGCCGGGTGCGGACGACGGCGATGCCGAGGCTGTCGGCCGCCCGCGGGTTCTCCCCGACCGATCGCAGGTCGAGCCCGGCCCTGGTCCGGTAGAGGAAGAAGTAGAGCGCCACGGCGAGCACCCCGGCGAAGTACACCAGCGCGTTGTGCGAGAAGAAGACCGTGCCCAGGACGGGGATGTCGCTGAGCAGCGGGATCTCCAGCCGCGGCAGGGTGTCGGTGCGCGGAGTGGTCGCGGTCTGGCCGATCACCACCCGGTAGAGGAGCCCGGCCAGCCCGGTGGCGGCGAAGAACAGCGCCAGACCGACCACGAACTGGTCCAGTCGCAGGATGGTCGTCGCCCACCCGAGCGCGAAGCCGAAGACGGCGCCCACCCCCGCGGCGAGCAGGATGCCGAGGGTGCTGCTGTCCGTGGCGAAGCTGATCAGGAACCCGACCGAGGCGCCCAGCAGCATGATGCCTTCCTGGGAGACGCTGAAGACGCCGGCCAGCCCACCCAGCATGGTGCCCAGCGACGCCAGCAGGTACGGGACCATCGCGATCACCGTGAGCTGGGCCAGGGACGTGAACTCGGTCATGCGACTCTCCTCGCCAGACGGGCTGCGATCACGTCGGAGAGCAGCAGGAAGATCAGGATCAGGGCCTCGATGATCAGGACCATCTCGGCCGGGACGCCGACGGTGCGCTGCATCGAGCTCGCGCCGACCTCGAGGATCGCGATGCCGAAGGCGACCACGGGCACCCAGAGGGCGCTGCCGCGGGCGATCAGCCCGATGATGATGCCGAGCAGCAGGAAGTTGGCCTGCATGCCCTCGATGGCCCGGCCGTGCACACCGACGACCTCGAGGGCGCCGGCCAGGCCGCCCAGCGCGCCGCCGATGATCAGCGCGACGACGGCGATCTTCTCCACCCGGATGCCGTTGATCGCCGCCGCGCGCGGGTTGGTACCGGCCGCCCGCAGCTCGAAGCCCGCGGGGGTGCCCCGGGTGACCACGATCGTCGCCAGCGAGACGAGCACGGCGAGCAGGATGCCCGCGTGCACGCCGGGCGGCCCGCCGATGTCGGGCAGCAGCGCGCCGGCGCCGACGCGCTGGGTGGCCGCCACGCCCGCGGCCGGGTCGGACCAGATCTCGGTCGCGGCGTAGTCGACCACCTGGAAGGCGACGAAGTTGAGCAGGACGGTGCTGAGGATCTCGTTGACCCCGAACCGGCCCATGAGGAACGCCGCGATCCCGGCCCAGACCGCGCCCGCCAGCACACCGGCGACGATCGCCAGCGGCAGGAGGGCGGCGGCCGGCAGACCGGCGTAGACGATCCCGACACCGGCCGACGCGGTCGCGCCGACCAGGAGCTGGCCCTCACCGCCGATGTTGAACCGGCCGACGGCCAGCGGGATCGTGAAGGCGAGGGCCAGCAGCGTGAGCGGAACCCACTTGGTCAGGGTCTCGGTGAAGCCGAACCCGGTCCGGAAGGACGTCGTGAGGATGGTCCGGAAGGCCCCGCCGACGTCGTAGCCGAGCGCGGCGATGACGATCCCGGAGACCGCGAAGGCGGCCGCCAGGGCGAGCACGTAGGGCAGCAGGCCGCGCAACAGGCGGGCGAGCAGGCTGGGCGCCGCCGGTGCGACGGCGTCCGGCTCGGTGAGCACGGGGCTGGTCATGCGGTCTCCTGGACGCCGGCCATGAGGCGGCCCAGCGCGTATGCGTCGTAATCGCCGCGCCGGCGTTCGCCGACGATCCGGCCCGAGTAGAGGACCACCATCCGGTCGGCCAGCAGGCTGAGCTCGTCGAGGTCCTCGGAGATCAGCACCACCGCGCACCCGCGGTCGCGTGCCTCGTTGACGCGGTCGTAGACGAACCGGGCCGACCGCAGGTCCAGGCCGCGGGTCGGGTTCTGCAGGACCAGGACCGAGGGCTCCCGGTCGAACGCCCGCGCCAGCACCAGCCGCTGGATGTTGCCGCCGGAGAGGTTGCCGGCCGGCGCATCGGGCCCGGGGGTCTTGATGGTGTACCGCTCGATCGTCTGCAGGGCGTGCTCGCGCACCCGCCGCCACTGGATCAGGCCACCGCGGCGGTGCGCCGGGTTGCGTTGGGAGCCCAGCAGCAGGTTGTCGGTGACCGAGGCGGCGCCGAGGATGCCGTCGCGGTGCCGGTCCTCCGGCACGTAGGCGACGCCGGCGTCCAGCCAGTGCCGGGTCGGCCGGCCGGCCAGGCCGGTGCCGCCGATCCGCACCTCGCCCGAGTGCACCGGGCGGACCCCCGCCAGCGCCTCGGCGAGCTCGACCTGCCCGTTGCCGGCCACGCCGGCGACACCGACGACCTCCCCCGCTGCGACGCCGAAGTCCACCCCGTGCAAGGCCGGCACGCCCTGGTCGTTGTGCACCACCAGGCCGGAGACCTGCAGCAGGGTGGCGGACCCGGCCGTGGTCCCCGCGTGGTGCTCGACCGGCTCGGCGCCGACCGCGCCGAGCCCCAGGGCCGCGGCCAGGTCGGAGGACGGCTCGGCGAGCTCGCCCACCATGAGCGAGGCCAGCCCGTTCGCGTCGGTGTCGGCGCGGCGCACCGTGGTCATCCGGCGGCCGTCGCGCATCACCGAGATGCGGTCGCAGATGGCCAGCACCTCGCGGACCTTGTGCGAGATGAACACGATGCTGGTGCCCTCGGCGACGATCTCGCGCAGGGACGCGAACAGGTCGTCGACCTCCTGCGGCGTGAGGTTGGTCGTCGGCTCGTCGAGGATGACCACCCGCGCGCCGCGATACAGCACCTTGAGGATCTCCACCCGCTGCCGGGCGCCCACCGAGAGGCGGTCGGTCCGCTGCCGGGGGTCGACCGCGAGGCCGAACCGGTCGGACAGCTCCGACACCCGGGCGGCGGCGTTGCGCAGGCCGCCGGACCTGCCGCTCGTGCCCAGCACCACGTTCTCGACCACCGAGTAGGTCGACACCTGCAGCAAGTGCTGGTGGACCATGCCGATGCCCAGCTCGATGGCGTCGCGGGGCGAGCGGATCTGCACCGGGCGGCCGTCCACCCGGATCTCGCCCGCATCCGCCCGGTAGAGCCCGTAGAGGACGTTCATCAGCGTGGTCTTGCCCGCGCCGTTGCCGCCGACCAGGCCGTGCACCTCGCCGGGAGCGAGTTCGAAGTCGGCGTCCACGAGGGCGCGGACCGGTCCGAAGGACTTGCTGATCCCCGTCATCGTGAGGGGCCGGGCCTGGTCGGGGCCTGCGCCCCCGACCAGGCCGGTGGTTGCCGGGCCGCTCATTCGACCGGCGTCACGTCACGGTCGACCTCGACCTCACCGGCCGAGAGCTGCTCGAGGACCGTGTTCACCTGCTCCAGCACGGCCGGGTCGACGTTCTGTGGGTCCTGCAGCGAGATGCCCTGGTCGTAGGTCATCCCGAGGTAGCCGCCCGTCTCCCCCTCCTCGACCGAGGTCAGGATCTCGTCGAGCATGACCTCGAAGTCGTACAGCACCGAGGTCAGGTAGTGCTCGGGGGCGAGGTTGGACTTGTCGGTGTACTTCGCGGTCATGAGGGCCCCGGGCGGGCCGTCGCCGACCGCCTCGAACGCCCCCACGACGCCGAGGTTCAGCGACGTGAGGATGACGTCGTTGCCGGCGGCGAGGAGTTGGCTGGTGAACTGCTGCGCCCGCGTCGGGTCGTTGAAGTCACCGGTCCACACCGCCGTCAGGTCGGCATCCGAGCCGGTGTCCTCGAGGGCCTGCTCCACGGCGTGCACCTCGGAGTAGGAGAAGGGCAGGGTGACCCCGCCCAGGTAGGCGATCTGGCCGGTCTGCGAGGCGGCGGCGGCCAGCACCCCGAGCGGGTAGAAGGCCAGGTGGAAGTTCCGGTCGAGGACCCAGACGTTGTCCGGCACGTCGGCGGGCTCGGTGTCCTGCTCGGCGATGAAGACGACGTCGGGGGCCTCGGCGGCGACCGCGACCGTGGCGTCGTAGAACTGGCTGCCGTGCGTCCAGATGACGTTGTAGCCGTCGGCCACGTACTCGCGCAGGACGCGCTCGGCGTCGGGCACCTGGACGCTCTCCGAGTAGGTCGTCTCGGCGCCGTGCTCCTCCTCGGCGGCCTCCAGGGCCTGCAGGCCGAGGAACGTGTAGTCCGCGTCGGTCGTCACGCCGGAGAAGACGGCGGCGATCCGGGGCGCCTCACCGCCGCCGGTCGCACCCCCGCCCCCGGCCCCGGCGTCACCGGCTCCGCCTCCGCAGGCGCTGACGGTGAGCAGCATCGCGGCGCCGAGGGCGCTCGCGGACAGTCGGGCGGATCGCATGGACGACACCATCCTCGGGATCGGTGGACGTAGGAAGAGACACTTACCTCAGCGCTAAGGTGTGGCCCAGGGCACAGCCTGCACCGCAACGCAATCGAGATCGAGCTCCCCGCCCCCGCGCGGCGTGGCGGATCCACCTGGAGCAGGGCGGGCAAGGGCACGCTAGGTGCCCGGCGTGACCGACCTGTGGCGGGAACGTTTCCGGCTGTGACGTCTCGTGTTGCGATCCGGTCACGCTCTGCCGCTGACCACCTCTCCGACCCTGGACACCCCGTGCGCCACAGCCGGGAGGGAGCCCGCGGTACCGCCGGCCTGCCGAACAGGCGGGGGGCGCGGGGCGGTGCGCATCAGCCCGGCGCCTCGTCGGACAGCGAGGCGAGCCCGGCGACGGCGCGGTCGCGCGCCTCCGCCGCCTCCGCGGCGTCCCGCTCGGCACCGGCCCGCCGGCGCTCCTCGCGCCGCAGAGCCGCCGCCGCGTCCCCCGCCTGACGCTCGGCGTCGGCCAGCTGGTCGGCCAGCTCGTCGACGCGGGCGCGGAGCTCCTGCTCCCGGGCGGCCAGCTCCGCCGTGGCGCGGCGGTGCTCCTCCAGCACCTCCGCCGCCTCCGCGGCGGCCGCCTCCGCCCGGTCGACCGCCTCCTGCGCGGCGGCCAGCTCGCGCCGCCGCTTCTCCTCCGCGGCCCGGGCCCGCTCCTCCTCGGCCCGGCGTCGCCGGGCGGCCGCCGACTCCCCCGCCTCCTCCCGCTTCGCGCGTGCCGGCGGCCGGGCGAGCTTCTCGGCGGGCTTGGGGCGCGGTGGGTGGACCAGCCGCAGGTCGGGCCGGGCGACCGTCGTCCCCATGCCGCTGTAGGACATCGGTGAGGTCAGCCGGCCGGTGAGCAGGGCCCGGCCCGCCTCCGGGTCGGACATCGCGGCCCGCAGTGTCTCCTCGACCTGCGTCGCCACCGACGCGCTCACCGGGTGACCCTGGGCGTGCGCCAGCGCCCGCGCCTGGCGGGTCAGGGCGGTGAGCAGCTGGCGGCGCTGCACGTCCAGGGCCCGCAGCTGGTCGCCGGCGAGGTTCTCCTGGGCCTCCCGCAGCAGCTCGCCCAGCTCGACGAGGCCCTCGATCTCGGTGCGCTGCTCCCGCACGAGCACATTGCACGCCCACGCGGCGGCCGAGGCCTTGGGCAGCCCGCCGATCTCCTTGGCCAGCGCCTTGTCGCCCTCGGCCCGGGCCTCGTCCTGGCGCGCCTTCCGCAGGGCGACGAACTCCTCGGGCGGGACGGCGTACAGCTCGTCGGCCACCTCGTCGAGATCCACGGCGGCATCCTGCCCTCCCGTGTCGACCAGGTCACCTGGTCTCCTGGGGTCCCGGCTCACGGTCGGTGCCGAGCCAGGACCCCGAGCGGTGGGCCAGGAGCGGCGGGGGCTCCGCTCGTGCGGCGTCAGCAGCAGGCGGCGGCGGGTTGCGCGTCCGTCCGGCAGCAGGTGCCGTCCCCGGAGACGGCGGAGAGCTCCGCGTCCGTCCTCCCCTCCAGGTCGGGACGCGCGTCCGCCGTGACGGTGTAGACCTCCCACGGCTCCCCACCGGGCCCGGTCACCCAGACCTTGTCCTGGACGGCGTAGCAGCAGGTCGTGCCCTCCTCGGGCCGCGTGGCCAGTCCCGCCTCGGCGAGCCGGCCGGTCGCGGCGGTGACCTCGTCGGTCGAGGCGACCTCGACCCCGAGGTGGTCCATGCGGGTGGGCTCCCCGGCCTCGCCCTCCAGGAGCACGAGCTTCAGCGGCGGCTCGACGACCGCGAAGTTGGCGTAGCCGGGGCGGCGCTTGGCCGGCGCGGTGCCGAAGAGGCGCGAGTAGAAGTCGACGGCGGCGTCGAGGTCGGCGACGCGGAGGGCGAGCTGCACACGGGACACGGGGGCCTCCTGGAGGAAAACGTGACATAGACGGACGTCGATGTCTGAACGCAGAATGAACACCTTGTATCGATGCTTGTCAATACGATGGTCATCGTTACGATGGCGGTCGACGTCCGACGAAGGAGACCCGATGAGCGAGCCCGCCCTGGCCTGCTGCACCCCGCTGTCCGGCACCGCGATGTCCGCCGAGCAGGCCGAGCAGGTCGCGCCGCTGCTCAAGGCGCTGGCCGACCCGGTCCGCCTGCGGCTGGTCAGCCTCATCGCCTCCAGCGCGAGCGGCGAGGCCTGCGTGTGCGACCTGAACGACGCCTTCGACCTCACCCAGGCGACGATCAGCCACCACCTGAAGGTGCTGCACTCGGCGGGACTGCTGGACCGGGAGAAGCGCGGGGTGTGGGTGTACTACGCCGTCCGCCCGGCCGCGCTGCGCGCCGTCGCCGGCCTGTTCGAGACCGCGGTGCCCGCGTGAGCGACGCCGTCCGCGAGACCGCGCGCACCGACGTCCCGGACGACGCCCCCGTCCTCCGGAAGCTCTCCACCCTCGACCGCTTCCTGCCGGTCTGGATCATCGCGGCGATGGCGCTCGGCCTGGTGCTGGGCCGCGGGGTGCCGGGTTTGGACGACCTCCTCTCCGCCGTCGAGGTGGGCGACGTCAGCCTGCCCATCGCCATCGGCCTGCTGTTGATGATGTACCCCGTGCTGGCCAAGGTCCGGTACTCCGAGCTGGACCGGGTCACCGGCGACCGGCGGCTCCTCGGCGCCAGCCTGGTGCTCAACTGGCTGCTCGGCCCCGCGCTGATGTTCGCCCTCGCGTGGCTGCTGCTGCCCGATCTCCCCGAGTACCGGACCGGGCTGATCATCGTGGGCCTGGCCCGCTGCATCGCGATGGTGCTCATCTGGAACGACCTGTCCTGCGGCGACCGCGAGGCGGCCGCCGTCCTGGTCGCGATCAACTCGGTGTTCCAGATCCTCGCGTTCGCCGCGCTGGGCTGGTTCTACCTGCAGGTGCTGCCCGGCTGGCTGGGGCTGCCGACGACGTCCGCGGAGTTCAGCGTCTGGGCGATCCTGCTCTCGGTGCTGGTGTTCCTCGGGATCCCGCTGCTGGCCGGCTTCCTCACCCGCACGCTGGGCGAGCGCCGCAAGGGGCGAGACTGGTACGAGGGCACGTTCCTGCCGCGCATCGGCCCGGTCGCCCTCTACGGCCTCCTCTTCACGATCGTGATGTTGTTCGCGCTGCAGGGCGACGCGATCACCTCTCGCCCCTGGGACGTCGCCCGCATCGCCCTGCCCCTGCTCACCTACTTCGTCCTCATGTTCGGCGGGTCCTTCCTGCTCGGCATGCGGCTGGGCCTCGGCTACGCGAAGACGGCGACGCTCGCGTTCACCGCGGCCGGCAACAACTTCGAGCTCGCCATCGCCGTCGCCATCGGCACCTTCGGCGTCACCAGCGGGCAGGCCCTCGCCGGCGTCGTCGGCCCGCTCATCGAGGTGCCGGTCCTCGTCGCCCTCGTCTACGTCTCCCTCTGGGCCGCCCGGCGCTGGTTCCCCGGCGACCCGACCGTCCCCACGACCGCCAGGAGCACCCGATGACCGCCAGCGTCCTGTTCGTCTGCGTGCACAACGCCGGCCGCTCGCAGATGGCCGCCGGCTGGCTGCGCCACCTGGGCGGCGACGCCGTCGAGGTGCGCTCGGCCGGCTCGCTGCCCGGCGACCAGGTCAACCCCGCCGCGGTCGAGGCCATGGCCGAGGTCGGCATCGACATCTCCGACCAGCGCCCGAAGGTGCTCACCACCGAGGCGGTCGAGGCCTCCGACGTGGTGATCACCATGGGCTGCGGCGACGCGTGCCCGGTCTTCCCGGGCAAGCGCTACCTCGACTGGGCCCTCGAGGACCCGGCCGGCAAGGGCGTCGAGTCGGTGCGGCCGATCCGGGACGAGATCGAGCGGCGCATCCGCGGGCTGCTCGCCGAGCTGGGGGTCAGCTCTCCCGCGTGAGCAGGAAGAAGAACGGGTCGGGCAGGCCGCGCAGGTCCATCAGGCCGAGCACGGTGCGGCCGTCCACCCGCCGGAAGACGTCGATGATCGGCAGCCGGTCGTAGACCATGGCGGCGGTGACGACGCCGCGGTGCTCCAGCGCGCGGAGCCGCGCCGTGGGGCGGGTCGTCATCAGCAACGGCCGGACGGCGGTGAACGCCAGCCGGGCCGCCGTCGAGCGGGCCACTCCGGGGAGGCCGCGCAGGACCCCGACGGGGACGAGCGCCGGCTCCACCGGGCGCGGGCCCGAGCGGGTCGCGAACAGCAGCGGGTGCGCGGTCTCGGCGTCGAAGAACTCCTTGCCCCACCAGCCGTAGGCCTCCAACAGCCCGTCCAGCGGCGACCCGGTGGGCACCCCGCTCCCCCGCCACCGTCCGGTCATCTCCTCCACGGCGACCGCCGAGCCGCTGTCGAACATCGAGAGAGCCTCGGCGCGGGGTATCCCCCGGACGGCCCTCGCGACCCGCTGGTCGCTGCTCCGGGAGTCCGTCGTCACGCCACCGGGCGCTCGAAGGTGACCAGCACGCCGTCGACGCCGCCGGGGCCGATGCGGCCCTTCACCTCCACGGAGGTGATCGCCTTGAGCTGCCAGCCCGACCGGGCGTGCTCGTTGAGCACCTTCTCCAGCTTCCCGCCGGACATCTTGCCGCCGATGAGCCCCTCGCGGATCTCCTCGACCTTGTACTCGTAGCGCGCCGCAGCCATGGTCGCCCGTCCTCTCAGCCGTCGGGTCGGTCACCCGCCAGCCTGCCGACGTCGTGACGAACCTGCCACCGCGCCCGGCGAGAGGCAGCGCCACCGCCGGGCGCTACCTGCCGTCGGCACCGGAGAGCGCGCGCTCCAGCTCCGGCGTCAACCGCGGGATCGGCCGGGTGTCGTCGTGTCCCGGGCGCCGGGCGAGCGGGGAGACGAACGGGCTGCGCACCGCGGCAGCCACCGCGTCCGGGTTGGCCCGGGCGGCCGGCACCCGGCCACCCGCGACGGCAGGCTCGACCGTCACCGGCGTGACCTCCACGGCCGCCGAGCGGGCGGCGCCCGCGCCGAACGCCGTCGCCGAGAGCGCGGCCAGCTCGCGCCACTGCCGCCCGACGAACTGCAGGCGGTGGACGTCCTCGGCGCGGGACCGGACGACCGCGCGGAACACGACGTGCGCGGCGCGGTCGGGCACGCGGATGGCCAGCGCGACCTCCGCA
Organism: Blastococcus sp. SYSU DS0541; assembly: GCF_054050875.1. NCBI lineage: Bacteria > Bacillati > Actinomycetota > Actinomycetes > Geodermatophilales > Geodermatophilaceae > Blastococcus > Blastococcus sp. SYSU DS0541. Next base: position 70,615 of record NZ_JBJHAD010000008.1, on the reverse strand, counting down.
CCGACGGCGACGCCCCCGCCGCGGACCCGCACCTGCGCACCGCCGAGCGAGACGTCGACCAAGCGGGCGGGGGCGCCGTCGACGACGGCGGGCAACGCGGCCGGGAAGCGATGGCCGTCCCGGCGCTCGGCGGAGAAGCGCGGGTCGCGGATGCGGCGGATGCCGGCGACGACGAAGCCCAGGGTGCTCGCCACCCAGAAGACCGGAACCAGGGTGGTCCCGCCCAGCCGGTGCTCGACCGGCGTCCAGCCGGCCAGGCTCGCGGCGGTCCAGAGCAGGCTTCCGCCGAGCACGGCCGCGAGCACGAGCAGCAGCGCGGGCACCCGGGCGCGGGTGCGGTCCTCCCCCGTGCGCCCCTTCGCGGTGACCGCGAAACGACCCCTGCCGCGGAGCACCAGCGACAGCGTGGCCGCGAGGTTGGAGGGCAGCCGGACGACCTCGAACAGCAGGGAGAAGCGCGCCGGGGCGAAGCCGCGTGACAGGAGGCCCAGCGCCACCTGCTGCAGGGCGAACGAGATGCCCGCCGTCACCGCGAACAGGACGGGCGGCGCGTCCACCGGGAACACCCCGGTCAGGAGCACGGCGACCGGGACGAGGGCCAGACCCAGCGTCCGCCACGAGTCGAACCACGCCGACAGCGAGTAGAGGTAGCCCAGCCGCTGCCGAGCGGTGAGCCCCGTCGCGGTCAGCGGGTTGTCGTGCCGCAGCACCTGCATGGCACCCCGGCCCCAGCGCCGGCGCTGGGCGTAGAAGGCGTCCGGGCTGCCCGCCGCCAGTCCCCGGGCGAGCACCTCGTTGTGGTACGCGCTCCGCCACCCGGCGCGGTGCAGCTTCATCGTCGTGTGGAAGTCCTCGGTGAGCGACTCGGTGGCCACTCCCCCGATCTCGCGGAGCGCCTCGGCCCGCAGCACGGCGTTGGTCCCGCACCAGAAGGCGGCGCCCGCGTGGTGCTTGCCGGCCTGGATCACCCGGTAGAACAGCGACTCCTCGTGCAGGTCGACGCCCGGGCGCAGGTGTTCGAAGGAGCTCGTGTTGTAGAAGTGCTGCGGCGTCTGGACCAGCGCCAGCCGCTCGTCGGCGAAGTAGGGCAGCGTGCGGGTGAGGAAGTCCGGATCGGGCACGTGGTCGGCGTCGAACACGGCGACGAGATCCGTCCGCACCAGCGCCAGCGCGTGGTTGAGGTTGCCCGCCTTGGCGTGGTCGTGCTCCGCGCGGGCGACGTAGCGGGCGCCCAGCGCGGTCACCATCTCCTCGACCTCGAGCCGGTCGCCGTCGTCGAGCACCCAGGTCTCGTGCTCGCCCTCCATGGCCAGGCAGGCGGCGACGGTGGGCAGCAGCACGTCGAGGTGCTCGTTGTAGGTCGCGACGAGCACGGTGACCGACGGCGGCGGTCCGGGGCGGGGCGCCGGCACGGTCGCCGGCGCGACGTCCCAGGTGGTCATCACGAACAGCACCAGGGCCAGCCCGCCGTAGAGCTCCAGCGCCAGGAAGGGCACGCCGAGCCAGAGGGCCGGCCCCTCGGGCAGGGTGACCAGCAGCCGCCAGGTGAGGTAGCCGGCGGTCGCCAGGACGGCGGCGACGGCGACGGCGCGCACCACGAGCAGCCGCGCGGCGCTCTCCGGCGCCGGAACGGCATCCCGGGTCCCGCTGGGGCGGCCCAGGGCCGCCCGATCGATGCTCACCCCGGGGTGATCGACACGCTCGCCCTGCGAGCGCATCCCCCCGAGGGGTGAGGTCGCTGCGGCGGTCAGCCCACGGTGAGGCGGAGACGCTCGGCGGTCCGGTCCGCCATGTCCGCGACGTGCTCCCCCTCGTGCAGCAGCGTCCAGGACATGACGAGCTCCACCGCCGTCGGCACGCCGTGCACGTCCACCGCTCCCGGCGGCGCGACGAGGTGGCGGACGCTCTCGACGAGCAGGCCCTCACCCGGCCCGCCGGTCTGCCGCGCCACCCGTCGGACACGCAGCGCCGGGCCGGCCGGCGCGGAGGGTCACGAGGACGCCGTGGGCGGGGTCGGGGAGCCACATCGCGACGAGGTCGGGCGTGCCCTCGCGGAGCGCCTCGCCCAGCGAGCGCAGCTGCGCCCCGAGCCAGGCCGCCTCAGCTCCGCTGGCGTGGAGGTCGTCGCAGACCTGCTGCGCCCAGGCGGTGACGTCGCCGGTCCCCGGCAGCCACACCCACCCCTCGCCGGACGGCGCCACGGTGTAGCTCCAGCGGTGCGCGGCGCCGGTCACGGGAGCCACCGGAAGGAGCCCGCCACGGCGTCGAAGAGCGCGGTCAGCGGTTCGAGCAGCTCGAGCAGCGGCGTCGAGAAGCTGAGCAGCACGAAGCCGCCGCCGGGCATCGGGTGCTGGTACTGCACCAGCTCCGTCGCGACCTGCCGGCCGTCCGGCGCCGGCGCGTGCGCCCGGCGGCGCACGCGGGCCACGGGGCCGCAGGCGAGCTCGACCACCTCGGCCGACGCTCCCCCTCCCCCCGCGGCGAGGAAGGCGGCGACCTCCGCACCGGGCCGGTCCCCCCGGTGCGGCGGGACCACCCCCACCGCCAGGGCGCAGGCGACCGGCGGGGCCCCCTCCTCGACCACCGGGAGGTGCACCTCGACGGTGCGGCTGTCGCGGCGCGCGGCGACCGCACCGTGCAGCAGTCGGGCGACCTGCGGCTCCAGCCGGTCGCGGTCGGGCCGGCCCCGGGTGACCGCCCGGGCGATCCGGCGGACGTCCGCGTCCCGCTGCGCGTCGTCGAGGACCCGGATCCGCACCCAGTTCCCGGGCACCGCGAAGGTGAAGTCGCGGGGCTGCCCCACGGCTGTTCCCGCCGCCACGGCCGTCACCGGGCCGCCCGGACGTGGGGGTGGGCAGCGGACGGGCCCCCGCTGCCGGCGAAGGCGTTGGCCGCGGGGACGCCGCCGGCGGCGTTGGCGAGCAGGGTCCCGCCGTTCGCCCGCGCCGCACGGGCCAGCCCGGCCTGCACCTGGGGGGCCGCCGTCGTGGCCGGGTGGATGAACGGGTGCGGGCCGGCGACCGGACCCCGCAGCAGACCCGACGGGCGGTACGCCTGGCCCCACTCCCCGCGGGTGGGCAGCCAGCCGCGCGGGTCGCGCGCCCGGGACGCGAGCGCAGCGGCCGCCCGTCCGGGCGCCGGGACGACGGCCACCGCGCGCTGCGCCTCCCGGCGGGTCATGCCCGAAGCCCGCAGGTGCTGGATCAGCGAGGGGCCGGCCAGCCCGCGGGTGCCCGTGGCGACCGCGTGGCCGGCCAGCGCGAAGGCGCGACCGGCCCCGAAGGTCAGCACCCCCACCGCGTCCCACAGCACGGCCGAGAGCTCCGCCCGGCCGCTCACCAGCAGCACGGTGTTGCCCACCAGCGAGACGGCGCCGGCCACGAGAGCCAGCCCGGCGGACGCCGCCGCGAAGGGCTGGAGGCCGGGGATCGCGCCGAGGAACAGCGCCACGAGGCCGAGGGCCCCCGAGAGCTTCCCCGCCCAGCCGGTGACGGCGGCGACCACGTCCAGGACGTCGCCCCGGAGACCGTCCGCGAGGTCGTCCGCGCCGAGGACGTCGTCGATGGCGTCGGCGGCGGTGGTCCCCGCGGCGCACCACTCGGCCTCCAGCTCCTCGAGCTCCACGTCGGCGGCCCGGATGCCCCCGGTGGCCGCCGCGGCGTCGTCGTGCGCCCGGCGCTCGGCGACCGGGTCGCGCTCCGGCTGTGCGGCGGCCCGTTCGTGGGCCCGCCAGGCGGCGTCGCGGGCCTCCTCGGCCCGCTTCGCACGCGCGAGGACGACGTCGGCGCGGGCCTGGACGTCGTCGAGCGTGCGCGCGTACCCGGCGAGCGCCCGCGCCGTCCCCTCGTACCGGGCGAGCGCCTGCTCGATCGTGCCGGCCACCTCGGCGGTGCGCTCCCGGAAGGCCCGCCCCGCGTCGGAGTCCCACGCCGTCGCGCCGTCGTGGATCTCGCGGAGCGCCCTCGCCGCGGTGGTGATCGCCACGGCCGTGTCCGCGTACCGCTGCGCGAGCCGGGCGATCGCCGCGGCGTCGCCGCCGACCGGGTCCGACGGGCGCAGCGGCGACCAGTCCCGCGGGCGGCTCACCGCTGACCGGCCAGCGCGGCGACCAGTTCGGTCTCGATCCGCTCGTAGACCTCCGCGGCGTCCTGAGCGGCCTGGCCGAGCCCCGCGATCAGCCCCGTCATCTCGGTCCGCCGCCGGTCCCAGTTGCCGCCGAACTCCCGCAGCCGCTCCCGCAGCCGGTCGTGCGCGATCACGTCCCCGCCGACGTCGGCGGTGTCCCGCGCGCCGTCGAGCTCACCGTGCACGACGAGCAGCGCGCGCCCCGCGTCGCGCAGGACCGCTGTCTCCACCTCGAGGCCGTCACCCACACCGCGGACCCTAGGCAGCGGCGGCCCTCCGCCGGGTCCGTTGTCCACAGGCGGCTCAGGCGGTGCGGGGGCCCTCCCACAGGTCGATGCCGCCCTCGACGGCGTGCTGGTCGATCGCCGCGAGCTCGCCGTCGGTGAACGCCAGGTTCTCCAGCGCCCCGACGTTCTGCTCGAGCTGTGCCACGCTGCTGGCCCCGATGAGCACGGTGGTCATCCGTGGGTCGCGCAGAGCCCAGGCCAGCGCCATCTGGGCCAGCGACTGCCCGCGCTCCCGGGCGAGGCCGTCGAGGGCCCGGACGTGGGTGAGGGTCTGCTCGGTGAGCAGGTCGGGCGAGAGCGACTTGCCCTGGCTGGCGCGGGACCCCTCGGGCACCCCGCCGAGGTACTTGTCCGTGAGCATGCCCTGCGCGAGCGGGGAGAAGGCGATGCACCCGGCCCCGACGTCGGCGAGGGCGTCGAGCAGGTCCTCGCGCTCGATCCAGCGGTTGAGCATCGAGTAGGAGGGCTGGTGGATCAGCAGCGGCGTCCCGAGGTCGGCGAGGATCGCGGCGGCGCGCCGGGTCTGCTCCGGCGAGTACGACGAGATGCCGGCGTAGAGCGCCTTCCCGGAGCGGACGGCGGTGTCCAGTGCGCCCATCGTCTCCTCGAGCGGCGTCGTGGGGTCGGGCCGGTGGCTGTAGAAGATGTCGACGTACTCCAGGCCCATCCGCCGCAGCGACTGGTCCAGGCTGCCCAGCAGGTACTTGCGGGAGCCACCGCCCTGGCCGTACGGCCCGGGCCACATGTCGTAGCCGGCCTTGGTGGAGATGACCAGTTCGTCGCGGTAGGGCCGGAAGTCGTCGGCCAGGTGGCGCCCGAAGTTGGTCTCGGCGCTGCCGTGGGGCGGCCCGTAGTTGTTCGCGAGGTCGAAGTGCGTGATGCCCAGGTCGAAGGCCCGCCGCAGGATGTCGCGCTGGCGGTCGAAGGGCATGTCGTCGCCGAAGTTGTGCCACAGGCCCAGGCTCAGCGCGGGGAGGTCCAGGCCGCTCCGCCCGGTGCGGCGGTAGCTCATCGAGTCGTAGCGGTCGTCGGCTGCGGTGTAGGCCATGCACCGATCCTGCGTCACCGGCGGCCGGCCCGCCGCACCTACCCCGGATCGCCGGCGCCCGTGGGCGGGTCCCGGCCCCTAGGGTGGACGGCGGCCGCCCCGCCTTCCCCCTGGAGCTCCCGTGCTGCTGCGCCTGATCGGTCTCCTGCTCGTCGTGTGGCTGGTGCTCTCGATCATCGGCGCGCTGGTGGAGGGACTCTTCTGGCTGCTGCTCGTCGGCGCGGTGCTCTTCGTGGCCACCGCCGCCTACGGCTGGCTGAAGCGCGACGACCGGGTCTGACCCCGGCGGCTGCCCGTCCGGGGGTCAGTCGCCGTCGGCGTCGCCGGCCGCCCCGCCGGCGTAGGGGTGCGGGTCGCCCACCTGGCCGGTGGGCGGCGGGCCGGATGCCGGTTGCTCGGGGACCTGGTCCGCGGGCGCGACGCGGACCGTGGCCTCGAGTGCGTCCAGGCCGATGGCGAAGCGGCTGTCGGTCACGGGGTCACCATCCACCCGCGAGGGCCGGTCGTCCAGACCGACGGTCCGCCGGGTGCGCCAGGTCAGGCTCCGCCCGGCCGGTGGGCGTAGGTGTGGCGGTAGTGGTCGGCCAGGCGCAGCCGGGAGGCGGCCGCCTCGTCGAGGTAGACCCCTGCCCGTCGGTGCAGCTGCAGCACCGAGGCGGGGCACATGCTGCTCAGCGGACCCTCCACCGCCGCCGCGACGGCCTCGGCCTTGGCCTCGCCCTGCGCGACCAGGACCAGCTCCCGCGCCTCGAGGATGGTGCCGAGCCCCTGGGTCAGGCAGTGCACCGGCACCTCCTCCGGCGAGGCGAAGAACCGGGCGTTGTCCGCGCGGGTCCGGGGCGCGAGCGCCTTCACCCGGGTGCGCGACGTCAGGGACGACGTCGGCTCGTTGAAACCGATGTGCCCGTTGGCGCCGATCCCGAGGAGCTGCACGTCGATGCCGCCGGCGGCGCGGATCTCCTGCTCGTAGCCGGCCGCCTCGGCGTCCAGGTCCGCCGCGCAGCCGTCGGGCACGCGCACCCGCGCCGGATCGAGCCCCAGCGGTTCGACGACGGTGCGCCGGATGACCGACGCGTAGCTCTGCGGGTGCGCCGGCGGGAGACCGACGTACTCGTCCAGCGCGAAGCCGCGGACGCCGGAGACGTCGAGCTCACCGGCGGCCACCTGCCGGGCGAGCTCGGCGTAGGTGCCCAGCGGCGAGGAGCCGGTCGCCAGCCCGACGACGGCGTCCCTGCGCCGGCGGACCGCCTCGGCGACCCGCCGCGCGGCGACCCGGGCCACCTCGTCCGGCCCGGGAAGGATCACCACCTCCACCGGCCCAGGATCCCACCGGTCGGGGCCCGGGTGGCGCCTGCTCCTGCGACCTGCGGGTGGTCGCCGGCCGACCGCTTCAGCCGCGGCCCCGGGCGGCCGATGGGATGGGGTGCGACGACTGCCCACCGTGACCCTGTCCGCGCTGACCGCGACCGCGCTCCTCGCCGGCTCCGCCTGCGGCACGGCCGAGGACGGCGGCACGGAGGCGGGCGGTGTGACGTGCCGCGTCGCGGAGCTCCACCGACCGGGCGCGGGCGACGGGGTCTACCTGGGGGTGAACCTCGACTGGGGCGACCGGACGCTGGCCGAGCACGCCGCCGCGCTCGGCTCGCAGCCCGCCGTCGCCGTCTCCTTCACCGGCTTCCCCTTCTCCCCCGCCGACGAGGGCAACCTCGACGCCGCCGTCGAGCAGGTGCGCGGCGAGGGCGGCCTGCTGCTGCTCACCCTGGAGCCGCACGAGGGCCTGGCCGCCGTCACCGAGGACGTCTCGACCGGCCTGGCCGAGCGGCTGGCCGGCTACAACGAGCGCGGCGTGCCCGTCGTGGTCCGGTTCGCCCACGAGATGAACGGCTCCTGGTACCCGTGGGGCCAGCAGCCGGGCGCCTACGTCCAGGCGTTCCGGCGGGTGGCCGCCGCCGTCCACGCGGGCGCGCCGGGCTCGGCGGTGATGTGGGCACCCAACTACGGCGGCGGCTACCCGTTCACCGGCGGCGCCCACGCGGCGACCGGGCCCGGCGACGTCGCCGCGCTGGACACCGACGGCGACGGCGCGGTCTCGGCGGCCGACGACCCCTACGCCCCGTACTGGCCGGGCGAGGACGCCGTCGACTGGGTCGGGATGTCGCTCTACCACTGGGGCGACGCCCACCCGTGGGGCGAGAACGAGGTGCCCGAGGCCGGCAAGTTCCTCGCCCAGCTGACCGGCAGCTACGCCGGGCGGGGCGGCGACGACCGCGGGCTACCGGACTTCCACGCCGAGTACGGCGAGCGGTACGGCAAGCCGGTCGCCGTCCCGGAGACCGCGGCGTTCTTCGCCCCGGGCGGCGGCGGCGCCGGCGAGCTGGCCGTCAAGCAGGCCTGGTGGCAGCAGCTGTTCGACCCGGGGCTGCCCGAGCGCCTGCCCCGCCTCGCGATGGTCAACTGGTTCGAGTGGGCCAAGGAGGAGCCGGAGGTCGGCGGCCGGGTGGACTGGCGCGCGACCGGTTCCGCGCCGGTGCGCGACGCCTTCCGCGCCGACCTGCCGGAGTGGGCCCTCGGCGCCGGCGACGTCCCCCGCTGCGGCGGCTGACCCGGCAACCGGCAGCAGGGCCCGCCGGGCGCGCAGCATCCCGCAGACGACCAGCGAGCAGCACAGCCCGACGCCGGCGGACAGCCACACCGCGGCCTGGTCGAGGCACCACCCGTAGCCGGTCCACGCGGCGCAGGAACCCGAGCCGAGCCACCACCGCGCCGGCGAGAGCCCGGAGAGGTCCTGGGTGCGGTCGCGCAGCAGGCTGACCGGCTGCGGCAGCGCGGCCGCCGCGCCGACCACGGAGGCGACGCCGCCCAGCAGCGCCGCGGCTGCCGCCGGGTCGGCGCCGAGCAGCCCCGCGCCGGCGAGCCCCCCGGTGGCCAGCGCGGCGAGGACGGCGGCGCCGGACGCCGTCCGCAGGAGCACGCGCCCGGCGCGCAGCCGCGGCTGGGTGAGCAGCAGCGCCACGAGGACGGCGGCGTTGCCGGTACCGACGACGGCGTTGGTGGCGATCTGCACGGGATCGCGGGCGAGCAGGCCGAAGGCGAGCCAGCAGAGGTTGAGCGCGACGGCGAGCCAGGCGCTGGTGGGCGAGAGCCCCAGGGTGCGGCGGTGCCGGCAGGAGAGCCAGACCTGGGGCCAGACGACGGCGATGCTGAGCGAGGCCGCGAGGATGCCGAGAGCGGCGGACATGGTGGAGCCGGGATCCGTTCGGAATCGGTGCGAGGAGCGGCCACCGGGAACGGGGGGCGCGCTCGTCGGGAGCGACGCCGGCGGAGGGCCGGGCGGTGACCGGGGACGTCATCGGCGTCCTGCCTCCGTGACCGGAACGCGATCTTCTGGTTCCGCCGTGTGACCTCCGCTGCACGCTCCTAGGCTGGGCGGCCGTGACCCCCCGGACCGAGACCATCCGCGCCGCCGCGGGCTACCTGCGGTCGTGGCTGGACGCGCAGGTGCGGCACCGCCGCGTACCGGGCGCGCAGGTGGCGGTCCGCCACGGCGGTGAGCTGGTGCTCTCGGCCGCGTTCGGGGTCGCCGACGTCTCCACCGGCGCACCGCTGACCCCCGCACACCTGTTCCGCGTCGCCTCGCACTCCAAGACGTTCACCGCGACCCTCGTGCTCCAGCAGGTGGAGGCGGGGCGGATGCGGCTGGACGACCCGATCGGCGCGCACGTGCCGGAGCTGGCGGCGGCCGGCTCGCCGGTGGCCCGCGTGACCGTCCGGGAGCTCCTCGGCCACCAGGCCGGCGTCACCCGGGACGGCGCCGACGCTGATTTCTGGCAGCTGGAGCAGCCGTTCCCGGACCGGTCGGGGGTGATCGCGGCGGCGCTGCGGGCGGGCCCCGTGCTCCACCGCAACGAGCACTTCAAGTACTCCAACGTCGGCTACGCGCTGGTCGGCCTGGCGATCGAGGCCGTCACCGGCACTCCCTACGCCGAGGCGGTGCGCACCGGGATCCTCGAGCCGCTCGGCCTCACCCGCACCGGGGCCGACCACGACCCCGCGCGGGCCGGCGAGCACGTCAGCGGGCACACCGGGCTGCTGCTGGGCGAGGACACCCGCGAGCCCCTCGGCTCGGTCGGCACCGGGGCCTTCGCGGCGGCGACCGGGTTCTTCTCCACCGCCGAGGACCTGGCCCTCTACGGCTCGGCGCACGCGCTCGGGGAAGACCGGCTGCTCGGCGACGACGCGAAGCGGCTGATGCAGCGCGTGGAGTCCGTGGTCACCGCCTACGGCACCGAGGTCGCCAGGTACGGGTTGGGGCTGGTGCTGACCACCGTCGGCGAGCGGCAGCTGGTCGGGCACAGCGGCGGGTGGCCGGGGCAGATCACCGTCACCTTCGTGGACCCGGCCGACGGGCTGGTCGTCAGCGTGCTCACCAACGCGATCGACGGCCCGGCCGAGGAGCTGGCGACCGGGCTGGTGAAGCTGGTCGACGTCGCGCTGCACCCGCGCACCGAGGTGCCGGCCGCGCCGCCCGGCGCGCCGCCGCCGTCGTCGTCCACCGGCCGGTTCGCCGGCCTGTGGGGCGTGGTCGACGTCGCCGAGCTCGCCGGGCGGCTGGTGCTCGTGCGGCCGACCTGGCCCGACCCCCTGCCCGGGGTCGAGGAGCTGCAGGTGGTCGACGCCGGCACGCTGCGGATCGCCCCGCAGCCGGGGTTCGGGCCCGCCGGCGAGCTGGTGCCGCTGGAGCGGGACGCCGGCGGCCGGGTCGTGTCGCTGCGGCTGGGCGGCGTGACCTACCGGCGGCTCCCCGACTAGGAGCCTGCTGGACGGGGGGCTTGCCGGCGGACCCGCACGCCCTGGAGGAGGCCGCGACCAGCCACCCGTGGGCCGTCGTCGTCGGCCGGGGCGGCGGTGCGGTGACCTGCCGGCTGCTCGACCGGCGCTCCGCCCCTCCCGCTCCGTCGGCGGCGCCTCCGGCCCGCGAGCCCGTCGGGAGCCAGGCGCGACGGTCAGCGGACCGTCGCGGGTCCGGGGTGGAAGGGGGCGCCGTGCGCGCAGACCACGAGGGTGGCGAGGTCGAGCACGCGCTCGCGCTGCCGGCGCAGCTCGTCGCGGTCGTGGCTGTAGGGGTCGTCGGCCGGTCCCTCCTCGGTCCACCACAGGTGCGTGAGGGCGACGACGTCGTCGGGCGTGCCGACCAGCGTGGTGATGTCCTGCGGGGTGTGCCCGGGCGTGGCCAGCAACCGGATGCCGGGGCTGAGCTGCACGCCGTCGGCGGCCCTGCGGGCGAAGGTGTCCCCCTCGATCACGGACTGGAAGTCGTGCACCGGCACCACCGGGAAGAGCGCGACGTTGAGCGTGTGGTCCAGGTGGTGGTGGCTGACGACGATGTCGGTGACGTCCTCGGGGCGGACACCGAGTGCGCGCATCGGGGCGAGTATGAGGTCCCGGTCGGACACCATGCCGGGATCGACCACGACCACCCGGTCGGCGTCCCGGACGAGGCTCACCGTGCCCGCCACGTGCGGCATGCGCACGTACCCCTCGACGAGGACGTCCAGGCGGGCGGTGCGCGACAGCTCCGGCATGCGCGGACCGTAGCAACCGCGGCGGCCCGGCGCCGGGTCGCCGCGGGGCCCCGACCCGGCGGTGGCCGGACCCGGCCAGGGATGCCGCCGGGCCTACCCGCCGGCCGGTGCCGGGGCGCGCGGACCGCTCGCGGAACGGCCGAGCGCCTGCTGGTGTGCGGCGACGTCGCGGGCCGATACTCGGTACGTGCCGGCAGGACGATCGACCGCGCCGACCGTGGGCCGCCCCGGCCCGGCGATGTCGTACGAGGACGTCCCGCCCTCCACGGCCCACCGCGAAAGACGCCTCCGGCGGCACCGCACCCGGGCATGAGCACCGGGAGCCCGCTGCAAGTTCTGGTCGCGCCGGACTCGTTCAAGGGGACGGCCACCGCCCACGAGGTCGCCGTGGCGATCCGTGACGGGTGGCTCGCCGAGCGGCCGGCCGACCCGGTCGTGCTCGCCCCCATGGCGGACGGCGGTGAGGGCACCGTGGACGCCTTCGCCGCCGCCGTGCCGGGGTCCCGACGGATGCCGGTGGAGGTGGAGGGCCCCGAGGGCCGCCGGGTCCGCTGCGACTGGCTGCTCCAGCCCGACGGCACCGGGGTCGTGGAGCTCGCGGCGGCGAGCGGCCTGCCGCTCATGCGCCGTCCGGCCCCGTTCGCCGCGCACACGCTCGGCTTCGGGCAGGTCGTCGCGGCCGCGCTGGACCACGGGGTGCGCCGCCTGCTGCTCGGCATCGGCGGGAGCGCGAGCACCGACGGAGGAACCGGCCTGCTCACCGCGCTGGGCGCCCGGTTCCTGGACGCCGCCGGCCGGCCGATCGGGCTCGGCAACGCCGGCCTGGCCGACCTCCACCGGGTGGACCTCGGCGCGCTGCGCCCGGTGCCCCCGGACGGCGCCGTGGTGCTCGGCGACGTCGACGCCCCGCTGCTCGGGGTCCGCGGCGCCGCCGCCGTCTTCGGGCCGCAGAAGGGCGCCGGCCCGGCCGACGTCCCCCTGCTCGAGGCGGGGCTGCGCCGGCTGGCGGAGCTGACCGGCGGCGATCCGACGGCGGCCGGGACCGGCGCCGCCGGCGGGACGGGCTTCGGCCTGCGGCTGTGGGGTGCCGCGCTCTCCGCCGGCGCGGTGGCCATCGGGGAGGCGCTCGGGCTGCCGCGGCTGATCCCGGCGGCGGACGTGGTGATCACCGGCGAGGGTCGGTACGACGACCAGAGCGCCGCGGGGAAGGTCGTGTCGCACGTGCTGTCGCTCGCCCGCCCGGCCGGCGTCCCGGTGCTCCTCGTCGCCGGCAGCGCGACCGCCTCGACCGGGGTGTTCGCCGATGCCGTCTCGCTGGTCGACGTCGCGGGCGGAACGGAGGCGGCGCTCGCCGATCCCGGCCGGTGGCTGCGGTCGGCCGCAGCGGGCCTCGCCGCCCGCCAGTAACCGCCCGCAGCTCCGTGACGCTCGCGCGGCCCCGGAGGCGTCCTCCCGCGCTGCGGCGGACCGGGCGGCACGGAGGGCTGAGACGCCACTGGCCCGGTCCCTCGCGGGACCGGGCCAGTGGAACGGGTGGCTCAGGCCACGGGGAGTCGGTGCTCCCGAGGCCGGGACACCGTCGTGGCCGACCGCATCAGCTGCAGCCGCTGGTGGAGCCGCAGCCCTCGCAGACGTAGCAGCTGCCGGCGGGGCGCATCTTCGTGCCGCAGGTCATGCACAGCGGCGCGTCGGTGGCGGTGCCGGTGACCAGCTCGAGGAGCTCGGCCGAGGAGTGTGCCTCCTTGACCGACTTCGGGCCCTCGGGGGTGACCTTCTCCTCCGTCCTGGCGGTCTCGATCGGCGCGGAGCCGCGCAGCTGCTCCAGGTCGACCTCCTCCTCCTGGACGGTGGCCGTCGACGCGGAGGCCCCGTAGCCGGAGACCTGCGCCGCCCGCTCCTCGGCGGTGAAGATGCCCAGGCCGGCCCGCTTCTCGACGGGCAGGTGGTCCAGCGCCAGGCGCCGGAAGATGTAGTCCATCACCGACTGGGCGATCCGGATGTCCGGGTCGTCGGTCATGCCGGCCGGCTCGAAGCGCATGTTGGTGAACTTGGAGATGTAGGTCTCCAGCGGCACACCGTGCTGCAGCGCCAGCGAGATGCCGATCGAGAAGGCGTCCATGACACCGGCCAGGGTCGAGCCCTGCTTGCCGAGCTTCAGGAAGACCTCGCCGAGGCTGCCGTCCTCGTACATCCCGGCGGTCATGTAGCCCTCGGCGCCGGCGACGCTGAACGAGGTGGTGACGCTCGTCCGCTTCTTGGGCAGGCGCTTGCGGACCGGGTGCGACAGCGCGGTGGAGGTCGTGGCCTCGACCTTGACCTCGTCCTTGGTCCCGTCGTTCTTGCCCTTGCCACCGGAGAGCGGCTGGCCGACCTTGCAGTTGTCGCGGTAGATCGCGAGCGCCTTCAGACCCATCTTCCAGCCCTGGAAGTAGATCGTCTCGACGTCCTCGACGGTCGCCGTCTCCGGCATGTTCACCGTCTTGCTGATCGCGCCGGAGATGAAGGGCTGGACGGCGGCCATCATGCGGACGTGGCCCATCGGGGAGATGGCCCGCTCGCCCATGGCGCAGTCGAACACCTCGTAGTGCTCCGGGCGCAGGCTGGGCGCGTCGACGACGTGGCCGTGCTCGGCGATGTACTCGACGATCGCCTCGATCTGCTCCTCCTGGTAGCCCAGGCTGCGCAGCGCCCGGGGCACCGTCTGGTTGACGATCTGCATGGAGCCGCCGCCGACCAGCTTCTTGAACTTGACCAGCGAGAAGTCCGGCTCGATGCCGGTCGTGTCGCAGTCCATCATGAAGCCGATCGTGCCGGTGGGGGCCAGCACCGAGGCCTGGGCGTTGCGCCAGCCGTTGTCGGCGCCGATCTCCAGGCACTCCTGCCACTGCTGGGTGGCGATCTTGAGCACGTCGGCGTCGTCGGCGCCGACCGGGCGGATGGCGTCGTTGGCCGCGGCGTGCTTGCGCATGACCCGGGCGTGGGCGTCGGCGTTGCGGGCGTAGCCCTCGTACGGGCCGACGATCCCGGCGAGCTCGGCCGAACGCCGGTAGGCGGTGCCGGTCATCAGCGAGGTGATCGCCGCGGCGAGCGTCTGGCCGCCGCGCGAGTCGTAGGCGTGGCCGGTCGCCATGAGCAGCGCGCCCAGGTTGGCGTAGCCGATGCCCAGCTGGCGGTAGGCCCGGGTCGTCTCACCGATCGGCTCGGTCGGGAAGTCTGCGAAGCAGATCGAGATGTCCATCGCGGTGATGACCAGCTCGACGGCCTTCACGAAGTTCTTGGCGTCGAACGTGCCGTCGTCCTTGAGGAACTTCATGAGGTTCAGCGACGCCAGGTTGCACGAGCTGTTGTCCAGGCTCATGTACTCCGAGCACGGGTTGGACGCGTTGATGCGGCCGGTCTCGGGGTTGGTGTGCCAGTCGTTGATCGTGTCGTCGTACTGGATGCCCGGGTCGGCGCACTCCCAGGCGGCCTGGGTGACCTTGCGGAACAGGGCCTTGGCGTCCACGGTCTCGATCACCGAGCCGTCGAGGCGGGCGCGCAGCCCGAACTCGTCGCCCTCCTCCACGGCGCGCATGAACTCGTCGGAGACGCGGACCGAGTTGTTGGCGTTCTGGTACTGGACGCTGGTGATGTCCTTGCCGCCGAGGTCCATGTCGTAACCGGCGTCGCGCAGCGCGCGGATCTTGTCCTCCTCGCGCGCCTTGGTCTCGATGAACTCCTCGATGTCGGGGTGGTCGATGTCGAGGACGACCATCTTCGCCGCGCGGCGGGTCGCGCCACCGGACTTGATGGTGCCCGCGGAGGCGTCGGCGCCGCGCATGAAGGACACCGGCCCGGAGGCGGTGCCACCGGAGGACAGCAGCTCCTTGGAGGAGCGGATCCGGGAGAGGTTCAGGCCGGCACCGGAGCCGCCCTTGAAGATCAGGCCCTCCTCGCGGTACCAGTTGAGGATCGAGTCCATCTCGTCGTCGACGGCGAGGATGAAGCAGGCGCTGACCTGCTGCGGGGCGCTCGTGCCCACGTTGAACCAGACGGGACTGTTGAAGCTGAAGTACTGGTGCAGCAGCATCCAGGTCAGCTCGTGCTCGAAGATCTCGGCGTCGCCCTCGGTGGCGAAGTAGCCGTGCTCGCGGCCGGCCTCGGTGTAGGTGAGCACCACTCGGTCGATGAGCTGGCGCAGGCTGGTCTCGCGCTGCGCGGTGCCGACGGCGCCGCGGAAGTACTTCGTGGTGACGATGTTGGTGGCGTTGATGCTCCACTCGGCGGGGAACTCGACACCGCGCTGCTCGAAGTTGATCGAGCCGTCCCGCCAGTTGGTCATGACGACGTCGCGACGCTCCCAGGTCACCTCGTCGTAGGGGTGCACACCAGCGGTGGTGAAGACGCGCTTGATCTTGAGGCCCTTGCCCCGGCTGGGCGTCTTGGTGCTGCGGCGGGTGCGGGGGCCGGCCACGCGGTCGTCGGTGTCGGTCATGGTGTGGAGCTCTCCCTGGTCGTGTGTCGCGTGGTGCGTCGCGGGGTTGCGCGGTGGTGCTGCGCGGTGGCGGATCGGGGGCTGGGGAAGAGCCGCGATCGGTAACTGCTCGAACTGCTGTCTATCGGGTGGTACCGACACTTCTAGGTGCCGGCGCCGGTGCCGGTGGGGACCGGCTGCCGGGGCGCGGGCGGGCCCGTCTCCCCCGGTGACGAGGCGGGCTGCCGGGCCTTGAGCTCGGCGATCTCCCGTTCGAAGTCCGCCACCGAGGTGAAGGACCGGTAGACGCTGGCGAACCGCAGGTAGGCCACCTCGTCGAGCTCGCGGAGCGGGCCGAGGATGGCCAGGCCGACCTCGTGGCTCGGCACCTCCGCGGCGCCGGTGGCGCGGACGGCGTCCTCCACCTGCTGGGCGAGGAGCTTGAGCTGGTCCTCGTCGACGGGCCGGCCCTGGCAGGCCCGCCGGACGCCGGCGACCACCTTGCTGCGGTTGAACGGCTCGCTGACGCCGTTGCGCTTGACGACGGCGAGCACCGCTTCCTCGACGGTGGTGAACCGCCGCCCGCAGGCCGGGCACGAACGACGACGACGCGTGGTGGCGCCCTCGTCGGTCTCCCGGGAGTCGATGACCCGGCTGTCGGAGTTGTGGCAGAACGGGCAGCGCACGGTGGTTCACCTCCTCCGCCGGTGGGCCTGCCACGGGCCGCCTGTGGAGCCCCCTGGGGACATCCGGTGGATGCGACGGGGAGAACCTGAGGATCGGCCTGTGGACGGGCTTACAGCTCTGTAACTACTAGATGTGGGGGAACCCTAGGACGGCCCACACAAGATGTGCAAGTGATCGTCGGCTCGGCGTGTTCCGCCCCGACACTGCCGTGCGCAGGCGGAACAGCGGGCCCCAGCCGTCACAGACACACCGCGGCGACACGCCGGCGCGGGCCCCGCCGCGGCGGGCCGGCTGCACAGGGGTCGGTCGGCGCGAGGCGGGCAGGGAGCTCCGGCCGCCCGCGCCGGCGCGGGGGCGCAGCCGCCGGGCGCTCCGCCCGCACAACCGCGGACGCACGGCCGGACGCGGCGGGGCGCGCAACCGCGAGGGCCCGGCGCCGGTGCGCGCGCCACCTGCCGATCAGGCGCTGAGGGACCCGTCCACCCGGCGTCGGCGGGAGTGCGGGATCTGGTCGCTCAACCGCATGGGACGGGTCAGCAGCTCGGGCTCGAGACCGGCCGGCGGGGTCCAGTCGCGCCCGAGCGGTCGCAGCTCCACGGGCGGCGCGGAGCGCGCGGCCGGGATCACCCAGGCAGGCACACCCCCATCCCGGACCGGGGCGGCGGACGCGGCCGGCGTGCCGCCGGCGACGAGGGGGGCGAGCTCGGCGTCGGCCGCCCGGTGCCGCCCGACGACCGGGCCCGGCGCGATGGCCGGTGCCCGGTGCCGACCGGACGGGTGCACGGGCACGGAGGAGGCGGTCGCCGCCCGGATCTCGTCGCCCTCGGGTGCGCGTCGGCGACCACCCGTGCGAGCCGGAGCCGACCGCTCGGGGCGGCTGTCGCGCACCCGAGGGAGGCTGGCGGTCGCCTCGGGGTCGGTCGAACGACCACCACCCGACCGGAGCGCCGGCTGCGCGGCCATCAGCTGCGTCCCGGGACGGGCGGACGCGGGTTCCGGGAGCCGCACGGTGTCCAGCGCCGTCCACATCGCCTGCTCGACCCCGTCGACCACGGTCCGCACCCGCATCTGGCACGCGCCGGAGTCGTCGTGCCGCCAACCCAGCAGCTCCCCCGCCCGCCAGGCACCCGCGTGCAGCACCTCGACGGCCTGGGGATGACGGGTGAACACGGCGGCGCGGTTCTCCATGACGCTCGACACGCGACGACCGTAAACGGACGACCAGCACTCAGCGTAAACGTCCCCATACGCAGGGTTGACGAAGTCGCCGATCCGCATTGTGAACGTCTCGCGTGGTGCAGGGGCACCCGTCAGGGCAACAGCAGCACCTGACCAGGGGTGATCTGTGCGGTGTCGAGCCGGTTCAGCCGCCGGATGTCGACGATGACGTCCCGCACGTCCCGCCCCTCGGCCACCGCGCCGGCGATGGACCACAGGGTGTCGCCCGGCTCGACGATGACCTGGGTCGTCCCCATCAGCTGGAGCCCGCCGTCTGCCTCACCCAGCACCGCACCGGCCAGGGGCACCAGGGCGAGGCCGAGCAGCAGAACGGCCACCGCCACCGCCCGGCGCCCACGCGCGGTCAGCCGCAGCGGCGGCGGCGGAGCGGCGCTCCTGCTACCGGGGGCCGTCCGCACGACGGTCAGGCGCCGCCCGGGCTCTCCCACCCGGGGCGCGACGGCCGCCGAGTAGGACGTCGGTGGCGGCAGCACCCGGAGGTGCCGGGCGGGCCGGGCCCCGGCGCCCGCCTCACCTCCACCGACCGCCGACCCGCCGGAAACCCGCAGCGCAGCGCCGCCGTCCATGTCTCCCACCCTCCCGACCGACGCGAGCCGGTCCGAACACACGTTCGATTCGAACGTCTGTCCGATGTCTACCGGACAGGACCGACAGAAGCGATGCGACACGGGAAACTTTCGAACACGTGTTTGAACTGGGCGCCGATCGGCGCTACGGTTCCACCCGACGACGACGGTCGAGCGCTGCACGGGCAGCCGGCGAGGAGGAGACGTGGCGGACTCGAAGGGGACCTCCGGCGCCGGTCGCGGCACCAGGGCAACGGCCCGGGAGGCTGACGGTTCCGCGTCGGTGCGGGCGTTCCCCGACCGCACGGCGGACGGCGACGGCCTCACCCAGCGGCAGCGCCGGGTCCTCGAGGTGATCCGCGACTCGATCGACCGCCGTGGGTACCCACCCTCGGTCCGCGAGATCGGCGAGGCGGTGGGCCTGTCCTCGGCGTCCTCGGTCGCGCACCAGCTGTCGGTCCTGCAGAAGAAGGGGTGGCTGCGGCGCGATCCGAACCGTCCGCGCGCCCTCGACGTCCGGCTCCCCGGCGACGCCGCCCGCGGGGTGGTCGCGCACACCGAGCCGCCGGTGGTCGGTGACGGCATGCAGGCGTCGGCGCCCACCTACGTCCCGCTCGTCGGGCGGATCGCTGCCGGTGGCCCCGTCCTGGCCGAGCAGGCGGTGGAGGACGTCTTCCCCCTGCCGCGCGAGCTGGTCGGCGAGGGCACGGTCTTCATGCTCAAGGTGGCCGGCGACTCGATGGTCGAGGCGGCGATCTGCGACGGCGACTGGGTCGTCGTCCGCCAGCAGCCGACCGCCGAGAACGGCGAGATCGTCGCCGCGATGATCGACGGCGAGGCGACGGTCAAGACCTACAAGCGGCGCGACGGCCACGTCTGGCTGCTGCCGCACAACCCGGCGTACGAGCCCATCCCGGGCGACGAGGCGACCATCCTCGGCCGGGTCGTGAGCGTTCTCCGACGGGTCTGAGCCGCTGACGTCGACGGCCGGCCGGGTTCTCCTCCCGACCGGCCATCGACGTCAGCGGGGTCGATCAGCGCCGCTGGTAGTCGCCGTCCCGCTTCTCGAAGAACGCCCGCAGCGCCTCCTGGTGGTCATCGGTGCGGAACATCTCCAGGAAGCGCTTGGTCTGCAGCGCCTGACCCTGCGCGAAGTCCATCTCGAACGCGCCGGTGACGGCCTCCTTGGTCGCCTCCACCGACAACGGCGCGCGGGTGGCGATGCGCTGGGCTTTTGCGAGCGCCGCGGGCATGAGGTCACCGGGCTCGTGCACCTCCGTGACCAGTCCCCAGTTGAGCGCCTGCTGGGCCGTGTAGCGGGCGCCGGTCAGCAGGATCTCCTTGGCCGGGCCGAGCCCGATGACGCGCGGCAGACGCCAGAAGCTGACGATGAGGCCCACGTTGACGCCGGCGGCCACGAAGAACGCCTCCGTCGATGCGATGCGGATGTCACAGCAGAGCGAGAACTCCAGGCCGCCGCCGATCGTGGCCCCGTTGATGGCGGCGATCACGGGTGCCCGGAAGTTCTGCACGCCGTTGAGCACCCGGCTGAACTCGGCGAGGTAGTCGGTCAGCTGCTCGTCGCTCATGGACTGGTCCTCGCCCAGGTGGGCCCCGGCGGTGAATGCGCGCCCCTCGCCGGTGATCACCAGGCAGCGGACGTCCTCGTCGGCGTCCAGGATGTCCAGCGCCCTCATGAACGACCGCCGGCTCTCCCAGCTGAACGTGTTCGACGGAGGGCTGTCCAGCGTGAGGACGGCGATGTGCGGCGTCTCGTAGCGCAGGTGCACGCCGGTGCCGACATCAGTGGTGGTCTCGGTCATGCTGCTTCCTCCGGGGGTGTGTTGAGTGCGACGGACGGCTCGCGGCGGGACCGCCGGGTGGGCTCGCCGGGTTTGCGGTCGAGCAGGCGCATGGCGATCACGGTCACGACGATGTTGATCAGCAGGATCACCACGGAGAGGGCGCCGACCCGCTGGTACAGCGACTCGCTCGCCAGGTTGTAGAGCACCGTGGCGACGGTCGGGTTCGCGCCGGTGTAGAGGAACACCGACATCTCCAGCTCCCGGAACAGGAGCACGAAGTTGAGCAGGCCCGCCGCCAGGAGCGACGGCCGCAGCAGCGGCACGGTGATCCGCCGCCAGGTGCGCGCCCAGGAGGCCCCCAGGCTGCGCGATGCCTCCTCCACCTCGGCCCCGATCTGGCCCATCCCGGCGTGGACGTAGGCGAACGTCAGTGGCAGGGCGCTGCCCGTGTAGGCGATCAGCAGGATCGTCAGCGTCCCGCCCAACCCGAACGGCTGGGCCGCGTAGGCGATGATCAGCCCGATACCGAGGACCGCACCCGGGAAGGCGAGCGGCGCGGCCATCGCGCCCACGATCACCGCGTTGCTGCGCGCCTTGGTGCGGTGCACCAACCACGAGGCGAGCAGCGCCACGGCCAGGGCCAGCACCGTGCCGCCGATGGCCAGCACGAAGCTGTTGCCCATGGCCGCGGCGATGAGGGGCCGGCCGAAGACCTCCTCGTAGTTGCCGGTCAGGGTGAAGTTGTCCCACCCGAGCGGGCGCCCCAGGGCCTTGCGGAACGACGTCACCAGCAGCATGCCGAACGGCAGGACCAGGCTCAGCACCACGACGGCCACGCAGAACGCCACCGCCGCGTAGCGACCGGCGCCCAGGTGCGTCACGTCCTGCCGGCCCGGCTTGCCTCCGATGACGGTGAACTTCCGGCCGCCCACGATCTTGCGCTGGATCAGCAGCAGCGCCGCGATGATGACGAGGATCGGCACGGAGATCACCGCCGCCACCTCGATCCGCGGCGGGAACTGCATGAGGCTCAGCAGCACGGTGGGGATCGTCTGGAACCCGGTCGGCGCGCCCAGGATCGCCACGGGACCGAAGATGATCGCCGAGGAGACGAACACCAGGATCGAGCCGGCGATCAGGGCAGGCGCGATGACCGGGAACGTCACCGTCCGCAGCACCCGCCAGCGCGACGCGCCGAGGCTGGCCGCGGCCTGCTCCAAGGCGGGGTCGATGCCTTCGAGGGCCGCCGAGACGGGCAGGAAGACCAGCGGGTAGAGGAACAGGGAGAGCACGAAGATGATCCCCCACGGCGTGAAGATGTTGAACGGCGACTCCTCGAGCCCGAACAGCGACATGAGCGCCGTGTTCAGCACGCCGTTGCGCGGCCCCAGGAGCAGCACCCAGCCCAGTGCGGCGATGAAGCTCGGCGCCGCGAACGTCAGGACGGCGCTCCCGCGGAAGAACCGGCGCATCGGCATGTCCGTGCGCACGGTGAACCAGGCCAGCGGCAGCCCGATCAGGAGACTCCCGAGCACCGTGCCGCACGCGATCCAGACCGAGTTGCGGATCGCCTCCAGCAACTGGGGCTCGGAAGCCAGCAGCGCGTAGTTCGACAGGGTGAGGCCGCCGTCGTCCGCCACGAAGCTCTGCCCGAAGACCTGCGCGATCGGGTAGCCGACCAGGATCAGCAGCGCCAGCACCCACACGATGCGCATGGCGCGCTCGAACCCGGTCGACCGGCGGCGGCGCGGCGCCCGTGCAGGGGGCGGGCCCCCGGCGGTGCCGGACGCCGACCGCTCGCGCGGATCGGCGCCCGGCGCCGTGGGGGTCGCGGAGCGGCTCAGCGCCACGTCCCGCTCCGCCTGCGCGAGCCGGCGGTTGCGCCGGCCCGACCCGCCGCGCTCACCGGCTGAACAGTTCGGCGAAGCGTGCCACCACCTGGTCTCCCCGGGCGGCGATCTCCTCCAGATCGGCGGGGAGGAGCGTGGCGTCGGAGAGGTCGGCACCCTCGGCCGGCTGCGGCGCGCCCTCGAGCACGCTGCGCCCGCCGAGCTCGACCAGCGCGTTCTGGTAGTCCTCGCTGAGCTGGTACTGCAGCAGGAGCTTCGCTGCGTTGGGCCGGGGTGCGTCGGCGAGCATGGCCAGCTCGCTGGTGAAGGTCGGCACGCCGTCCTCCATGAACGCGATGGCCAGCGGCTCACCCTCGTCGGCAGCGCTGATCACCGCGGACTCGATCGCGGGGACGCCGATGTCCGCCTCGCCGGTCAGCACGAGCTGAGCCAGGGCCAGGCTGCTGTCGGTGACGATCACCTCCCGCTCGGCCAGCTGCTGGAGCCATTCCTCGCCGTACAGCCCGGTGAGCGTGGTGTAGTAGGCGAGGGCGGTGCCCGACGCTCCCGGGTCGGAGCTCACGATGGTGCCCTCGGCCGAGGAGGCGAACTCCTCCCACGTGGTGGGCAGATCGGCGGGATCGGTGCTGGCGTCGTTGTACATGATGCCGAGCGGCACGAGGCTGTACGGCACCTGCGGGTTGTCGGGGTTGTCGAGGCCCTCGATGATCTCGTCGGCGTTCGGGATGTCGGCGTCGACGATGATGCCCTCGTCGGCCCACTGCTGGAGCGTGTCCGGGTCGGTCAGGCTGACCACGTCGGCGTTGAGCGAGCCGCTGGCGAGCTCCGCGGAGATGGAGTTGGCGACCGCGCCGGAGTCCTCGCGGGTGAACGTCACCTCGACGTCGAAGAGCTCCTGCATCCGCTGCTGGAGGAGCTCGACCCCGGGGCGGGTGTGCCCGCCGGCGTAGATGACGACGCCGCCCTCCTCCTGGGCGGCGGCGATGAGGTCCTCGCTGATGCCCTCGACCCCGGCTGCTCCACCGCCGCTCCCCTCACCGCCCTCCGCTGCCGGCTCGGAGCCGTTGCCGCACCCGGCGAGGAGGACGGCGGACAGGGGGAGCGCCAACAGGGCGTTCCTGCGACGGGTGGTGTGACGAGTCGACACGGTGCCTCTTCTCGGACGGCGGTGCGGGGCGGGTGGACGGACGGCGGTGCGGGAGATCCCGGTCATGCGGCGGACCGCCGGGCCGGAGCTGGGGCGGGCGTGGCGCCCTCGGTCGTCGAGGGACCCGGGTGGTCGTCGCGGCCCGGGGCGGGGGCGGCCGGGCCGTCGCTGACGATGGCCACCGCGGCGCCGTCCACCTGCACGACGACGTCCTGACCGGCGTCGAACCGGCCCAGGCCGGGGCCCGTGGCCTTCAGCGGCTCGGCGAGCCCGGGCAGATCGACGGCGTACTGCACGTGGTCGCCGAAGAACAGCGCCTCGCTGACCCGCGCGACCCCGGCTGCGCCGGCGTTGCCGGCGACGAGCCGGAGGTCGACCGGCCGGATCGACACGGAGACCTGGTCGCCCGCACGCACCACCACGTCCGCCGGGTGGGGCGCGGTCACCGTGATCCCGGCAGGGAGCCGGAGGGGCACGCCGTCCGAGGAGGGCGGACCGCACACGGTGGCGGTCAGCAGGTTCGTCGCACCCAGCGCCCGCGCGACGAAGCCCGTCCGCGGTCGCCGGTAGACCTCCTCCGGCGGGCCGACCTGCACCACGCGACCGGAGTGCATGACCACCAGCCGGTCGGCCAGCGAGAGCGCCTCCGCCTGGTCGTGGGTGACGTAGACCATGGTGACGCCGAGCGACCGGTGGATCCGCTTGATCTCCGAGCGCATCTCCTCTCGCAACCGGGTGTCCAGGTTGGACAACGGCTCGTCGAGCAGCAGCAGGGCGGGGTCGTTGACCAGCGCGCGGGCGAGGGCGACCCGTTGCTGCTGACCGCCGGAGAGCTGGTGGGCGTAGCGGTCGGCGAGACCGTCCAGCTGCACCATGGCCAGCGCCTCGTCGGTGCGGCGGCGGACCTCCGCGCGGCTCACCTTCGCCGTCGTCGGTCCGTAGCCGACGTTCTCGCGCACGCTGAGGTGCGGCCAGAGGGCGTAGCTCTGGAACACCACGGACATCTGGCGGCGCTCCGGCGGGACGAAGACGCGGGGGCCGACCAGCACTCTGTCGCGCAACCGGATCTCCCCCGCGTCCGGGCGCTCGAAGCCGGCGATCATGCGCAGGCACGTGGTCTTGCCGCAGCCACTGGGCCCCAGCAGGACGACGGCCTCGCCCTCCTCGATCGACAGGTCCACCTGGTCGACGACCGGGGCCGCGCCGAAGCTCTTGGTCAGACCGGACAGGACGAGATGCGTCACGCGGGGACCTCCGTCGGATCGAGGGGGCTGGGCGCCGCACCGGGCGTCGGGCGGGCGTGGTCGTCCGGCGGCGTCGTCACGAGGACACCGACGGAGAGGAGCTCGTCGATCTCCTCGGCGGCCATCCCGGCTTCGGCCAGCACCTCGCGGCTGTGCTCGCCGAGGAGGGGAGCCGGACGGCGGATCGCCGACGGGGTGCCGGAGAGCTTCACCGGTGCGCCGATGTGGCGCACGGTGCCCATCCGCGGGTGGACCGTCTCGACGAGCATGTCCCGGGCCTGCACGTGCGGATCGGCGTAGACCTGCTGGATGTCGTAGAGGGGCCCGCTGGGCACGCCCGCCGCGTGCATGACCTCGAGCCACTCTGCGGTCGTCCTCTGCCGCAGCGTCGCCGCCAGCTCGCCGGCCAGCTCGAAGCGGTACTCCATCCGCGCGGCGTTGGTCGCGAACCGAGGGTCCTGCAGCAGGCGCTCCAGCCCCAGGCCCGCGCAGAGCCGCTCCCAGTTCCGGTCGTTGGCCGCGCCGATGGCGATCCACCCGTCGGCCGTGGGCAACGCCTCGTACGGAGCCGACAGGCGGTGCGCCGACCCCATCGGCCGGGCGACGTCGCCCAGGCTGAAGAACATCGCCGTCTCCCAGACGGTGTAGGCGATCCCCGCCTCCAGCAGCGACGTGTCGACGAACTGGCCCTCCCCCGTCCTCAGCCGGTGGATGTAGGCAGACAGGACGCCGTACGCGCCGAACAGCCCGGCGTTCAGGTCGCAGATGGGGACGCCGACCTTGGCCGGCGGCCGTCCGGGCTCACCGGTCATGCTCATCAGCCCGCTCATCGCCTGGGCGATGAGGTCGTAGCCGCCGCGACCGGCGTAGGGGCCGGTGGCACCGAATCCGGAGATGGAGCAGTACACGAGCGCCGGGTTCGCGGCCCGGAGGGCCTCCTGCCCCAGCCCGAAGCGGTCCAGCAGCCCGGGCCGGAAGTTCTCCACGAGGACGTCGGCGTCCCTGGCCAACCGCCGGACGACCTCGGCACCGCGGGGGTCCTTCAGGTCGACGGCGATGCCACGCTTGTTGCGGTTCATGGCGTTGAAGGCCGGCGAGTGCTCCACGTCGGGGCCGCGGGACATCCGGCGGGTGTCGTCCCCGCCTCCGGGTCGCTCGATCTTGATGACATCGGCGCCCATGTCGGCCAGCAACATCGAGCAGTACGCCCCCGCCATGACCTGGGTGAGGTCGAGGACCCGTACGCCCGAGAGGGCGCCCGAAGGGACCTGGTGCGACACGTGCATCTCCCGACCGCCCTGGCGACACCGTGCCACTGTGTGGCACACTTTGCCGCGCAGTGGCACGAAGTGGTGCGCGCCACAGTAGGTCGGAGGAAAGGTGGCGTCAATCACATGAGGTCGGTGTCCGTCGCGCTGGCTGTCCTGGAGGCGGTGTCGGAGCAGCAGCCCGTCGGCGTCAGCGACCTCTCCCGGTCCATGCAGCTGCCCAAGTCGACGGTCCAGCGCATGCTGCTGACGCTCGGGGACCTGGGGTGGATCCGCGCCGGCGCCGAGGAGCCCACGCGCTGGTCGCTCACCGCCAAGGCCCAGGCCATCGGGTCACGGCACCGGGGCGACGAGGAGATCCGGCGCATCGCGCTGCCGGCGATGCACCGGCTCTCCGCGGCGACCGGCGAGACCGTGCACCTGTCCGTCCCGGAGGACCGGCGGATCGTCCTGCTCGACAAGATCGACGGCGTCCACCCGGTGCGGACGCACACCTCCGTCGGGCACGGCGCACCCCTCCACACGACGGCGTCCGGGAAGGCCGCCCTCGCCGCGATGCCCGAGCCGCGGGCCGCAGCCCTGCTGCGCGCGGCGCCCCTGGAGGCGCTCACGCCGCACACCGACACCGACCCGGAGGCGTTGCTCCGGGAACTGCCGCGGGTGCGCCGGCAGGGCTACGCGGTCACGGTCGGCACGCGGCACCCGGACATCGCCGCCGTCGGGGCCGCCATCCTGGACCGCGCAGGCCTGCCCGTGGCGACCCTGAGCCTGTCCCTGCCCTCCCAGCGCTTTCCCCGGCGCCTGTGGCCGGTGCTCGGGGAACAGGTCACCAGGGCCGCAGAGGAGTGCAGCCGGCAGCTCGGCTGGCAGCCGGAGGCCTGACCCTCAGGTCCGGCGGCGCAGCCGTCCGGTCAGCCAGACCACGATCGTCGCCACGCCGGCGGCGATCAGGGCCGCGGCGATCGGCGACCGGTCCGACCGGGTGAGCTCGGCGAAGGACTGCACGGGGACAACGTCGGTGGGAGGCGTGCTCGCCGCTCCGGCCGGCACCGGCACCACCGCGACGGGGCTGGGCAGCCCCTCGCTCGCGACCACGAGCGCTCGGCTGTCGGCGGTGAAGCTGATCGCCTCGCCCTGCGGCGACTCCGGGAGCGCCACCCGCGTCGGCTCCCCGGCCAGCGCACCGACGACGTCGGAACCCGCCAGGGGCCAGACGTAGGCGTCGGTGTAGGTGCGCAGGGCCAGCGCACTCCCGTCGCCCGCCACTGCGCCACCGGTGACGAGGAGCTGACCGGCTCGGCCCACCGGCCCACCCGGGGTCCCGGTGAGGGTGATGTCCACCGTGCCCACCCGCTCCAGCGGCACCACGCCGCCGTCCACGAGCGCCCCGGCGGGCCGGTACACGCCACTGGACCCGAGGACCTCCTTGGTGACGAGGTAGGGGGTCCCGTCCGGGGCCAGGAGCAGCGCCTCGGCGTCGTGCGCGCCGTCGGGGTAGGTCAACCGGTGCAGCGCGGCCGTGCCGTCGGGCCGGAGCACGTGGAACGCCACGGTCGGGCGGACGCCGCCGTTGTCACCGATGTCGGCCACCCAGACGCTGCCGTCGGACGCCACGCCGAGGTCCTCGGGGTCGAACGGGTCGGCCGCACCGGTCTGGACGTCGACGACGGCGCAGGTGGAGTCCAGCCCGTGCACCGCGACCTGGTCGCCGCCGTCGTTGAGGGCGAGCATCTGCTCCCCCACGACCACCAGGCCGGAGAGCTCGGCGAGCCGCGGGTCGGTGATCGAGCACCGGACCTCGGGGGCCGGCGCCGGCGCGGCGGGCGAGCCGGCGGTGGGTGCCACCGGGGCGGGCGCCTCCGCGTGAGCCGGAGCGGGTGCCAGCACGACCGTGCCGACGACCAGCGTGCTCGCGGCGAGGAGCCGGCACGTCCGGGCGCGGTCAGGGACGAGGACGGCCTGCTCGGGCACGTACCCAGCGTGACAGAACCACCGCGTCCAGTGCATGAACCACGCCCAACAGGACGATCCCGACGGCGGCCCCGACGAGCGCGTCGGTGACCCAGTGGAAGTCGAGCGACACCATCGCCACCCCCGTGGCGACCGGTCCGACCACGCTCAGCCACCAGAACGCCCGCTGCACGGTCGCCGGCAGTCCGTACTCGACCGCCTGCCAGCGGGCCACCCCCCACATGAGCACCGCGTTGGCCACGTGCCCGGAGGGGAACGAGACGCCGTCGGCGTGGAAGAAGTAGGACCCCGGGAACGCCGGCGCCGTCCGCCCGAGGCCGTGCTTGATGGCGTAGACGACCGCGGTCAGCACCCCCAGGGCGAGGAGCACCCGGACCGCCGGCAACCAGGCGCCCCGTCGCCAGAGGAGGTGGCCGACCAGGACGGCGAGCACGACGAGGATCGTGACCCGCCCGCCGAGCTGGGTGACCACCCACACCGCCGGGTAGCCCGGCGTGTCCCGCAGTCCCCAGTCGCTCACGATCTCGGAGACCCGCAGGTCCAGCCGCTCGGTCGGGCCGTGGGCGAGGAGGTCGGCGGTGATGAGCACCGCCACGACCAGCGCCGCGGCGACCAGCCACCACGGCGGCCGGCCGACGGGGACCACGGGCGCGGCCCGCGGTGCCTCCGTCGCCTGCACGGCTCCCCTGGTCACGCCGCCACGGTACCGGGCCGTGACCGGATCGTGATCAGTGCAGGCCGGTCAGCCGACCGGGACCGCGAACTCCTCGAGCACCGCCGCCAGGGCGCCGTCGACCCGGGCGGTGAGCCGGGTGCCGCCGGCCTCGTGCAGTTCGCCGAGCACCTCGCCGTCGCGGTGCACCCGCGCCACCAGGTCCCCGCGCTCGTAGGGCACCAGCACGTCGACGTCGACGTCCGGGTGCGGCAGCCGCTCGGCCACGAGCCTGCGCAGCGAGTCGATGCCGAGCCCCGTGCGTGCGGACACCCACACCGCACCCGGCAGGGCCTGCCGGAGCATGATGATGTCCTCCTCGCTCATCGCATCGACCTTGTTGACCACGATCAGCTCGGGCACCGCGGCGGCGTCGATCTCGCTCAGGACCACGCGCACCGCGTCGATCTGGCCGAGCGGGTCGGGGTCAGAGCCGTCGACGACGTGCAGCAGCAGGTCGGCCGCGGCCACCTCCTCCAGCGTGGAGCGGAAGGCGTCCACCAGCTGGTGCGGCAGGTGGCGCACGAAGCCGACGGTGTCGGTCAGCGTGTACTCCCGGCCGTCGGGCGACTGGGCCCGGCGGACCGTCGGGTCGAGGGTCGCGAACAGCGCGTTCTCCACGAGCACGCCGGCGCCGGTGAGCTGGTTGAGCAAGCTGGACTTGCCGGCGTTGGTGTACCCGGCGATCGCGACGCTCGGCGTCGCGTTGCGGTCCCGGCTGGAGCGCTGGGTCGCCCGGGCGGTCGCCATGCCGGCGATCTCCCGCCGCAGCTTGCTCACGCGGGCGCGGATGCGCCGGCGGTCGGTCTCGATCTTCGTCTCACCCGGACCGCGGGTACCGATGCCGCCACCGCCGGCGACCCGGCCACCGGCCTGCCGGGACATCGACTCACCCCAACCGCGCAGCCGCGGCAGCATGTACTGCATCTGGGCGAGCTCGACCTGCGCCTTGCCCTCCCGGCTGGTGGCGTGCTGGGCGAAGATGTCGAGGATCAGCGCCGTCCGGTCGACGACCTTGACCTTGAGCACCTTCTCCAGCTGGTTGAGCTGGCCGGGGGTCAGCTCGCCGTCGCAGATCACGGTGTCGGCGCCGGTGGCGGCGACGATGTCGCGGATCTCGGCGGCCTTGCCCGAGCCGACGTAGGTGGCGGCGTCGGGCTTGTCGCGTCGCTGGCTCACGGCCTCGAGGACCTGGGAGCCGGCGGTCTCGGCGAGGGCGGCGAGCTCGGCCAGCGACCGGTCGGCGTCGGCCTGCGTGCCCTCGGTCCAGACGCCGACGAGGACGACGCGCTCCAGCCGCAGCTGGCGGTACTCGACCTCGGTGACGTCGGCGAGCTCGGTGGAGAGGCCGGCCACCCGGCGCAGGGCGCCGCGCGCCTCGAGCGTGTAGGAGCCGGTGGTGTCGTCGGCCTCGTCCCACCGCCCGGCCGGGGCGGTACGGGGCTCGAGATCGGCCTGCTCGTCGACGGGCAGGGCATCGGGGGCGGTCGTCATCGTGTCCAGCGTGGCACGGTCCTTCGAGGAAAGCACCTGAGTTGTCATCGCCGGGTACAACGCATCTGCCCTCCGCCTGCATCCCGATCGGCGGCACGAGTACGGCCTCCGCGAGCGGAGGGCCCCGGGAACCCACGCCGGCTCAGCCCGTGAGCCACTCCGCGCACAGGGTGCCGGCCGAGACCAGCACGGCCGGGCCGCTGAGCACCGTCGTCGTCGCGGTCACGTGGACCGACAGGCGACCCCCGGGGACGTCGACGACGACGGTCCCCTCTCCGGCGCCCTCGGCCCGGAGTGCCGCGTAGGCGGCGGCACACGCGCCCGTGCCGCAGGACCGGGTCTCGCCCACACCTCGCTCGGAGACCCGCAGCCGCACGTGCGCGCCGGGCTCCAGGACGTTGACCAGCTCGACGTTGACCCCCTCGGGGAACAGCGCCGGGTCGAACCCTGGCGTGCCGGTCAGGTCGAGCTGCTCGACGGGCACCTCGGTGAGGCAGGCCAGGTGTGGGTTGCCCATGCTGACGGCGAGCCCGGCGAAGGTCCGGCCGTCGACGACCGCCTCCCCCTCGCCGAAGGGGCGCGCCGGGCCCATGTCCACCCAGTAGCCGCCGTCGGCGCCGGCCCCGACCCGCCGGGCCCCGCCGCGGGTGCCCACCAGCAGGCCGCCGGCGCAGGAGCCGCGGTCCACCAGCCCCTCGCCGACGAGCGCGTGCAGGAACAGGCGGATGCCGTTGCCGCACATCTCTGCGTAGGAGCCGTCGGCGTTGCGGTGGTCCATGAACCACTCGCACCGCTCGAGGTCATCCCCCAGCACGTCCGCCGCGTCCGGGACGTGGGCGCTGCGCACCAGCCGCAGCACGCCGTCACCGCCCAGGCCGGCCCGCCGCTCGCAGAGCCGCCGGACCATCGCGGCGTCGAGGCGGTCGCCGGCCCACACGGTGCCGTGGGGGTCGGGCAGCACGACGAAGTCGTTCTCGGTGCCGTGGCCGATCAGCACGCGGGGCGAGGAGGTCACCGGTCGATCGTAGGCCTGGTGATCACCGCCGCCGCCGCGTCGGCCAGGTCGGTCCGGGCGGCGTCGAACCACGTCGTCGCTGCGTCCCGGCGGAACCACGAGCGCTGCCGCCGGACGAAGCGGCGGGTCGTGGTGACGGTGCGCTCCCTCGCCTCGTCGGACGTCAGGACGCCGTCGAACTGCGCCAGCACCTGCGCGTAGCCCAGGGCGCGGGAGGCGGTCGGTCCCTCGCGCAGCCCGTCGGCGGCGAGCGCCGCGACCTCGTCGACGAAGCCCGCCGCCCACATCCGGTCCACGCGCGCCGCGATCCGCTCGTCGAGCTCGGCGGGCTCGCGGTCCAGGCCGAGCACCACGGCCGGGTAGTGCGGGCGCGGTTCGGGCAGCTGGGCGCGGAACGGCCCGCCGGTGAGCTCGACGACCTCCAGCGCGCGCACGATCCGCCGTCCGTTGCTCGGCAGGACGGCGGCGGCGGCCTGCGGATCGAGCTCGGCGAGCCGGGCGTGCAGCGCGGCCGGGCCGACGGCGGCGAGCTCTTCCTCCAGCCGGGCGCGGACGGCCGGGTCGGTGCCCGGGAAGTCCAGCTCGTCGAGGACGGCCCGCACGTAGAGCCCCGAGCCGCCGACGAGCAGCGGCACGGTGCCGACGGCACGCAACCGGTCGATCTCCGCCCGCGCCCGCCGGCGGTACTCCGCGACCGAGGCCGGCTCGCGCACGTGCCAGAGGTCCAGCAGGTGGTGCGGCACACCGCCCCGCTCGGCGAGGTCGGGCTTGGCCGTGCCGATGTCCATGCCGCGGTAGAGCTGCATCGAGTCCGCGTTCACCACCTCGCCGCCCAGCCGCCGGGCCAGTTCGACGGCGAGCGCGGTCTTGCCGGTGGCCGTCGGCCCGACGACCGCGACGACCGGCGGCGGCGTCACGCCACCATCCAGTCGGCGACGGGGTAACCCACCCCGAACGGCGCGGCATCGTGGCGCAGCCGGGCGGTGACGTGCCGGCCGGCGAGCGCGGCCCCCACCGCGCGCCAGACGGGCACCCCCGCGGCCAGCAGACCCGCCTCCGCGGCCGGGTCCAGCGCCGCCAGCGCGGCGGCATCCCCCGACGCCAGGGCGGTGGCGACCGCCGCGTCGAACGGCTCGGCCGCCGGGTCCAGGTACCCGGGCGCCTTCACCGAGCGCCGTGCCGAGCCGTCCCCCATGACCAGCACCCCGACCGGCGCCGGCAGGTCGCGCATCAGCTGGCCGACGTCGGCCGGGCCGACCCCCACGCGGGTGCCGGCGAACGCCGCCTGGTCGAGCAGCCAGGCGCCCACCGTGTGCGCGAGCGGGAGCCGCCTCCCCTCGGGGCGCAGCCGGCCGTCGAACGGCAGGTCGAGGTCGACGCCGAAGCCACGGAGGTCGCCGCCGTCGCCGGGACCGAACCGCTCCCCCGGCAGCGGCCCCGGCCCGACCACCACGACCACCTCCGGTCCGGCGCCGAGCAGCGCGGTGACCGCCTCTGCACAGGCCTCGCGCAGGGCGGTGCTCTCCGGCGAGGGCCGCCCCTCCACATCCGTGACCAGCAGGGGCGGGCACGGGCAGAAGGCGACGGCGGCCGACGGACTGGGCGCCCGGACCGGGACGCCGCCGGGGAAGGAGGTCACGGCAGCAGTCTCGCCGATGGGACGTGGGACACTGCCGGACGTGTCGAGCACGGACGACCCCGGCAACGGGGTGCAGCAGGCCGCTCCGCCGATTGCGGAGACCACCGAGACCCCTGAGACCCCCGCCCCGGAGGAGGCGACGCCGACCGGCGGCCCGGACGCGGTGACCCCCGCGGCCGGCACCGCGGCCGCGCCATCGCCCGCGGAGGCGGCGCTCGCCGACCCCACGGCGGATCCGGGCGCGCCCACCGGGGAACCCGACGCCTCCGTCGAGGCCCCGGGAGCGGCGGTGGCAGCCGCCGCGCCGACGCCGACGCCGGCGCCCGCCCCCGCCCCGGCGCCGACGGCCGCGCCGGTGGAGACCGTGGTGAGCGACCCGTCGCAGTGGGGTCGCGTGGACGCCGACGGCACCGTCTTCGTGCGCACCGCCGACGGCGAGCGCGAGGTCGGTTCCTGGCAGGCCGGCGAGGCCGAGGCGGGGCTGGCCCACTACGGCCGCCGCTACGACGACCTCGCCACCGAGGTGTCCCTCCTCGAGGCGCGGCTCAAGGCGCACACCGGCAACCCCGCGGAGATCAAGGCCAAGGCCGAGGCGCTGGCCGGGTCGATCCCGACCGCCGCCGCCGTCGGCGACCTGGAGGGCCTGGCCACCCGGGCCCGCGCGATCGTGGAGACCGCCGAGGCCGCCGCCGTCGAGTACCGCGCCGAGAAGGCCGCCGCCCGCGCCGCGCAGGTGGCGCGCAAGGAGGCCCTGGCCGCCGAGGCCGAGCAGATCGCGGCCGAGTCGACGTCCTGGAAGGCCGCCGGGGACCGTCTCAAGGCGATCGTCGAGGAGTGGAAGACCATCCGCGGCATCGACCGCAAGACCGACGACGCCCTGTGGACGCGGTTCGCCGCCGCCCGGGACGCCTTCGGCCGCCGCCGCGGTGCCCACTTCGCCCAGCTCGACGCCCAGCGCAGTGAGGCCCGCTCGGCCAAGCAGGAGCTGATCCAGGAGGCGCAGCGGCTGTCGGCCTCGACCGACTGGGGCCCCACCAGCGCGGCGATGCGCTCGCTGATGGACCGCTGGAAGGCGGTGCCGCGCACCGGCCGCGACGGCGACGACGACCTGTGGAAGCAGTTCCGCGCAGCGCAGGACGTCTTCTTCAGCGCCCGTGCCGAGCAGGACAAGGCGCGCGACGCCGAGCAGGTCGCCAACCAGCAGGCCAAGGAGCAGCTGCTGGCCGAGGCCGAGCAGCTGGACCCCAGCAAGGACCTGCGGGGGGCGCAGAACGCGCTGCGCAAGATCCAGGAGCGCTACGACGCCATCGGTCACGTGCCCCGCGGCGTGATGCGCCAGCTCGAGGACCGGATGCAGGCGGTGGAGCAGAAGGTGCGCGGCGCCGCCGACGCCGGCCGCGTGCGCACCACTCCGGAGAACCCGATGGTCGCCTCCATGCGGGCCGCCGTCACCAAGGCCGAGGAGCAGCTGGCCAAGGCCGAGGCGGCGGGTGACGAGCGGCGGATCGACGAGGCGCGGGCCAACCTGCAGACCCGCCGGGAGTGGCTCGCCGAGGCGGAGAAGTCCGCCCGCCGGTAACCCCCCGGGCATAGGAGGCTCCACCTGCGGAATCGGCCCCGCGGGACGCAGGTAGAGCCTCCTATGCCTCCGTCAGCAGCCGGTGACCACCGGCAGCGGTGCGGGGACGCCGACCTGCGGCATGCCCAGCGAGACGCCGGGCGTCGTCGGCCGGGTGCCGGCCTCGCTCGCGTCGCCGGCCCTCGTGCGGCGGTGGGACACCAGCGGGCCGTCCGCGACCAGGTGGTGCGGCGCGGCCTGGGTGACGACGGTCTCGACGACGTCGCCGGGCCGCACCCCGTCGGCCGCGGTGAAGTGGACGAGGCGCCCGTCGCGGGCCCGGCCGGAGAGGCGGCCGCGTGCGGCGTCCTTGCTCCCCTCCCCGGCGGCGACGAGCAGCTCCACCCGCCGGCCGACGAGCCGGCGGTTCTCCTCCCAGCTGACCTCGTCCTGCAGCGCGGTGAGCCGGAGGTAGCGCTCCTGCACGACCTCCTTGGGCAGCTGCCCGTCCATCTCGGCGGCCGGGGTGCCGGGCCGCTTGGAGTACTGGAAGGTGAAGGCGCTGGA
This sequence comes from Blastococcus sp. SYSU DS0541, assembly GCF_054050875.1. Lineage (NCBI taxonomy): Bacteria > Bacillati > Actinomycetota > Actinomycetes > Geodermatophilales > Geodermatophilaceae > Blastococcus > Blastococcus sp. SYSU DS0541. Next base: position 36,358 of record NZ_JBJHAD010000008.1, on the reverse strand, counting down.
GAACCGGGCGGCCCGGACCACCTCGAGCGTCTGCACGAAGTCCGCCTCGGTCTCGCCGGGGAAGCCGACGATGATGTCGGTGGTGATCGCGGCGTCGGGCATGGCGGCGCGGACGCGGTCGATGATGCCGAGGTAGCGCTCCTGCCGGTACGCGCGGCGCATCCGCTTGAGCACGTCGTCCGACCCCGACTGCAGCGGCATGTGCAGCTGGTGGCAGACCGCCGGCGTCTCGGCCATCGCGGCGATGACGTCGTCGGTGAACATCGCCGGGTGCGGGCTGGTGAACCGGACGCGCTCCAGCCCCTGGATGCGGCCGGTGGCGCGCAGCAGGTCGGCGAACGCGCTGCGGTCGCCGAAGTCGCTGCCGTAGCTGTTGACGTTCTGCCCGAGCAGGGTCACCTCGAGCACGCCCTGGTCCACCAGCGCCTGCACCTCGGCCAGGATCTCGCCGGGGCGGCGGTCCTTCTCCTTGCCGCGCAGCGCCGGGACGATGCAGAACGTGCAGGTGTTGTTGCACCCGACGCTGATCGACACCCAGCCGGAGTAGGCGGAGTCCCGCTTGGCGGGCAGCGTCGAGGGGAAGACCTCGAGGGACTCCACGATCTCGACCTGCGCCTCGGCGTTGTGCCGGGCGCGTTCGAGCAGAACCGGCAGCGAGCCGACGTTGTGCGTGCCGAAGACGACGTCGACCCAGGGTGCCCGCGTGACGATCTCGCCGCGGTCCTTCTGCGCGAGGCAGCCGCCGACGGCGATCTGCATGCCGGGGCGGGCGTCCTTGACCGGGCGCAGGTGCCCGAGGTTGCCGTACAGGCGGTTGTCGGCGTTCTCGCGCACGGCGCAGGTGTTGAGGACGACGACGTCGGCGTCGTCCCCGTCCGCGGCGGCGGTGTACCCGGCCGCCTCGAGCAGGCCGGAGAGCCGCTCGGAGTCGTGCACGTTCATCTGGCACCCGTAGGTGCGCACCCGGTAGGTGCGGGCGGGGCTCGCGGTGGGGCTGCTCATCTCGACACGGAGGATACGGCGCGGCCCGGGACGACCGGGGGCGTTCCGGGCCGACCGTCACGGAGGGGGTTCAGCACCCAGCGCGGCAGCGGTCACCCGAACGGGCGGATCGGGCCCGGTGACCCCCTGACCGGCCGTGTTCGTTACGCCTTCGTGATCCCACGGTGCGGGAACCGCGACCTCCCGCCCCTAAGGTCCCCAGGGTGACCAGCCGTCCGAACGGAGAGCCTCTCGTCCGCCTGTCCGGGGTGAACAAGTGGTTCGGCGAACTGCACGTCCTGCAGGACATCGACCTCGAGATCGCCCGGGGCGAGGTGGTCGTCGTCATCGGCCCGTCGGGGTCGGGCAAGTCGACCCTGTGCCGCGCCATCAACCGCCTCGAGTCGATCGAGAAGGGCGAGATCGTCATCGACGGCGAGCGGCTGCCCGAGGAGGGCAAGCAGCTCGCCCGCCTGCGCGCCGACGTCGGCATGGTGTTCCAGAGCTTCAACCTCTTCGCGCACAAGACCATCCTGGAGAACGTCACCCTCGGGCCGATCAAGGTGCGCAAGCGGTCGAAGGCCGACGCCGAGAAGCGGGCCCGCGAACTGCTCGACCGCGTGGGCGTCGGCGCGCAGGCCGACAAGTACCCGGCTCAGCTCTCCGGCGGCCAGCAGCAGCGCGTGGCCATCGCACGGGCCCTGGCCATGGACCCCAAGGTCATGCTGTTCGACGAGCCCACGTCGGCGCTGGACCCGGAGATGATCAGCGAGGTCCTCGACGTCATGGTCGGGCTGGCCGCCGACGGGATGACGATGATCGTCGTCACCCACGAGATGGGCTTCGCGCGGAAGGCGGCCAACCGCGTCGTCTTCATGGACGGCGGCCGGGTCGTGGAGTCCTCCGACCCCGAGACGTTCTTCAGCACCCCGAGCTCCGACCGGGCCAAGGACTTCCTCTCCAAGATCCTGAACCACTGACCGTTCCTACGGAAGGACAGCTCATGCGCACCACCCGCTACGCCGCCTCGCTCGCGGCCCTCGGCTTCATGCTCGCCGCCTGTGGTGGCAGCGAGGCCGGCAACCAGGCCGAGGACGCCGCCGACTCGACCGTCGAGGTCCAGGAGGAGGTCGACTTCGAGGCGGGTACCACGATGGCCGAGCTCGCCGAGGCGGGTTCCATCACCGTCGGCACCAAGTTCGACCAGCCCGGGTTCGGTCTCCTGAACCCCAACACCGAGACCCCCGAGGGCTTCGACGTCGAGATCGCCAAGCTGATCGCCGCGGAGCTCGGCATCGCCCCCGAGGACATCGAGTGGACCGAGACCGTCTCGGCCAACCGCGAGCCCTTCCTGCAGAACGGCCAGGTCGACATGGTGGTGGCGACCTACACCATCAACGACGCCCGCAAGGAGCTCATCGACTTCGCCGGCCCGTACTACGAGGCCGGCCAGGACATCATGGTCGCGGCCGGCAACCCGGAGGGCATCGAGGGCCCCGAGGACCTGGCCGGCAAGAACGTCTGCTCGGTCGAGGGATCCACGCCGGCGCAGAACATCCGGGACAACTACCCGGAGGCGACCCTCACGCTGTTCGACGTCTACTCCAAGTGCGCCGACGCCCTCGCCAACGGCCAGGTCGACGCCGTGACCACGGACAACGTCATCCTCACGGGCCTGGTCGCCGGCAGCGACGGAGCCTTCGAGCTCGTGGGCAACCCGTTCACCGAGGAGCCGTACGGCATCGGCGTGCCGAAGGGTGACGACGAGTTCCGCGCGTTCATCAACGACACGCTGGAGGAGGCCTACGAGAGCGGCGCCTGGGCCGACGCCTGGGACCGCACCGCAGGCGCCATCAGTGGCCAGGAGGCCCCCGAGCCGCCGGCCGTCGACCGCTACTGAGCACCCCGGCGCTGCGGGGCGGGAACTCCTGCCCCGCAGCGCCGCTCCATGACCAGCCCCGAGAGGAGGCGGCGTGCAGTTCCTCGCTGAGAACTTCGACCTGCTGTGGGACGCGTTCCTGACGACGCTGAGCCTGTCGCTGCTCGCCGGCCTGCTCGCCCTCGTGCTGGGCACGCTGCTGGCGGCCGCGCGCGTCAGCCCCATCCCGCCGCTGCGCGGGCTGGCGACCTTCTACGTCGAGACCTTCCGCAACACGCCGCTGACGGTCGTCTTCTTCTTCCTCATCTTCGGGCTGCCGCAGATCGACTTCATCCTCGGCTTCTACACCGGGGCGGTGCTCTCCCTCGGGCTCTACACCGCGGCGTTCGTCTGCGAGGCGGTGCGCTCGGGGATCAACGCGGTCTCGACCGGTCAGGCCGAGGCGTCCCGCGCGATCGGCCTCACCTTCGGGCAGTCGCTCCGCGAGGTCGTCCTCCCGCAGGCGTTCCGCACCGTCGTCCCGCCGCTGGGCAACGTCTTCATCGCCATGGTGAAGAACAGCTCGATCGCCGCCGGCTTCGCCACCAGCGAGCTGAGCTCCCTGCTCCCCCGCCTGGTCAACGCGGACGCCGGGCAGTTGACCGCCGTCCTGCTGGGGGTCGTGATCGCCTACATGATCATCACGTTGCCGCTCGCGTTCGGCGTGCACAGCCTGGAGCGACGGGTGGCGATCCTCCGATGACCACGCCGGTCCTCTTCGACATCCCCGGCCCCAAGGCCCGCGCGCGCATCCGGATCGGTACCGGCGTCGGGATCCTGCTGATCCTGGGGATCCTCGCGCTCGTCCTCATCCGGCTCGCCGGCAACGGCCAGCTGGAGAGCCAGCGCTGGGCCGTGCTGTTCGACGCGCGCACCGGCGTGCCGCAGACGCTCGGCCGCGCGTTGGTCAACACGCTCCAGGTCGCCGCGGTCGGCATGGTCGTGGCCACGGTCCTCGGCCTGCTGCTGGCCGTCGGACGGCTGTCGGATCACCGCGCGGTGCGCTGGCTGGTCGGCACCTACATCGAGTTCTTCCGGGCCATCCCGCTGCTGGTCGTCATCTTCGCGCTCTACTTCGTCCTGCCGAAGTACGACGTCGAGCTCTCCGCATTCCAGGCGCTCGCCGGCGGGCTCATCCTCTACAACTCGGCGGTGCTCGCCGAGATCTTCCGGGCCGGCATCCTGTCGATCGACAAGGGCCAGCGCGAGGCCGCCTTCGGCATCGGGATGCGCAAGTACCAGGTGATGTCGCTGGTGCTGCTCCCCCAGGCGACGAGGCGCATGCTCCCGGTGCTCATCGCGCAGCTGGTGGTCCTGCTGAAGGACAGCTCCCTCGGCTTCATCATCGGCTACTTCGAGCTGCTGCGAGGTGCGCGCAGCCTCGTGGAGTTCTTCTCCCTGAGCTTCGGCAACCAGTACACCTTCCAGCTGTACGTCGCCGCGGGCCTGATCTACATCATCATCAACGTGCTGCTCTCCCAGCTGGCGAAGATCGTCGAGCGCCGGACCCGCCGGGCGGCGACGACGGGCGGCGGTGCGCCGAAGCTGCCGGCGGACGTGCAGATGGGTGGCGGCGGGGGCGCAGTCTGAGCCTCCGCACCGTTCCGCGGCGGTGCGGACGACGCGGTCGCCGGCTCCGCCCGGAGTGCTGCGGACTGCGCCTCCGACCAGGCCGTTCCCGTCCGGCTCAGTCGTCCCACCCGGGCGCGCCGGAGTACGGCGGAGCGCATCCGTCGCGAGACTGGTCGGCACGATGGAGACGATGCACGCGGCCGGTCGCCGCACCCTTCCCCCGGTCCCGCGGACCGCTGCCGAGACGAGCCCGCCGGTCGTCCACCTCACGATGGCCGCCCCCGCTCCCCTCGACGCGCTCGCCCGGCTCGACGAAGGGCAGGCGTTCGTCGCCCGCCTGCGGTCGGCGGCTACGGCGTTCGCCGACGCCGCCGGGGCGGAGAGCGCCGTCGTCCGGGAGGTCGTGCCGCCGGCCCGGCACCGGCGCTCGCGCTGCCGGGTGGTGTTCCGGTACGCCGACGGCGCCGAGACCGACCTGACGTTGCTCGGCGAGCGCCGGCGCTCGGGGACGTCCGCGGCCGACGGGTTCGACGCCGAGATCACCCGGTGGCTCGCCGACGGTCAGCGCCGCGACCCGGCCTGGCTGGTGGCCGACGACGAGGCCCCCGACGGCGTGGCCGTCGACGTGACCGCCTGGGTCACCACCGGCTGAGCGCGGAGACGCGACCGGAGGTGGTCCGGTGCCCCCGGGCCGCCTCCTGTCGCGTCGGGCGAGGCGCGACCGGCTCAGGGCAGCGCGCGCTCCTCGTCGACGCCGGCGTACTCGTCCTCGTCGGCGGCGCCGACCTCGTCCAGGACGTCGCGGACGACGGCCGCCGCGAGCCCGCCGTTGTAGCCCTTGCGCGCCAGCATGCCCATGAGGCGCCGGGTGGCCGTCTGGCGGTCCAGCCGGCGCATCCCGGGCGCGCGACGCTCCACGAGCCGGCGGGCCGCCGCCCGTTCGTCGTCGTCGTCGACCAGCTGGACGGCTTCTGCGGCGGTCTCGGGGTCGACCCCCTTGGCGCGCAGCTCCGCGGAGAGCGCTCGCCGGGCGAGCCCGCGGCCGGCCTGCCGGCTGCTGACCCACGCCCGGGCGAAGGAGGCGTCGTCGATCAGCCCGACCTCGGTGAACCGGTCGAGCACGGCCTCGGCCGCGTCGTCCGGCACCCCTCGCTCGGCGAGGAGGTCGGCGAGCTGCCGCCGCGTCTTCGGTGCCCCCGTCAGGGCGCGCAGGCAGATGCCCCGCGCGACCTGCTCGGGGTCACCAGGCTCGTCCTCCGGGGAACCGGGGGCGACGTCCGGGGTCAGGGGATCGTCGCCACCCGGCGTCCGCGGGCGCCGGGCGGCCCGGGTGTCCCCGAAGCCGCGCCGGCGGGACGGTCGCCGCTGGTCCACCGGCAGGTCAGAAGTCGGTGGCGTCGACCGGCGCCGGGGCGTCCAGCTTCGGGCCGATGCCGAGCTTCTCCTTGACCTTCTTCTCGATCTCGTCGGCGAGGTCGGGGTTGTCCTTCAGGAAGTTGCGGACGTTCTCCTTGCCCTGGCCCAGCTGGTCGCCCTCGTAGGTGTACCAAGCGCCGGACTTCTTCACGATGCCCTGCTCGACACCGGCGTCGACGATGCCGCCCTCCCGGCTGAAGCCCTGACCCCAGAGGATGTCGAGCTCGGCCTGCTTGAACGGCGCGGCCACCTTGTTCTTGACGACCTTGATGCGCGTGCGGCTGCCGATCGCGTCGGTGCCCTGCTTGAGGGTCTCGATGCGGCGGACGTCGAGGCGGACGGACGAGTAGAACTTCAGCGCGCGACCACCGGTGGTGACCTCGGGCGAGCCGTAGACCACGCCGACCTTCTCGCGCAGCTGGTTGATGAAGATCGCCGTCGTGCCGGAGTTGCTCAGCGCACCGGTGATCTTGCGCAGCGCCTGGCTCATCAGACGGGCCTGCAGACCCACGTGGCTGTCACCCATCTCGCCCTCGATCTCGGCGCGGGGCACCAGAGCCGCCACGGAGTCGATGACGATGATGTCGAGCGCACCGGAGCGGATCAGCATGTCGGCGATCTCGAGGGCCTGCTCACCGGTGTCGGGCTGGCTGACCAGGAGGGCGTCGGTGTCCACACCGATGGCGCGGGCGTACTCCGGGTCGAGCGCGTGCTCGGCGTCGATGAAGGCGGCGATGCCGCCGTTGGCCTGGGCGTTGGCCACCGCGTGCAGGGCGACCGTGGTCTTACCGGAGGACTCCGGCCCGTAGACCTCGATGACCCGGCCGCGCGGGAGGCCGCCGATGCCGAGGGCGATGTCGAGGGCGATCGACCCGGTCGGGATGACCTTGATCGCCTGGGCGGCCTCGTCGCCCAGCCGCATGACCGAGCCCTTGCCGAACTGCTTGTCGATCTGGGCGAGGGCCATGTCGAGGGCCTTGTCGCGGTCGAGCGTTGCTGCCATGGTGCGTCACCTTCGGTTCGCGAGAAGCGGGTCGGGACCGACGCTAGGGCGAGGCACCGACAGTTTTCGGATTCCAGGGCGGGCTGGGGAGAACCGGCCGGCCTGTGGACGCCACAGTAGGCCGAACACGTGTTCGATCGCCAGGCCGACACGCCGCACCGGGGAACCGGCCGGCTCAGCGCTCCTTGACCGGCACGTCGAAGGCCTCGCAGACGGCCAGCCACACCTTCCGCACCGGCACGCCGGCCTCGATGGCGTCCAGCGCCGTGCGGCCGCCGAGGTCGGAGAACACGTGGTCGCGCGCCACGCTCTGGGCGCGCATCGACCCGAACTGACCGTCCAGACGGGACCAGAACTCCTGCAGCCGCACGCCACGACGCTAACCCGTCCGCCCCCGGCCGCGCTGCCGCCGCCCTACCCTTGCGCGCATGATCCCGGGCACCGGCTCCTCGACGCTCGACACCGTCCTCGAGATCGGCATCGTCATCGCGCTCGTCGCGCTGATCGTGCTGCTGATCAGGAACTACCGCGGGCGCTGACCCGCCAGCCCAGCCAGACCACGACGAGCGGGAGCACCAGGGCGGCGGAGACCCCGGAGACCAGCCCGAACCCGCCCCAGGCCAGCAGCGGGCCACCGACCACCCCCGCCAGCGCGGCACCGAGCCCCATCAGCAGGTCGGTGCCGCCCTGCGCGGTCGGCCGCAGCTCGGGCCCCACCGACGCCGTCACCAGCGCCGAACCCGCGATGAGCCCGCAGGACCAGCCGAGGCCCAGCAGGAGCAGCCCGGCACCGAGCTGCACCGAGTCCGCCGGCGCCGCCGTCCCCGAGATCGCGGCCGCGGCCAGCAGCAGCCCGGCGCCCAGGGCGACGACCGTGGGGGCCCCCGCCCGGTCGGCGAGCATGCCCACCAGCGGGGAGAAGAGGTACATCCCGGCGACGTGCACGCTGATGACCAGCCCGACGAGGCGGAGCACCGCCCCCTCCGGGCCGCCGGCGTGACCCATGTGCACCGGCGTCATCACCATGACGCCGACCATCACCGAGTGGGCGACCACCACCGCGGTGAGGCCCAGCCGCCCGGCCGGGGTGGCCCAGACCGCCCGCAGGGCGGCACCGGTGGCGTGCCGCGGCCGCGGACCGCCACCACCCCCGCCCAGCGCCCGGGCCACCAGCAGTGGATCGGGGCGCAGGAGCAGCAGGAAGCCCACCGCCACCACCGCGAACACGATCGCCGACACCACGAAGACGCCGCCCAGCGCGGGCAGGCCCAGGGCCTCGCCGAGCTCGGCACCGGGTGCGGCCAGGTTCGGGCCGACCACGGAGCCGACGGTCGTGGCCCACACGACGAGCGAGAGCGAGCGCCCGCGGTGCTCGGGCTCGGCGAGGTCGGCGGCGGCGTAGCGGGACTGGAGCCCGCACGCCGTGGCGGCACCGAACAGGAACAGCCCGCCCAGCAGCAGGAGCAGGGAGGACACCGCCGCGGCCACGACGGTCACCACCGCGCCGACCACGCTGAGGCCGTAGCCGACGGCGAGCCCCGCCCGCCGGCCGGCCGAGTCGCTGATCCGGGCGAGGGGCACCGCCAGGACCGCAGCCCCCAGGACGCCGGCGGTCTGGCCGAGGCCGGAGGCGGTGTCGGTGCCGGCGACGTCGCGGGCCAGCAGCCCGCCGGCGGTGATGCCGACCGTGACGCCGAGCCCCGCCAGGGCCACGCCGCCGCTGAGGACGCCCAGCGTGCGGCGCTGCACGCGGGCGACGTCGACCGTGGCCTCGGGTTGCTGCAGCGGTGTCACGTGCGCTCCCGTCTCCCCGGGCGGGTGGTTCCCGCCCTCCGGCGTCCGCGCCGGTCAGCGAAGTGTCGTACACGGCGGGGACACTGAGCGCGTGCCCGCCCGCCCGACCTCCGGCCGCCCCGAGGGCCGGGGCGCCCTGACCAGGTTCTCCGAGCCCACCCGCGCGTGGTTCACCGGCGCCTTCGAGCAGCCCACGGGCGCGCAGGAGGGCGCCTGGGAGGCGATCAGCAGCGGCGAGCACGCCCTCGTGGTGGCGCCCACGGGCTCCGGCAAGACGCTCGCCGCGTTCCTGTGGTCCCTCGACCGGCTGGCCGCCACCCCACCGGCCGACGAGCGGACCCGGTGCCGGGTGCTCTACGTCTCCCCGCTGAAGGCCCTCGCCGTCGACGTCGAGCGCAACCTGCGGGCCCCGCTCGCGGGCATCGGCCAGGCGGCGGCGCGGCTCGGGCTGTCCCGGCCGGAGATCACGGTCGGCATCCGCTCCGGCGACACCCCGGTCGACGAGCGGCGCACCTTCGCCCGCCGGCCACCCGACATCCTCATCACCACGCCCGAGTCGCTCTTCCTGCTGATCACCAGCCAGGCCAGGGAGGCGCTCCGCGGCGTCGAGACGGTCATCGTCGACGAGGTCCACGCCGTCACCGACTCCAAGCGCGGCGCGCACCTGGCCGTATCCCTCGACCGGCTCGACGAGCTGCTGGAGCGGCCGGCGCAGCGGATCGGGCTCTCGGCGACGGTGCGGCCGATCGAGGAGGTGGCCACCTTCCTGGCGGGTGGGCGCCCGGTGCAGGTCGTCTCCCCCGCCTCGACCAAGGAGTGGGACCTCTCGGTGGTCGTCCCGGTCGAGGACATGAGCGAGCTGGGCCAGCCCACCGGTGAGCTGGAGGGCTCGGCCGCCGGGCACCAGCCGCGCACCTCGATCTGGCCGGCGGTCGAGGAGCGGGTGCTCGACCTGGTGCAGGCGCACCGCAGCACGATCGTCTTCGCCAACTCCCGCCGGCTGGCCGAGCGGCTGACCAGCCGGCTGAACGAGCTGGCCTACGAGCGGCAGACCGGTGAGCCCGTGCCACCGGGCACCAACGCCGCGGCGCTGATGGCGCAGGCCGGCTCCGGCGGCGGCCTGCCCGAGGCGTTCCAGCCGGTGGCGGCGGCCCACCACGGGTCGGTCTCCCGCGAGCAGCGGGCGATCGTCGAGGAGGCGCTGAAGTCGGGTCGGCTGCCCGCCGTCGTCGCGACCTCGAGCCTCGAGCTCGGCATCGACATGGGCGCGGTCGACCTCGTCGTGCAGGTGGAGGCGCCACCCACGGTGGCCAGCGGCCTGCAGCGCGTCGGCCGGGCCGGGCACCAGGTGGGGGCGGTCAGCCGTGGCGTGCTGTTCCCGAAGTACCGCGGCGACCTCGTGCAGTGCGCGCTGGTCGCCGAGCGGATGCAGGCGGGTGCCATCGAGTCCATCCGCTACCTGCGCAACCCGCTCGACGTGCTGGCCCAGCAGATCGTCGCGATCGTCTCCGAGCGGCCGCGCACCGTCGACGAGGTCGGCGCGCTGGTCCGCCGCTCGGCGGCGTTCTCCTCGCTGCCGGAGTCGGCGCTGCACGCCGTCCTCGACATGCTCGCCGGGCGCTACCCCTCCGACGCCTTCGCCGAGCTGCGCCCGCGGCTCACCTGGGACCGCGTCACCGACACCCTCACCGCCCGCGCCGGCGCCCAGCGGCTGGCCGTCACCAGCGGCGGCACCATCCCCGACCGCGGCCTGTTCGGCGTCTTCCTCGTCGGTGGCGAGGGGACCGGCGGCCGCCGGGTCGGCGAGCTGGACGAGGAGATGGTCTACGAGTCGCGGACGGGTGATGTGTTCCTCCTGGGCTCCTCGTCCTGGCGGATCGAGGAGATCACCCACGACCGCGTGCTGGTCACCCCCGCGCCCGGCCAGCCGGGGAAGATGCCGTTCTGGCACGGCGACGCCCCCGGGCGCCCACTGGAGCTCGGCCGGGCGCTGGGCGCCTTCCTCCGCGAGGTCGGCTCCGCGACGCCGGAGGCGGGCCTGGAGCGCGCCCGCGCCGCCGGCCTGGACGAGTGGGGCGCGGCCAACCTCGCCGCCTACCTGGCCGAGCAGAAGGCGGCCACCGGCCACCTCCCCGACGACCGCACGCTGCTCGTCGAGCGGTTCCGCGACGAGCTCGGCGACTGGCGGCTGGTGGTCCACTCCCCCTTCGGCGCGCAGGTCAACGCGCCCTGGGCGCTGGTCCTCGCCGCCCGGCTGCGCGAGCGCCACGGCGTCGACGTCTCGGCCATGCACTCCGACGACGGCATCGTGCTGCGGCTGCCCGACACCACCGGGGAGCCGCCCGAGGCCGACCTCGCCGTCCTCGACCCCGACGACGTCGAGCGCGAGGTGACCGCGGAGGTCGGCAGCTCCGCGCTGTTCGCCAGCCGGTTCCGCGAGTGCGCCGCCCGCGCGCTGCTCCTCCCCCGGCGTGACCCCCGCCGTCGCACGCCGCTGTGGCAGCAGCGCCAGCGCGCCGCCCAGCTGCTGGGCGTGGCCAGCGAGTTCTCCTCGTTCCCCATCACGCTCGAGGCCGCCCGCGAGGTGCTGCAGGACGTCTACGACGTGCCGGGCCTGGTCGAGCTGATGCGCGACGTGCGGGCCCGGCGGGTGCGGCTGGTCGACGTGCAGACCGAGACCGCCTCGCCCTTCGCCCAGTCGCTGCTGTTCGGCTACGTCGGCCAGTTCCTCTACGAGGGCGACGCCCCGCTCGCCGAACGGCGCGCCCAGGCGCTCGCCCTCGACACCGGCCTGCTCGCGGAGCTGCTCGGCCGCTCGGAGCTGCGCGAGCTGCTCGACGCCGAGGCGATCACCGAGATCGAGGCGGAGCTGCAGCGGCTCCCCCAGCAGCGGCACCCGCGCGACGTCGACGGCGCCGGCGACCTGCTCCGCGTGGTCGGCGACCTCACCGCGGCCGAGGCTGCGCGCCGGGGGGTGCCGCAGCCGTGGCTCGACGAGCTGGTCGCCGCCCGCCGGGCGCTGGTCGTCCGCATCGCGGGCGAGGAGCGGCACGTCGCGATCGAGGACGCCGGCCGCCTGCGCGACGCCCTCGGCACCGCGCTCCCCGTCGGGGTGCCCGAGGTGTTCACCGAGCCCGTCGCCGACCCCCTCGCCGACCTCGTCGGCCGCTACGCCCGCACCCACGGCCCGTTCCAGCCGGCCGAGGCCGCCACCCGGCTGGGCCTGGGGGTCGCCGTGGTCACCGCGACGGTGCAGCGGCTGACCGCCACCGGCCGGCTCGTCTCCGGCGAGTTCCGCCCCGGCGGCACCGGCCAGGAGTGGTGCGACGCCGACGTGCTCCGCTCCATCCGCCGGCGCAGCCTGGCCAAGCTGCGCCAGGAGGTCGAGCCGGTGCCCACCGGGACGCTGGCGCGGTTCACGCCGTCCTGGCAGGCGGTGGGCGGCCGGCTGCGGGGCGCCGACGGCGTGCTGGCGGTCGTCGAGCAGCTCGCCGGCGCCCTGGTGCCGGCCAGCGCCCTGGAGTCGCTGGTCCTGCCGGCCCGGGTGCGGGACTACTCCCCCGCGATGCTGGACGAGCTCACGAGCGCCGGAGAGGTGCTGTGGGCCGGTGCCGGCGGACTGCCGGGTGGGGACGGCTGGATCAGCCTGGTGCCCGCCGACCTCGCCCCGCTGCTGCTGCCCGAACAGCTCGAGGTCGCCGGCGAGGGGCAGCCGCTCCTCGACCTGCTCGCCGGCGGCCAGGCGCTCTTCTTCCGCGGCCTCTCCGACGCCCTGGGCGCCACCGACGACGCCGCGCTCGCCGACCTGGTCTGGGACCTGGTGTGGGCCGGCGCGCTGACCAACGACACCCTGGCCCCGCTGCGCACCCGCCTCGGTGGCGGCGGCACGCACAAGCGGGCCGCCGCCGCGCCGCGGGTCACCCGCAACCGGTACGGGCGCCCGCGGCTGACCCGCGCCGCCATGCCGAGCCGCGGTGGCCCACCCACGGTGGCCGGGCGCTGGTCGCGGCTGCCCGACCGGGAGGCCAACGCCACCCGGCGCACGACCGCCCGCGCGGAGGCGCTGCTGGAGCGGCACGGCGTCCTCACCCGGGGCGCGGTCATGGCCGAGCAGGTGGTGGGCGGCTTCTCCGCGGTCTACCCGGTGCTGCGCGCCTTCGAGGAGAACGGTCGCGCGCGCCGCGGCTACTTCGTCGAGACCCTCGGCGCGGCGCAGTTCGGCACCCCCGGCTCGGTCGACCGGCTGCGCAGCTTCGCCTCGGCCGACCGGCTGCCGGCCGGCGCCGTCGTGCTGGCCGCGACCGATCCGGCGAACGTGTACGGGGCGGCGCTGCCGTGGCCGGAGCGGCCCGGCAGCGAGGACGCCGCCGCCGACATCGGCGAGGGCACCGGCACCGGGCGGAAGGCCGGGCACCGGGCCGGGCGCAAGGCGGGGGCGCTGGTGGTCCTGGTCGACGGCGACCTGGTCCTCTACGTCGAGCGCGGCGGGAAGACGCTGCTGTCCTGGACCGAGGACGAGCAGACCCTCAAGGAGGCGACGACGGCGCTGTCCGGCGCGGTGTCGGCCGGGGCGCTGGGTCGGATGGTGGTGCAGAAGGCGGACGGCGCGTCGGTGCACGAGTCGACGCCCCTGAGCAGCGCGCTGCAGGCGGCCGGGTTCGCCGCCACCCCCCGCGGCCTGCGACTGCGGGGCTGATCAGCCGGGGGTCAGCGGCGCCGTGAGCCGTGCAGCCACGGGGCGCACCAGCGGCTCAGCCGCGGCATGAGCAGGCGCAGCGCCGTCACGACGTAGACGGCCGACAGCAGGAGCCGCAGCGGCCAGGGCCAGCTGCCGAGGAACGGCACGGCGAGCACCTGGAACAGCGAGGTGAACAGCAGGACGACGGCGACGGTGAGCAGCCAGCTCCGCCACGCCGGCCCCGGCCGCGGCGGGACGGCGAAGAAGCTCTCCAGACCCACCGCCCGTGCGACCCGCTCGTCCTCGACCATCCCGGGCAGCCGCGCGAGGAACGCCTGCCGCTCCGGCGAGCGCTCCCAGGCGGCCAGCGAGTCGGCGTCGGCGAACCGGTAGACCAGGTGGTACTCGGAGCTGCCGGGCCCCGGCTGGAGCAGCGACGCGCCCAGGTTGCCGGGGTAGCCGGCGGCCTCCGCCAGCACCGCGCGGGCCGCCCGCTCGAACGCCGCCCGCCGGTCGGGCCGCACCACGCGGGCGACGGTCACGGTGACCGGCTGGGCGTCGGGGGACGTCGCCGCGCCCCCGAGCCGGGTGCGCAGTCGCAGGGGCACGCTCACGCTGAGGGCAGCGCACGGGGCCGCGGCCGCCTTCCCGGATGTCGGCGCTCTCACACACCCAGGGGGCAGGTGGGGACGCAGCCGGGGATCATGGTCGCGTGCCCGAGGGAGACACCGTCTGGCTGGCGGCGAAGCGGATGAACACCGCGCTGGCCGGCGGCACGCTGCGCCGCGGGGAGTTCCGGCTCCCCCAACTCGCCGGGCTCGACCTCACCGGTGCCGCGGTCACCGAGGTCGTCCCGCGCGGCAAGCACCTGCTCATCCGGCTCGTCGACGGGCGGACGCTGCGCACCCACTTCCGCATGGACGGCAGCTGGCACATCTACCGGCCGGGCGCCCGTTGGCGGGGTGGCCCGGCCTTCGAGGTGCGCGTCGTCCTGGCCACCGACGAGTGGGAGTGCGTCGGCTACCGGCTGCACGACGTCGAGATCGTGCCGACGGCGGAGGAGGACCGGCTCGTCGGCCACCTGGGCCCCGACATCCTGGCCCCGAACTGGGACCTCGACGAGGCGCTGCGCCGGCTGCGCGCCCAGCCCGAGGAGCAGGTGGGCGTCGCCATCCTCGACCAGCGCAACGTGGCCGGGATCGGCAACCTCTACAAGGTCGAGTCGCTGTTCCTGCTCGGCCTGAACCCGTGGGCACGGGTGGCCGACGTCGACGACCGGCTGGCGCCGCTGCTGCAGCGGGCGCAGCGGCTGATGCGCGCCAACCTCGAGCACCCCGAGCAGAGCACCACCGGCGACCTCCGCCGCGGCCACGACCACTGGGTCTACGGGCGGAAGGGCAAGCCCTGCCGCCGCTGCGGGACGCCGATCCTGATGGGCGACCAGGGGCCGCACCTGCAGGAGCGGGTCACCTACTGGTGCCCCCGCTGCCAGGCCGCGGACTCCCCGATCGCCCCCACCGCGCGCACCGGCGAAGCCGGCCGGCCCCGACCGGTCGCCACCCCGGGCTGAGCGCCCCCCGCCCCGCACCGGTCACGGCGCGGGGCCGACCCGTACAGCCCCCTGCAGGGTTCCCGCCGCGAGCGTGCGAGCGGCGGGGGCAGGGGGTCCGCCTACTGCTCACGCCTGCTCGGGGCGCTCCACGGGCTGGGCCTGCGGCTGGGTGGCCGCTTCGGGCGCCGGGGCGCCCTGCTCGATGGCGCCCGCGGTGGCGCTGCCCTCGACGGCCTGCGTGCCGCCGCCCATGGAGGCGCGGATCTGGTCCAGCCGCGAGGCGCCGGCCACGTCGAGCGTCGCCTTCTGCACCTCGAGCATGCGGCCCTCGACCGACGACTGCGCCAGCTCGGCCTGGCCCAGCGCGTTGGCGTAGCGGGCCTCGATCTTGTCCCGCACCTCCGCGAGGCTCGGGGTGTTCCCCGGCGCGGAGAGCTCGTTGACCTGCTTCATGGAGGCGGCGACGTGCTCCTGCATCTTCGCCTGCTCCAGCTGGCTCATGAGCTTGGTGCGCTCGGCCAGCGTGGTCTGCAGGCGCATGCGGGACTGCTCCACCGCGCCGCGCGCCTGCTCGGCGGCCTGCAGCGCCTCGTCGTGGCTGCGCTTGAGGTCCTCCATCGACTGCTCGGCGGCCACCAGCTGGGTGGCGAACGCCTGCGCGGCCTGCTCGTACTCGGCCGCCTTCGCCGCGTCCCCCTTGCTCCGCGTCTGGTCGGCCAGCACGAGCGCCTGGCGGGCGGAGGCCTGCAGCTTCTCCACCTCGCTGAGCTGCCGGTTGAGCCGCATCTCCAGCTGGCGCTGGTTGCCCAGGACCGCAGCCGCCTGGTTGGCCAGCGACTGGTGGCGCTGCTGCTCGGCCTCGATCGCCTGGGCGATCTGGATCTTCGGGTCGGCCCGCTGGTCGATCTGGGCGTTGGCCGAAGCCGTGAGGTACTTCCACAGCTTCACGAACGGGTTGGGCATGAGGTCCTCCTGCTCCGGCGCGGTCGCCGGCCCGGCGATGCTCGTCCCCAGCATCGTCCCAGGTGATCACCCTCGGCAACCGACGCGGACCGTCCGCGCCGCCACTAGGGTTCGCATCGTGCCACCCGCCGACCCCGTCCTGTGCGTCCTCGGGGAGCTGGTCGTCGACCTGCTGCCCGTCCCCGGAGCCGCCGACGGCAGCACCGCGCCGCACTACGTCGCCCGCCCCGGCGGGAACGCGCTGAACGTCGCGGTCGCCGCCGGCCGCCTCGAGGCCCCGGTGCGGCTGCTGGCCCGGCTGGGCACCGGGCCGCTGGCCGTCAACCTGCGCCGGCACGCGGAGCTGGCCGGGGTCGACACGGCCGGCTTCGTCGAGGCCGCCGAACCGGTCAGCCTCGCCGTGGTCGGCGTCGGGGCCGACGGCTCCCCCGACTACGGCTTCCACGTGCTCGGCGCGGCCGACTGGCGGTGGACCGACGAGGAGCTCGGCCGGGTGCTGCCCGACGCCGTGGGCGCGCTGCACGTCGGCTCGATCTCCAGCTGGACGGAGCCGGGTAGCGGCGCGATCGCCCGGCTGGTCCGCCGGCTCTCGGGTCGGGCGCTGATCAGCGTCGACCCGAACATCCGCCCGATGCTCGCCGAGGGGCCGGTCGGGGCCTCCTTGGGCAACGACCGCGCCGCCGTCACCGGCCGGCTGGACGAGCTCGTCCGCCACGCCGACGTCGTCAAGCTCAGCGCCGAGGACCTGGCCTGGCTGGAGCCCGGCACCACCGACCTGGACGACGCCGCGCGCCGCTGGGCCGAGCGCGGCCCCGCGCTGGTCGTCCTCACCGATGGCGGCGCACCGCTGCGCGTCGCCCGCCCCGGCCGGCCCGTGCTGCACCGCGAGACCCCACGCGTCCCCGTGGTCGACACGGTGGGCGCCGGCGACTCCCTGGCCGCGGGCCTGCTGACCGGCCTGCTGGGCGCGGGGATCACCACCCGCACCGCCCTGGACGGCGCCCCCGACGACCGGCTGCTGGCCCTGGTGGACGACGCCGCGCTCGTGGCCGCGGTCAACTGCACCCGCGTCGGCGCCGATCCCCCCACCCGGGACGAGCTCGCGGCCGCGCGGGGCGACCGGTGACCGCCGGGGACCTCCGGCTGGTCGGCTTCGAGGAGCTCTCCGCGGGTGCGCTGCGCGGCCGGCTGCTGGCCCGGCGCGCCGAGTTCTGGGCGGGCTCCGCGCTCGACGACGACGCCGTCACCGCGCTGCACGACCCGGTGTTCTTCCACCAGCTGGGCGGCTTCGGCGCGGTCGCCCTCACGCCGGACCAGGGGGACGCCGGCTACCTGCTCGGGGTGGTGAGCGCCGACCGGCTCGCCGTCGTCCAGGCCGTCGCCGTCCATCCCGCCTGGCGGAGCCGCGGGGTCGCCACGCGGCTGCTGGAGCGCTTCTCGGGCCTCGCGGCCGGGGTCGGCGCACGGGTCGCCCAGGCCGTCGTGCTGCCCGCGGACGGCGGCGCCGCCGCGCTCGCCGCCCGTCTCGGTGCTCATCCGGCGCCCTCGCCCGGGCACGCCGGGCCCGGCGAGGACCGCGTGGTGTTCACCCGCTCCCTGCCGCTGGAGCCCTCGGCTCAGCCCACCGGCTCCAGGAGCTGACCGAGCCGCGCCGCCTGGCGGCGCCGCTGCGTGGTGAGCCCCGGCTGCAGCACCACGCCGAGCAGCCACCGCCCGGCCAGCTGCGCCGCGTCCTCGTCGGTACCGAGCGCGGCGGCCAGGCGCCGGGAGAGCTCGGCCCACTCCTCGGGCCCGGGCGCCAGCAGCTCGCCGAGCCGGTCGGGCTCGGTCGCAGCGAGCCCGCGCAGCACCGGGTGGGTGGCGAGTTCGTCGGCGAGCGCGGCCAGCCCCTGGGCCGGTGGCAGGCCCGCGGCGAGGTCGGTCAACCGCTGCAGCTCCGCGGCCAGCAGCGCGCGCAGCACGTCGTCCTTGGTGCGGAAGTGGTTGTACAGCGTGGCCTTGGCGACCCCGGCCGCGGCCGCGATCGACTGCATCGTGGTGCGCCGCAGCCCGTGTGCGGCGAAAGCCTGGGCGGCGCCCGCGAGGAGCCCCGCCCGGGTGCGGTTCACGCCGCCGGGTGCCGGCTGCTCAGGCGGCGAGCGACACCGCGTCGTGCCGCCGTGCGGTGCGGCCCTCCCCGACGCCGACCAGGGCCAGCGCGGGCTCGGTGGCCGCGTCGGACGGCTGGGGGGCCGCCACGGTCTCGCTCGGCACAGCCTCGCCGGAGCCCGCCAGCGGGCGGACGTCGGCGCCGGCCGCGGCACCGCGGAGCTCGAGGCTCACCTCGGCGAGCAGGTCGGCGAGCTCCACCTCGAGGGCGTCGCAGATGGAGGCGAGCAGCTCGGAGGAGGCCTCCTTCTGCCCCCGCTCCACCTCGGACAGGTAACCCAGGCTCACCCGGGCGGCGCCGGAGACGTCGCGCAACGTGCGGTGCTGACGCAGCCGGTGGCCGCGCAGGGTGTTCCCGAGCTGGGTGCGCAGCAGCGTCATGGCCGTCTCCTGTCCTGCGAGCGGGGAAGCGGCGGTGCCATCGGGCACCGTGCGCTCACGGTACGCGGCGCGTCCGCCGTCAGCCCACCGACGGGGCCGAGTCCGCTCATGGCGTAACGCCGTCGGCCGGGTGGGCGTTCCCGTCGACTGCCGCGCGGAGCCGGTCGAGCAGGGCCGTGAATGCGCCGGTCACCGCGCCGGCGCGCACCGCGGCGCGGTCCCCCGGGAGGTCGAGCCGGGCGACGTCGGTGCGCCGCCCGTCGCTCACGCCGAGGAAGACCGTGCCGGGGCCGTGCCCGTCGACGGGGTCGGGGCCGGCGACCCCGGTGAGCCCGAGGCCGAACGAGGCCGCGCACCGGGTGCGGATGCCCTGGGCCAGCGCGGCCGCCGTCTCCCGGCTCACCGGTCCGTGCGCGGCGAGCAGGTCGGCGGGCACCCCGGCGAGCGTGGTCTTCAGGTCGGTGGCGTAGACGACCGCACCCCCGCGCAGCGTCGCACTGGCGCCGGGCACCGCGGCGAGGGTGGCGCAGAGCAGCCCCGCGGTGAGCGACTCCGCGGCCGCCACGGTCCCACCGCGGGCGAGCAGCGCGCGGTGGACCTCACCGGCGAGCGCCTCGAGCGCGGCGGAGCCGTCCGCGGTGGCCACGGCCGGTCAGGCGGCGGTGTCGCGACGGGTGGAGGGGTCGGCGCCCGACTGCCGGCGGGCCGCCGCCGCCCGCATGGCACGGGCGCTCGTCTGGCGCAGCGTGATCGCGCGGTAGACGTAATCCAGGCCGGTGAGCACGGTGAGCACCACGGCCGCGGCCATCACCCACCAGCGCGCGGTGGCCAGCGCGCCGCTCAGCGGCAGGATGTACAGGCCGATCGCGAGGGCCTGCAGCACCGTCTTCGCCTTGCCGCCGCGGCTGGCCGCGATGACGCCGTCCCGGATGACCCAGAAGCGCAGCAGGGTGACCCCCACCTCGCGCACCAGGATCACCGCGGTGACCCACCAGGGCAGCAGGGCGAGCACGGACAGCCCGATGAGCGCGGTGCCGGTCAGCGCCTTGTCGGCGATCGGGTCGGCGAGCTTGCCGAACTCGGTCACCTGCCCGGTCCGCCGGGCGATCAGCCCGTCGTAGCGGTCGGTGAGGATCGCCAGGCCGAAGACGAGGGTGGCCCAGTAGCGGCTGCTGTCGTCGAGGGTCTCGTCCTGCAGCAGGAGGACGGCGAAGACAGGGACCACGGCCAGCCGCAGCACGGTGAGCGCGTTCGGCACGTTGACCAGCCGCACCGACTGCGGGGGCGTCGCTGCCGGGTCGGGGGCCACGTCGGTCACCTGCCCCTACCGCGCGGCCGTGGCGACGGCGGGCACGCGGACGTCGGCGAGCAGGTCGATGCCCTCGGTCCCGACCACCCGGGCCACCACCACCTGCCCGGCGACGGCGCCGGCCGGGACGCCGCTGACCGTCGTGGTGCCGTCGGCGTCGGGGTCCTGGTGGGCGGCGTGCCCCGACCAGGTGCCGGAGCCCTCCTCCGCCGAGAGGTCCTCGGTCAGCAGCACCTCGACCTGCTCCCCGATCCGCTCCTCGGCGCGCTGCGCGGTGAGCTCCTCGACCAGGTCGGTGATGCGGCGCACGCGGGCGTCGATCTCCGCCTGGTCGAGCTTGCCGTCCAGTCGCATCGCCTCGGTGCCCTCCTCGTCGGAGTAGCCGAACACACCGACCGCGTCCAGGCGGCCCTCGGTGAGGAAGCGCTCCAGCTCCGCGACGTCGTCCTCGGTCTCCCCCGGGAAGCCGAGGATGACGTTGGTGCGGAACCCGGCGCCGGGGGCCAGGCTACGGGCCCGCTCGATCGTGCGCAGGAAGTCCTCCGTGCCGCCGAACCGCCGCATGCGACGCAGCAGCGTCGGGGAGGAGTGCTGGAAGGACAGGTCGAAGTAGGGGGCCACCCCGTCCGTGCCGGCGATGACCTCCAGCAGCCCCGGGCGCAGCTCCGCCGGCTGCAGGTAGGCGACCCGCACCCGCACGATCCCCTCCACGGCGGCCAGCTGCGGCAGCAGCTTCTCCAGCGTCCGGAGATCGCCAAGGTCCTTGCCGTAGGAGGTGGAGTTCTCGCTGACCAGCACGAGCTCGGTCACGCCCTGGGAGGCCAGCCACTGCGCCTCGGAGAGCACCTCCGCCGGCGGGCGGGAGACGAACGCGCCCCGGAAGGTGGGGATGGCGCAGAACGCGCAGCGCCGGTCGCACCCCGAGGCCAGCTTGATCGCCGCCGAGGGGCCGGCGGCCAGCCGGCGCCGGCGGAGCCAGTCGTGCCCGGGGATGGCCGGCCCGGCGTCCTCGACCCGGCCACCGGCCCCGGCGAGGACGGCGGAGCGCTCGACCGGGCTGATCGGCAGGAGGGTGCGGCGGTCGCGCGGCGTGTGCGGCACGAGCGGGCGGCCGGCGAGGACGTCGTCCAGGCGGCCACCGATCTGCGCGTAGTCGTCGAAGCCCAGGACGGTGGCCTCGGGCAGCGCGTCCGCGAGCTCGGAGCCGTAGCGCTCGGCCATGCAGCCGACGGCGACCACGGAGGCGCCGGAGTCGGTCGCGGCGAGGATCGCGTCGACGGAGTCCTTCTTGGCGGTCTCGATGAACCCGCAGGTGTTGACGAGCACCGCGTCGGCACCCTCGGCGTCCTCGACGAGCTCGTACCCCTCGGCGGCGAGCCGGCCGGCCAGCTCCTCGGAGTCGACCTCGTTGCGCGCGCACCCGAGGGTCACCACGGCCACGGTCCGGGCAGGGCTGGGCGTGGCTGTCACCCGCCCATCGTAGGTGAAGGACCCGCGTGCCCCCCGTCACTCACATGTTCGCGACGGGCGGGCCGTTCCAGAACGTCACGTCCCCCCGTCACGCACACGTTCGCGACGGGACCCTGCACGCGGGCCGTTCCAGAACGTCACCAGAAGGGCCCCGTCCTCCTCGGACGGGGCCATGCCCGGGACGGTCACATGCCGCCGCGGAGGGTGAAGAGGGTGGCCTCGAGCTCGTCGGGCTTGACCAGCACGTCGCGCGCCTTGGAACCCTCGGAAGGGCCGACGATGCCCCGGCTCTCCATGAGGTCCATCAGCCGGCCCGCCTTGGCGAAGCCGACGCGCAGCTTGCGCTGCAGCATCGACGTCGACCCGAACTGGCTGGTGACGATCAGCTCGACGGCCTGGACCAGCAGGTCCAGGTCCCCGCCGATGTCCTCGTCGATCTCCTTCTTCTCGCCTGCGCTGCCCGCGGAGAAGACCTCTTCCCGGTACTCGGGCTCGGCCTGCCGCTTGGTGAACTCGACGACCGCCTCGATCTCGGCGTCGGTGACGAAGGCGCCCTGGACGCGCATCGGCTTGCCGGCGCCGATGGGCATGAAGAGCGCATCCCCCATGCCGATCAGCTTCTCCGCGCCCGGCTGGTCGAGGATGACCCGGCTGTCCGTGAGGCTGGAGGTGGAGAACGCCAGCCGCGAGGGCACGTTGGCCTTGATCAGGCCGGTGACGACGTCGACCGAGGGCCGCTGGGTCGCCAGGATCAGGTGGATGCCGGCGGCACGCGCCTTCTGGGTGATCCGGACGATGTGCTCCTCGACGTCGCGCGGGGCCACCATCATCAGGTCGGCGAGCTCGTCGACGATCGCGAGGATGTAGGGGTAGGGCCGGTAGACCCGCTCGCTGCCGGGCGGGGCGGTGATCTCGCCCTTCTCGACCTTGCGGTTGAAGTCGTCGATGTGCCGCACGCCGGTGGACTTCATGTCCTGGTAGCGCTGCTCCATCTCCTCGACCAGCCAGGCCAGCGCGGTGGCGGCCTTCTTGGGGTCGGTGATGATCGGCGTGATCAGGTGCGGGATGCCGTCGTAGGGCGTCAGCTCGACCATCTTCGGGTCGACCAGGATCATCCGCAGCTGGTCCGGGGTCGCCCGCAGCAGCAGCGAGGTCAGGATCGAGTTGACGCAGCTGGACTTACCGGCACCGGTGGCACCGGCGACCAGGAGGTGCGGCATCTTCGCCAGGTTCGCGCAGACGAACCCGCCCTCGATGTCCTTGCCGAGGCCGACCAGCATCGGGTGCGGGTCCTGCTTGGCCGCCTGCGAGCGCAGCACGTCGCCGAGGCTGACCTTCTCGCGGTCGGTGTTGGGCACCTCGATCCCGACCGCCGACTTGCCCGGGATCGGGGCGAGGATGCGGATGTTGTCGTTGGCCACCGCGTAGGCCATGTTGCGGGTCAGGGCGGTGATCTTCTCGACCTTCACGCCCTGGCCGAGCTCGACTTCGTAGCGGGTGACCGTCGGGCCGCGGGTGAACCCGGTGACGGCGGCGTCGATGTTGAACTGGTCCAGGACGCCGGTGATCGCCTCGATGGCGACGTCGTTCGCCTTGGACCGGGCCCGCGGCGGGTCACCGGGGCGCAGCGTGGAGAGCGCCGGCAGCACGTAGTCGCCCTCGACCGGCTGGATGGAGAGCTGCTCGGGCTCGGTGATCGGGGGCAGGTCCTCCGGCGGGGAGGTGCGGTCCTCGACCGGGCGCCGGATCGACGGCACGGGCGGCGGGGGCGCCAGCACGGTGTGCTCGGGCTCGGTGGTGCTGGTGGCCTCCGGCGCCTCGGCGTAGGCGCCGTGGTCGATCGGCCCCGTGGTGAGGAGGTCCTCGGAGAGGGAGCTGCGGCGCCGGCGGCTCTTCGGCGCGGGCTGCTCGTCCTCCTCGTCGTCGTCGACGTCCTCGTCGTACTCGTCGTGGTCGTCGCGGCCGAGCAGCCGGTCGGTGAACTCGCGCATGCGCTCGGGGATCTGGTGCACCGGCGTCGCGGTGATCACGAGCAGGCCGAAGAAGGCCAGCAGGCCGAGCAGCACGACGGTGACCACCGCGCCGACCCCGGCGACCAGGGGGGTGCCGACGGCCCAGCCGAGGAGCCCGCCGGAGCCCGGCTGCCCCGCCTGGGGGACGGACGGCGTGCCGACGACGTGGGCGATGCCGAGGACCGAGGCGAGGGTGCACAGCCAGCCGATGGCCAGCCGGCCGCGTGCCTCCGGGCGGGGACCGCGGCGCAGGAGCCGCAGGGCGGCGACGAGCAGGACGACGGGCAGCACCATCACCAGCGAGCCGACGATCCAGCGCACGCCGTCGGTCAGCGCGGCGCCGACCGGCCCGATGCCGTTGCTCCAAGCGGCGGCACCCAGGACGATCGCCAGCCCGAGGACGGCGAGGCCGACCCCGTCCCGGCGGTGCTCGGGGGCCAGCGGCTCGGCCTCCTCCGGCCGGGCGACCGAGCGGGCCAGGCCGCCGGCGCCACGGGCGAGCAGGTTCCAGCCCCCGCTGGCGACCCGCCAGAGCGAGGGGCCGGAGGACGACGTCGTGCGGGCCGGCTGCCGCCGGTTGGGCGCCCGCTTGGCGGCGGGCCGCTTCTTGCTCGCCGCCGTCGACCCCGACCGGCTGCGGGTGGCGGCCGGCCGGCGGTTCGGCGTGGTGCGGGCAGGCATGCGTCAGACCGTAATCCCGACGAGGGTCCGGGACGGCCAGGCCGGGTGTCGTGTCCCGCACGCGGGGCCCGTCTCCGGACCCGGCTGCCGCCGGGCCGGCTCCGCGGATGTGCCCGCGAGCGGCGGCTCCGGTCGGCAGCGCCGTCGCTCAGAGCTCGATCGGCATCCCGTGCGGTGTGCGGGCGGCGGCCTCGTGCCAGGCTCTCGTCGCCCCCTCGATGTCCTCCTCGGTCGCGATGCCACGGGTCCGGAGCATCTCGGCCAGCGCGTCGGCCCAGCGCTCGTAGTAGTCGCTGCCGTCGGGCCGGCCACCGGACACGTGCCGTCCCAGGGTGCGGGCCCACTCCGACCACGTGAACGCACCTGCCTCGTGCAGGGTCACGGTCATCGCGAAGACCTGCGCCTGCCAGGGAGCGGCGAAGACCTGCTCGCTGCCCGGGGGCGGCAGCGGCAGCTCGTGCCCCGCAGCCGCGGAGATGCGGGCCAGCGTCCCGGCGGCGGTCGTGTCCATCAGGCGGCCTCCAGATAGGGCTCCCAGGCGTCGATCGACACGGTGACGGTCGGATCGGCGCCCTCCCCCCAGAGCTCACCCGCGCTGAACTCGACGGTGTAGAGCCATTCGGGGGCCGGGTCCGGCTCCTGGCCGAGCGGCACGGCATGGCGATCGGGGAAGACGTGCGCACCACGGACGGCGACCACGGTGCCGACACGGCCTCGCGCGTAGCGGGGCAGACGCGTGTGCCCGCTCGGGTTGATGGTGCGGGTCCGCACCTGCTGGCCCGCCCGGAACACCGGCCCGGTCCCGATGGGCCGCTCGTAGCTGGACCGTGACGAGAACAGCCCGGTGAGCTCCTCGGCGGTGCGCGCCCTCAGGCCCTCCCGGTCCAGGAGCTCGAGCCTGCGGACGGCGTTCTCCACCGCGAGGAACCAGATGCGGTAGTAGCTGCTGGCCAGGTACTCGGCCGGGGGCAGGGACTCGCGCTCGTGCCGCATCTGATCGATGTTCCAGAGCCCGAGTGCGCCGAGCGCGAGCGTGATGGCGAAGGAGCGCCTCTCCCACTCGTCGTGGAACGGGGGTTCGCCGGGCTCCGGAATGACCGGTCCGAACCCCTGCATGCCACCCGTGTCGTGGACGCCGTTCACCGGGCGGCGCCCGAGGGTGCGTGGACCAGCCCGGTACCGATCATGCTGTCCCGGGTCACGAGCTCGGCCAGTTGCCCCTCGCTCATACCCTCCGTCCCCTCAGGGCGCACCGGGATCACCAGGTAGCGCACCTCCGACGTCGAGTCCCAGACCTTGATCTCGGTGTCCTCGGGCAACGAGACGCCGAAATCCGCCAGCACCCCGCGCGGGTCGATCACGACCTTCGACCGGTAGGCCGGCGACTTGTACCAGACCGGCGGGAGCCCGAGCACCGGCCACGGGTAGCACGAGCAGAGGGTGCAGACGACCATGTTGTGTCGATCCGGGGTGTTCTCCAGGGCGACCATGTGCTCCCCCTGGCGCCCCACGTGCCCCAGCGAGGCGATGGCGGCGTCCGCGTCCTCGAGCAGCCACCGCCGGTACTCCTCGTCCGTCCAGGCCTTGGCGACGACCTGGGCACCGTTGTGCGGACCGACCTCCTTCTCGTAGCGCTCCACCACGGCGTCCAGGGCGTCCCGGTCCACCAGGCCCTTCTCGGTCAGCAGGGTCTCGAGCGCGCGGACCCTCGCGTCCATCTCGGACAGCTCGCTGTACTGCGGATGGTCGTGGTCGTGGTCGTCCATCGGTGGTCAGGGGTCCGGCGCCGCTCGGCGGCCCCGTCGCCCCATCCCCCTTTCCGTTCGGAGGTGCGTCCGGCCCCGGTCGACCGTCCATCCCTGGTCGGGTGACCGTGGCCTGGCACGGGCGCTGCGGCGCCGGCCGTCGCCGGGCACCCACCTGCCTGCCTGGAACGGCGCCAGGACGCCATCATGGGCTGCACGCTAGTAGCCGGTTTCCCGTCCGGCCACAGGTCCGGGCCGGTCCTGCTGAGCGCCGACGAGCGGGGTGATCCCGGCTAACGTCACGGGCATGAGCGCCCCGCTCCCCCACGGCAGCTGGCCCACGCCCGTCACCTCCGAGCTCGTCGTCCGGTCGGCGGCTCGGCTCGGAGAGGTGGTCGTGGACGGCGACGACGTCTGGTGGGCCGAGTCGCGCCCGGCCGAGGGCGGGCGCACGGTGCTCGTGCGGCGCACCCCGGACGGCGTGGTCACCGACGCGCTCCCGGCGCCCTGGAACGCCCGCACCCGGGTCCACGAGTACGGCGGCGGCGCGTGGACCGTGTCCGCTGGCGTCCTGTGGTTCACCGACTTCTCGGACCAGCGGCTGTACCGACTTGCACCCGGTGACGACACCCCCACCGCGGTCACCCCGGAACCGGAGATCCCGTCCGGCGTCCGGTACGCCGACCTCGTGGTGGTCGCGGGCGGCGTGCTCGCCGTCCGCGAGACGCACACCGCCTCCGGTGCGGCGGCGGACGTCGTCAACGAGATCGTGCGCATCGGTCACGACGGGGCCACCGAGGTGCTCGTCTCCGGCCCCGACTTCGTCTCCGACCCGCGCCTGGCCCCCGATGGCGTCACGCTCTCGTGGCTGCAGTGGGATCACCCGCACATGCCGTGGGACAGCGCGCAGCTCGTCGTCCGGTCGGCCGACGGCACCGACCACGTCCTCGCGGGCGGCCCGGGCGAGTCCGTCGTCCAGCCGCGCTGGGGCGGGGACCTCGAGCTGTGCTGGCTCGACGACCGTACGAACTTCTGGTCGCTGTACCGGAAGCGGCCGCACGAGCAGCCGACGCTCGTCGCCGACGTCGGCAGCGACATCGCCGGCCCGCAGTGGCTGTTCGGCCAGTCGCGCTACGCCCTGCTCGCTGACGGCCGGATCGCGCTGGCCTACGGCCGGGCCGGCCGCGACCGCCTGGCCGTGCTCTCCCCCGGCGGCGAGCCGCGGGAGCTGGATCTGCCCTACGGCTCCTTCCGGTACGTCATGGCGCAGGGGGCTCAGGTGGTCTGCGTCGCCGGCGGCCCGGCGAGTGAGCCGGTGGTGCTGCGCGTGGACGTCGACAGCGGCTCGGCGGAGGTGCTGCGGCCGGCCCGTGACCTCGGGCTGGACCCGCCCTGGTTCTCCTCCCCCGAGCACGTCACCTTCCCGACCGAGGACGCCGGCACGGGGATCGGGGAGGCGCACGCCCTGGTCTACCCACCGACCAACCCGGAGGCGACCGCCCCGCAGGGCGCGCTGCCGCCGCTGCTGGTCGTGGTGCACGGGGGCCCGACGTCCGGCGCCGTTCCCGTGCTCAACCTGGAGATCCAGTACTGGACGTCGCGCGGCTTCTGCGTCGCCGACGTCGACTACCGCGGCTCGGTCGGCTACGGCCGCCGGTACCGGGACGCGCTGCAGGGGCGCTGGGGCGTGGTGGACCTCGACGACGTCGTGGCCTGCGCCCGCTTCCTCGCCGGCAGCGGACGGGTGGACCCGGCCCGCATGGCGATCCGCGGCGGCTCGGCCGGCGGGTACACGACGCTGGCCGCGCTCACGATGCGCCCGGGCGTCTTCACCGCGGGCGCCAGCCACTTCGGGGTCGCCGACCTGGGGGCGCTGGCGGCCGAGACGCACAAGTTCGAGTCCCGCTACCTGGACGGGCTGGTGGCCCCCTGGCCGTCGGGCCGGGCGGTCTACGACGAGCGCTCGCCGATCAACCACGTCGACGCCCTCGACACGCCGCTGGCGGTCTTCCAGGGCGACGAGGACGCGGTCGTGCCGCCGGACCAGGCCGAGGCGATCGTGGCCGCGCTGCGCGACAAGGGCGTCCCGCACGCCTACCTGCTCTTCGCCGGCGAGCAGCACGGCTTCCGCAAGGCGGAGAACATCCGGGCCGCCCTGGACGGCGAGCTGTCCTTCTACGCCCAGGTGTGGGGCTTCGACCTGCCCCCCGGCGAAGGCATCACGCCCATCATGATCAGGTGACCTGGTCGTGCGGTGTCCTCCCTCACCGCGCGCCGAGAGGGAGGACGCTCGACGATCAGGTGACCTGATCCCGGCGCGGGGCCGGTCAGCCGGTGGCGAGGACCTGCTCGCGCAGGATGTCGGCGTGCCCGCAGTGCTGGGCGAGCTCGCGGAGCACGTGGAGGTACACCCAGCGCAACGGCAGCGGCCCGCGGCGGTTGCCGTGCACCAGGTCGTCGAGGTCGAGCCCGGCGACCGCCCGGCGGGAACCCTCGCAGGCCGCTCGGTGCGCCTCCGCCACGGAGACGGTCGTGTCGCCGTCCAGGAGCACGAACGACTCGTCGGGCGTGGCCGGGATGCCGATCTCGGCGCGGGAGCGGCCGCTGACCGCCTCGTCGAACCACACCTGCTCCACGAATGCGGCGTGCTTGACCAGCCCCAGCAGCGTGGTCCGCGAGGGCACCAGCGACCGGCGTGCCTGCTCCTCGCTCAGCCCGTCGAGGCTGCGGCGCAGCAGCGCCCGGTGCTCGTCCAGGAGCGCCTCCAGCTGCACCCGGAGGGGCGCGGCGGTGACCTCCGGGCCGCTCACACCTCGAGGACGGTCGGAATGATCATCGGGCGCCGGCGGTGCTTGTCCGAGACCCACTTCCCGACGGTGCGTCGGATGATCTGCGACAGCCGGTGCGCGTCGACGCCCTCGTCGGCCAGCGCGCGCTTGAGGTTGTCCTCGACCAGCCGGAGCACCTCGTCGAACGCCGCGGGGTCGTCGGAGAACCCCTTGGTCGACAGGTGCACCGGGCGCACGATCGTCCCGGTCGACGGCTCGATGACCACCGTGAGCGCGACGAACCCCTCGTCGCCGAGGATGCGCCGCGCCTGCAGCGCCTCCTCACCCACGTCACCGACGTTGAGCCCGTCCACGTACACGTTGCCGATGGGCACGGAGCCGACGATCGTCGCCTTGCCGTCCACGAGGTCGACGACGACGCCGTCCTCGGCCAGGAGGATCCGGTCGGCGGCCATGCCGGTCTCCTCGGCGAGCTTGGCGTGCGCCCGCAGGTGCCGCCACTCCCCGTGCACCGGCATCAGGTACCGGGGCTTGGCCACGTTGAGCAGCGTGCGCAGTTCGCCCGCCGGGGCGTGCCCGGAGACGTGCACCCGCGCCGTCTCCTTGTGCACCACCGTCGCGCCCAGCCGGGCGAGGCCGTTGATGACCTTGTAGACGGCGGTCTCGTTGCCCGGCACCAGGGAGGAGGCGAGGACGACGGTGTCGCCGGCCTCGATCGTCACCTGGTGGTGGTCACCGCGGGCCATGCGGCCGAGCGCCGACAGCGGCTCGCCCTGCGACCCGGTGCTGACCAGGACGACCTGCTCGGGCGGCATCTTGGCCGCGTCGTCCAGCGAGACCATCAGCCCGGGAGCCACGCGCAGCAGGCCCAGGTCTCGGGCGACGCCCATGTTGCGCACCATCGACCGACCGACCAGGGCCACCTTGCGGCCGTGCTTGTCGGCGCAGTCGAGCACCTGCTGGATGCGGTGCACGTGGCTGGCGAAACTGGAGACGATCAGCCGCTGCGAGGCGCGGGCGAAGACGTCGTCGAGGACCGGGCCGATGGACCGCTCGGGGGTGACGAAGCCGGGCACCTCGGCGTTGGTGGAGTCGGCCAGCAGCAGGTCGATGCCCTCCACGCCGAGGCGCGCGAACGCACCCAGGTCGGTGAGGACGCCGTCCAGGGGGAGCTGGTCCATCTTGAAGTCGCCGGTGTGCACGAGCACGCCCGCCGGCGTGTGCACCGCCACCGCGAGGGCGTCGGGGATGGAGTGGTTCACCGAGATGAACTCGCAGTGGAACGGACCCGCCAGGTGGTCCTCCCCCGCGGC
This sequence comes from Blastococcus sp. SYSU DS0541, assembly GCF_054050875.1. Taxonomy (NCBI): domain Bacteria; kingdom Bacillati; phylum Actinomycetota; class Actinomycetes; order Geodermatophilales; family Geodermatophilaceae; genus Blastococcus; species Blastococcus sp. SYSU DS0541. Next base: position 6,633 of record NZ_JBJHAD010000008.1, on the reverse strand, counting down.
CACCTCGACCAGCGTCGCGTCCAGCCGGTGCTCGCGGAGCTTCGCCGCGACGAGCGCGAGGGTGAAGCGCGAGCCGACCAGCGGGATGTCCTCGCGGAGTCGCAGGAGATACGGGATGGCCCCGATGTGGTCCTCGTGCCCGTGGGTGAGCACCACGGCCACGACGTCGTCCAGCCGGTGCTCGATGACGCCGAAGTCAGGGAGGATCAGGTCGACCCCCGGCTGCTCGGCCTCGGGGAAGAGGACGCCGCAGTCGATGACCATCAGCTTGCCGTCGAACTCGAGCACCGCCATGTTGCGGCCGATCTCGCCGAGGCCGCCCAGGGCCATGACCCGCAGGCCGCCCTCGGGCAGGGGCGGGGGGGCCTTGAGATCGAGGTGCGGTTGGGTGACCTGACCACTCACAGGGTGACGCCTCCAGCGGCGAGGTCGTCGCGCAGCTGCGCGAGCTGTTCGGGGGTGGCGTCGACCAGCGGCGGCCGGACCGGCCCCGCCGGCAGGCCGAGCGCGTTGAGCGCGGCCTTCACCGTGATGACGCCCTGGGTGCGGAAGACCCCGGTGACCACGGGGAGCAGCCTGTCGTTGATCTCCCTGGCCTTGACCAGGTCACCGGCCTCGACGGCGGCGATGAGCTCCACCAGCCGGGGGCCGACGAGGTGGCTGACGACGCTGACCATGCCCACGCCGCCCAGCGCGAGGATCGGCAGGTTCAGCATGTCCTCGCCGCTGTAGTAGGCGAGGTCGGTGCGCGCCAGCGTCCACGCCATCGCGCCGAGGTCGCCCTTGGCGTCCTTCACCGCGACGATCCGCGGGTGCTCCGCGGCGCGGACGAGCGTCTCCACCTCGATGGGCGTGCCGGTGCGGACCGGGATGTCGTAGAGCATCACCGGGAGGTCGGTGCTGTCGGCGATCGAGGTGAAGTGGCGGAGCACGCCCGCCTGCGGGGGCCGGTTGTAGTACGGCGTCACCGCCAGCAACCCGTGCACGCCCAGCTCGGCGGCGGTCCGCGCCTTCTCGATCGAGTGCGCGGTGTCGTAGGTGCCGACGCCGGCCACCACCGTGGCGCGGTCGCCGACGGAGTCCAGCACCACCTCTAGGACGGCGCGCTGCTCGGCGTCGCTGGTGGTCGGCGACTCCCCCGTCGTCCCGAAGACGACCAGCCCGTCGTTACCACCGCGGTCGACCAGGTGCGCGGCGAGCTCCTGGGCCCCGGCGAGGTCGATCGACCCGTCCTCGGCCAGCGGGGTGACCATGGCCGTGAGGAGGCGCCCGAACGGCCGGGCGGGGTCGGTGGTCATGGGGAGAATCTACCCAGCGGATCCGACGGGTTCCCGCACGTACTCCGACACCGCGAACCGCAGCCCCCCCGACGCCGACACCGACCAGCCCTCGGCCGGGGTGCGCGCGGTGCGCACCCAGCCCCCGTGCAGCGGGGGCGCCCAGGTGTCGCCGGCGACGTCGGTGTCGAGGTCGGTGACGACCACCCGCCCGGCGTGCGGCAGGAACGCTGCGTAGACCCCTCCCCCGCCGATCACCCACGCCGAGGGGTGCTCGGCGAGCACCTCGCCGACCGAGTGCGCGACGACCGCACCGTCGGCCGACCAGGCCGGGTCGGAGGTCAGCACGACGTTCACCCGCTGCGGCAGCGGGCGGAAGCGCGCGGGCAGCGACTCCCAGGTGCGCCGCCCCATCACCACCGTCGACCCGGTCGTGAGCCGGCGGAACAGCGCGAGGTCCTCGGGCAGGTGCCACGGCAGGCCGCCGTCGGCCCCGATGACCCCGCCGCGGGCCTGCGCCCAGATCATCGCGATGCCGCTGGGGCCGGTCACACCGCCACGGCTGCCCGGATCGCGGGGTGGTGCCGGTAGCCGCGCACGGTGAAGTGCTCGAACGTGTAGTCGAACAGCGACGGCGCGGGCGCCAGGTCCAGCGCCGGGAACGGGTACGGCTCCCGGGAGAGCTGCTCGCGCACCTGGTCGACGTGGTTGTCGTAGATGTGGCAGTCGCCGCCGACCCAGATGAACTCGCCGGGCTCCAGGCCGACCTGCGCGGCGATCATCCGGGTGAGGAGCGCGTAGCTGGCGATGTTGAACGGCACGCCGAGGAACATGTCGGCACTGCGCTGGTAGAGCTGGCAGGAGAGCTTCCCGCCGGCCACGTAGAACTGGAAGAACGCGTGGCAGGGGGCCAGCGCCATCTCGGGCAGAGCGGCGACGTTCCAGGCCGAGACGATCATCCGGCGGGAGTCGGGATCGGTGCGCAGCGTCTGCAGCAGGTTCTCGATCTGGTCGACGTGACCGCCGTCGGGGGTCGGCCACGACCGCCACTGGACGCCGTAGACGGGGCCGAGGTCGCCGTCGGCCGACGCCCACTCGTCCCAGATGGTGACGCCGTTCTCCCGCAGCCAGCCGACGTTGCTCTCACCGCGCAGGAACCACAGCAGCTCGACGGCGATCGACCGGAAGTGGACCTTCTTCGTCGTCACGAGGGGGAAGGTCTCGGAGAGGTCGTAGCGGAGCCGCTCGCCGAACAGGCTCACGGTGCCGGTCCCGGTCCGGTCGTCCTTCGGCGTGCCCTGCGCCAGGATGCGCCGCAGGAGGTCCTCGTACTGGGTGTCGATCGGGGCTGCCACGGACCCGAGCCTACGGCGGCCGGACGACGGTCAGCAGGCGACGCTGAACACCTGCCCCAGCCGTCGCGCGGGGCTCAGCCCTCGGCGACGAAGGGGCTGGCGGCGACCTCGGTGCCGTCGGCCAGGCGGCTGATGCGGAAGTCGCCGAAGACGCTGCCGGCCACCCGCTGCAGTTCGCGCAGGCAGGCGATCGCCAGCTCGCGGAGCTCGACGTCGGCGTGCTCGCTGGCCCGCATGGCGACGAAGTGGCGCCACGCCCGATAGTTCCCGGTGACGACGATGCGGCTCTCGGTGGCGTTGGGCAGCACCGCGCGGGCCGCCTGGCGGGCCTGCTTGCGACGCAGCGTGGCGTTCGGCACGTCGGCGAAGCGCTCCTCCAGCTTCTCCAGGAGCTCGGTGTAGGCGGCCGCGGCAGCGTCGGTCGCCGCCACGAACCGTGCGTGCAGCTCCGGGTCCCCGGCGATGACCGCGGGCTCCACGACGGCGGCGTCGGGCTCGGGCACGTAGCGCTGGGAGAGCTGGCTGTAGGAGAACTGCCGGTGCCGCACCAGCTCGTGGGTGAGCGACCGGGAGACCCCGGTGAGGTACATGCTCACGGTCCCGTGCTCGAGCACGGCGAGGTGCCCGACCTCCAGGATGTGCCGCAGGTAGCCGGCGTTCGTCGCGGTCGCGGGGTTGGGCTTGTCCCACGACTGGTAGCAGGCCCGGCCGGCGAACTCGGCGAGCGCCTGGCCGCCGTCGGCGTCGGTCTCCCACGGGACGTCGGCGGGTGCGGTGAACTGCGTCTGCGCGATGACCTGGACGCGGAGCGGCGCGATCTCTGGCACCTGCCGAGCCTACGGCGGGCCGCCGTCCAGACTGGGCGCGTGGACTGGTGGCGCCCGCTGCTCGCCGTGGCCGGCGGCCTGCTGCTGGTCTGGCTGCTGCTCCTGGCGGCCCTGTGGCACACCCGCCCGGACGGGCTGACCGTCCGCGACGCCCTGCGGCTGCTGCCCGACGCCGTCCGGCTGGTGCGCCGGCTGGCGGCCGACCGCACCCTCCCCACGGGGCTCCGGCTGCGCCTGTGGCTCCTGCTGGGCTACCTGATCTCGCCGTTGGACCTCGTGCCCGACGTGGTGCCGGTCCTGGGGTACGCCGACGACGTCGTCGTGGTTGCCTGGGCGCTCCGGTCGGTGGTGCGCCGTGCCGGCGAGGACGCCGTGGCGCGGCACTGGCCCGGGGAGCCGGCGGGTCTGGCGGTGGTGCGCCGGCTGGCCGGCCTCACGCCGGGACGGGCAGCACCCCCAGAGCCCGGCTGAGGTCGGGCGCCAGGTCGCCCCGGCCGACGACGGCGACGTCGTCGAGCGCCATCCAGCCCGCCATGAGCCGCAGCTCGTCGGCGAGCTCGGCAGCGACCACCCCGCGGTCGACGCCGTCCTCGGCATGCGCGGCCTGCACCCGCAGGGCGCCGGCCTTCCGGTCGGCCTTGAGGTCCACGCGGCCGACCAGCCGGTCGCCGAGCAGGAAGGGCAGCACGTAGTAGCCGTGCACCCGCTGCTGCGCCGGCGTGTAGATCTCCAGCCGGTAGCGGAAGCCGAAGATGCGCTCCACCCGCGGCCGCTCCCACACCAGGGAGTCGAACGGGCTGAGCAGCGCCCGCGCCCGGATCCAGCGGGGGCGGCGCGCTGCGGGGTCCAGCCACGCCGGCCGGCCCCACCCGGCCACCTCGACCGGCTGCAGCTCGCCGGCGTCGGCCAGCTCGGCGATCGCCGTCCGCGCGTCGGCCGGCCGGAGGCGGAAGTAGTCGCGCAGGTCGGTCTCGGTCGCCACGCCGAGCGCCCGCGCCGCCGTGCGCACCAGCTCCCGCACCGCGTCGGGCCGCTCCGGGGTGGGTGCGTCGAGCACCGCGGCCGGCAGCACCCGCTCCGGCAGGTCGTAGACCCGTTCGAACCCCGCCGTGCGGCGCGACGCGGTGAGGGCGCCGGTGAAGAACAGGTACTCCAGTGCCGCCTTGCCCGCGTGCCAGTTCCACATGCTGCCCGGCAGGTTGGGCCGCTCCTCCTGCAGCTCGCCGGCCCGCAGCGGCCCGTCGCGGCGCACCCGCTCCAGGAGGGAGGCCACGTACTCCGGCCGCTCCCGGTGCACCCGGGTCATGGTGCCCCACGCCTCCTCCTGCGCCGCGGCCATGCGCCAGCGCAGGAGAGGGTGCAGGCGGACCGGGAGGAAGGACGCCTCGTGCGCCCAGTACTCGAAGAGGTCGTGCCGCCGGTTCGCCAACGCGTCGAGGGCCTCCTGCGGGTAGGGCCCGAGCCGGCTGAAGGCGGGGAGGTAGTGCGAGCGGGAGAGCACGTTCACGGAGTCGATCTGCACCACGGCGAGCCGCTCGGTGAGCCGGCGGAGCTGTCGGGTGCCCACGGCGGTCGCCGGGCGCGGATCGGCGAAGCCCTGCGCGGCGAGGGCGATGCGCCGGGCGAGCGCGGCCGGCAACCGTTCGACGGGCGTCACGTCCGTGGATCCTGCCTCCCGGGTACGACACCCGCTGACCCGGCCCACGCCCCTACGCTGCCCGGGTGACCTCGATCCCCTTCCCCCGCCTCACGGGCTCCGCGGACGTGTCGGTGCGGCCGGCCCGGCCGGAGGACGCCGCCGCGATCGCACGGGTGCAGGGCGTCACCTGGCGGACCGCGTACCGCTCCCTGCTGCCCGCGGAGGTCCTCGAGGGGTGGGACGAGGAGGCGGTGACCGAGACCTGGCGCTCGGCCGTCACCTCGCCCCCGTCAGCGGGCCACCGGGTGCTGGTGGCCGTGGAGCAGGGGGCGGTGGTGGGCTTCGCGGCCGTCGCGACCGGGCCCGAGGCCGCGGAGATCAGCACGCTGCTGGTGGAGCCGCGCTGGGGCCGACGCGGGCACGGCAGCCGGCTGCTGGCCGCGGTCGCCGACCTCGCGTCCACCGACGGCACCACCCGCCTCCAGGTCTGGCTCGCGGAATCCGACCGAGCGTCCGCCGACTTCTACGAGTCGGCCGGATGGGCGCCCGACGGCTGGGCCCGCACGCTCGACACGGGGGCGGCGCCGCTGCGCGAGCTGCGGTGGCACGTCGAGCTCGACGGGGAGGACACGGACCGATGACCTTCGACGGGTTCCCGGACGAGGGACTGGTCTTCTACGAGGGCCTCGAGGCGGACAACAGCAAGGCGTACTGGACGGCGCACCGTCCCGGCTACGAGACCCACGTACGCGGGCCGCTCACCGCGCTGGTCGAGGAGCTGGCGCCGGAGTTCGGCACGGCGAAGGTGTTCCGCCCCTACCGCGACGTCCGGTTCAGCCATGACAAGACCCCCTACAAGACGCACCAGGGTGCCGTGGTGAACCCGGAGGGGCGCGGCGCCGGCGCCTGGTACGTGCAGATCTCGGCCGACGGGCTGACCGTCGCGGGTGGTTGCTGGCGGCTGGAATCCGATCAGGTGGCGAGGTACCGCCGCGCCGTGGCCGATCGGCTGCAGGGTCCCCGGCTGGAGCAGGAGGTGGGGCGACTGCGCGCCGGCGGGTGGGATATCGAGGGTGAGCGCCTGGTGCGCGTGCCCGCCGGCTACTCCGCCGACGACGACCGCATCGACCTGCTGAAGCACAAGTCGCTGCACGCCGCCCGTCGTTGGACGCCGGAGGACTGGCTGCACACCCGCGAGGCCCTGGACCGGGTCCGGGATGCCTGGCGCGATCTGAGGCAGTTGAACGCGTGGTTCGCCGACAACGTCGGGGCGACGACGAAGGAGGAGCGCCGGAGCTGACCCGCGGGTGCGGGCGCCCGGCGACGCTCCTGCTCCATTCCTCGGGCGATTGGCCCGGCAGTACGACGAAGGGCCCCAGCCTGGTGGCTGGGGCCCTTCGTGAATGGTTGTCCGGCGGCGTCCTACTCTCCCACCCCGTCTCCAGGGCAGTACCATCGGCGCTGAGAGGCTTAGCTTCCGGGTTCGGAATGTTGCCGGGCGTTTCCCTCTCGCCATGGCCGCCGTAACTCTGTGA